>NZ_BAAARK010000004.1:0-431587 GCF_039532155.1 Streptomyces lunalinharesii
GACATCCGAGCCTGGCTCGCCGACTGGAACGACCACCCACAACCATTCGTCTGGACGAAGACAGCCGACGAGATCCTCGACAAAGTCGCCGCCTACTGCCACCGAATCTCCGACTCAGGTCACTAGGGCGTTTCTGATGGATCTCCGTGGAGGAAGGAGCGGCGTCTGGTGCGTGCGATCGCAAGGCGCCGGGATGTCTCCATAGCGGAGCTACGGGGACATTTCGGCAACGCAGCATGGGGGTCCCCCCGCGCCCTTTAGGCGTGGGGGAGTGCGTGCCAGACGCCGCGACGCCGCGGAGATCCATCAGAAACGCCCTAGGGGCCGTGTGAGGTGGTGATCGTCCTTCGATTTCGCGGCCGCATGGGGCGGAATCTGACAGGGCGCCGGGTGTGACGCACAGACAACTCGCCGATGAGCAGCGGAAGTTGATCGATCCATACCTGCCGACAGGTGAGTACGGGCCGTGTCCCGAGCGGCTGCGAGCCCAGTTCGAGACGGGAAGGGCCAACGCTGCGGCCACCATTGACGTCTTCCGCTACGACATGCCGGCGGAGAGCGACTTCGGCCACTCACCGGCGATCAGGTCCGGTGAGCTGGTCCACGTCTCCGGACAGCTCGCGTTCGATGAGGCAGGCGAGTTCCTCCACGCGGGCGGCTTCGCCGCTCAGGTCAAGCAGACCCACGCCAACATGGACAAGGTCCTGGACCACTACGGCGCCACCGGGACCAGGTCGTCTCGCAGACCCCGTACGCGCCGACCGGGGCGCCGGCGCACCGCCCGCGCCCCGCGGCCTCCCGGCGCGGCCAACTCCCCGTGTGGGCGTTCGTGTTGCCGGGAAGGCCCGCGCCGAACGGCGTCACGTGCCCGCGGGCCGGACCCGCTGGTCCTCGGAGAGGGACGGCGCGCCGGCAGTGGTGGCTGAGCGGAATGCCCTCCGGTAGGCGGAGGGGGTGGTGCCCAGCGCGGTGCGCAGGTGCTTGCGCAGGTTGGTGCCGCTGCCCAGGCCGGCCCTGGAGGCGATGTCGTCAACAGGCAGTTCGGTCGACTCCAGCAGATGGCGTACGTGCGCCAAGCGGGCCGAGGCGAGCCATTCGGCAGGGGAGAGCCCGGTCTCCTGCCGGAAGCGCCTGGTGAAGGTCCGTACGCTCATGTGGCAGTGGGCCGCGAGGTCCTTGAGGGACAGTCGCCGGTCCAGGTGCTCCGCCATCAGCGTCCGTGCCCCGGCCGTAGAGGTGCCCGCGTCCTCCCGGACCGGGTGCTCGATGTACTGTGCCTGCCCTCCGTCTCTCATGGGCGCGACGACGTTGTACCGCGCCACCCGGTTCGCCACGGAACTGCCGTGGTCCTCCCGGACCAGGTGCAGGCACAGGTCGATGGCGGCCGCGCCGCCGGCCGACGTCAGGATCCCGCGATCGGCGATGTACAGCGGGTCGATGTCGAGGACGACTTCCGGGAAGAGCCGCCTGAACTGCTGCGCGTAGCGCCAGTGGGTCGCGGCCCGGCGGTCTTCCAGCAGGCCGGCGGCCGCGAGGACGAACGAGCCGGTGCACAGGGACACCAGCCGGGCGCGGCGCCGGGCCGCACGGCGCAGCGCTTCGGCGACGGAGTCGTCCACCGTGCCAGCGTCCAGTACCTCCGGGCAGTGGGTCCCGGCGACGATCACCGTGTCGGCGTCCTCCAGCAGGGACAGGTCGCCCTGGGGAATGACGTCGTACCCGTTCACCGTCGGTACCGGGGAGCCGTCCGGTGTGAGGGTGCGCACCTCGTAGGCCGCGGTGCCCGCGCGGGTTTCGACGGCGGCCAGCATCTGGGCCGGGATGCTCAGGTCGAAGGCCACCACCGGCGCGAGGGCGAGGACGGCCACATGATGCGGTGTCGCAACAGTCATGGCCCGATAGTTGCACACAGTGGCCACCGGGCCACTTCTGTGCCGTTGGTGATCGACAGAGACTGAGATCGGTTCCGCACAACAGACCGGGCAGCGCCCGGTCGAACACCCGGAAGGTGGCCATCCAGCCATGACCGTCCCCGCCGTCGATCCCGAGATCCAGACCCTGCTCGACACCGCCGACACCGGCGTCTTCCCCGTCCACGGCCTGGACGCCGTCCTCGCCGACCCCCAGCGCTACGCACTCCTGCGCGCACGCCCCGACACCTCCGTCGACGATCAGGTCAAGGTGCGGGACCTGTACATCCCCGGCCCCGCAGGACAACTACGGCTGCGCGTCTACCGCACCGACGCCGCCGAAGACCTGCCGATGATCCTCTATGTGCACGGCGGCGCCTACACCTACGGATCCCCCGAGGCCGAAGAGGGACGCTCCCTGCGCTACGCCCGCGACGCCCACGCCGTCGTCGTCTCCGTCGACTACCGCCTCGCCCCCGAACACCCCTACCCGGCCGCAGCCGACGACGCCTACGCCGCCCTGAACTGGATCGCCGACAACCCGGCCGAACTCGGCGGAGACCGCACACGCATCGCGGTGGCCGGCGGCAGCGCCGGCGGGAACATCGCCGCCTCCACCGTGCTCCGCGCCCGCGACCAGACGGGCCCGCACCTGCTCTTCCAGTCCCTGACCTACCCCAGCCTGGACAGCAGCCTCACCAGCGCCTCAGCACGGGAGTTCACCGATACCCCGGTCCTCAACCGCGGCGCAATGGAACTGGCCGTGCAGCACTACGCGAAGGACAGCCACGCCGACCCGTACGCCTTCCCGATCCGCGCCACCGACCTCAGCGGCCTACCGCCCACCTACATCGCCGTGGCTGAGATCGACCCGCTGCGCGACGAGGGCCGCGACTACGCCGCACGCCTGTCCGCCGCCGGCGTCACCACCGAACTCGTCCAGGTCCCCGGCGCCGTCCACGGCTTCGACATCCTCTTCCCCCAGGCCCACATCAGCGAACACAACCTCACCGACCAGGTACGCACCCTGCGCGAGGCCCTCCACCCCTGACAGGGCGTGCCCGCCTGCCTTCGACCGGGAGACATACGAGCCGCGCCGCATGAACGTCCATGCAGCCGTCATCAAGGAAGCGAGTCGCGAACTCGCCGACGCCATCGGCCGGTTGTTGCCGCGGTTGTCCTCGACGGCGAAGCCCCTTGACCATGATGTGGTCGAGCGGATGGTGACGTGCGCTGCCAACACGGCGCTCGTCGCCCGGACGTCCGAGGCGATCGTCGCCACCCTGGCTCTGGCGATGCCGCCCTTACCGTCCGGTTTGTGGAGCCCCGTCGAAGGCGTGGCCGTGGACAAGTGCGGTGCAAAACAAGGGAGTTGCTGGCCTTCTCGCCCAGGCGGCCCTAGCCAGGGCCGCCTGTCGGCTTCCGCGACACCGCGCAGCCCCCGCCCCCTCACCCGTCCCACTCCTCCGCGAGCACGGACCAGATCTCGGTGTCCTGCCTGACGCCCCGGTAGGGGAACTGCTGGCGCAGCACCCCGTCGCGACTCATGCCGAGCCGGCGCGCCGCCGCGACGCTGCGCTTGTTGGCGGGCGTCGTCCGCCACTCCACGCGGCTCATCCCGCGCTCCCGGAAGGCCCAGTCGATCAGCAGTCGGCTGGCCCGGTGCACCAGACCACGCCCCTCCCCCGCCGACTCCAACCAGCAGCCGATCTCGCAGACCCCCAGCGCCGCGTCGAACTGCGTGAACATCACGCCGCCGACCAACACCCCGTCCAACCAGATGCCGTAGATGCGGGCGCCGTCCTTGGCCTGGCCGTCCGCGTAGCCCTGGAGGACGGTGAGCGCGGTCACCAGGTCGGTGCTGCGGGTCGCCCACGGGATCCAGGGGTCCACCGTCGGCCGCGCGCGCTCCATGTGGGCCAGGAACTCCGGTGCCTGCCAGGGCTCCAGGGGCCGCAGTTGGGCGCCGTCATCGAGCGGCAAGGCGAACATGGGTCCTCCGTCTGCATCCACGGTACGTAACAAGCGTTCGGTACGTACTCTAATCCCCATGCCTCCTCCCGCCCCCGTCGATCACGCATCCCGCCGCGCGCAGGTATCCCAGGCGGTCTGGCGCATACTGGCCGCCAAGGGCTTCGGCGGCCTGACCCTGCGCGCCGTGGCGGCCGAGTTGGAGGTCTCCACCGGGCTGGTCATGCACTACTTCCCGACCAAACGGGCCCTGGTCGCGCACGCCCTCGAACTGTTGGAGAAGGACGGCGCGGAGCGCCCCCGCCGCCCGCACCCCCGACCGGGCCTCGCCGCCCTCCGCACCGCCCTCCTGGACCTGCTGCCGATCGGCGAGGAGAACACCGCCCGCAACCGGATCTGGGTCGGCTCCTGGGACCAGGCCCTCGCCGACCCGGGCCTGCACGCCGACCAGGCCGACCGCTACGCCCGCATCCGCGCCGCGCTCCACCCGCACTTGGCCGCCGCCCGCACCCTGGGCGAACTGCCCGCAGACGCCGATCTCGACCAACTCGCCGCGACGGTGGTCGCGTTCGTCCACGGCCTGACCGTCCAGGCTCTGTTCGACCCGCACCACTTCCCCGCGGAAACCCAGACCGCAACGGTCGACGGCTTCCTGGCAGCCTTGCGCAACCCCGACTTGAACTGAAAACACCTTTAGACAAAGTCCAAAAGTAAGTGGCCGTCGCCATCGGCACACCTTACGCTTTCGCGCATGAGCACGCAGACCGCAACCCTGCTGACCGTGAACGTGGGGCGGTGCCTGACCGCCCCCTATGCCGCCGCCCACGGCACCGGCATCGACAAGCGCCCCGCACCCGGCCCCGTATCCGTGGCCGCCCCCGGCCCCAGGGGCATCGGCGGCAGCGGCCTGGCCGGCGACGCGGTGCTGGACCGCGTCCGGCACGGCGGCGACGACCAGGCCGTCTACGCCTACGCCCGCGAGGACCTCGACGACTGGCAGCGGCAACTGGACCGCGCGCTCCCCAACGGCGTCTTCGGCGAGAACCTCACCACCACCGGCCTGGACGTCACCACCGCCCGCATCGGCGAACGCTGGCGCATCGGCGGGGAGTTGCTCCTGGAGGTCACGTCACCGCGGGTCCCCTGCCGCACCTTCCAAGGCTGGTTGGACGAGCCCGGCTGGGTCAAACGCTTCACCCGGGCCGCCGTGCCCGGCGCGTACCTACGCGTCCTGACGTCCGGTCAGATCTGCGCCGGCGACCCGGTGCGCATCGTCCACCGGCCCGACCACGACGTCACCGTCGCGCTGATGTTCCGCGCCCTGACCACCCGGCGCGACCTGCTGCCCCGCCTCCTCGACGCGGGCGCTCCCCTACCGGCCGGGGCCCGGACGAAGGTGCTGGAGTACCAGGAAACCCTCACCCGGGCGGCACTCCGGTGATCCGCTTCTCGAACCAGTGGTGCGCGTAGGGCTCGTCGTTGAAGGCGGCGACCTCCTCGAACCCACAGGAGCGGTAGAGGCCGATCGCGGCGGTGAGCGCCTCGTTGGTGTCCAGGCGCAGCAGGTCGCAGCCGTGCCTGGCCGCCCGCGCCACCAACTCGGCCACGAACCTGCGTCCCAGTCCCAGTCCCCTGGCCTGCGGCGCGACCCACATGCGCTTGATCTCGGCCGGTGCGCCGGGCGGCAGCTTCAGGCCGGCGCAGCCGACCGGTTCGCCGTGCAGCCGGGCGACCAGCAACAGGCCGTGCGGGGGCTGGAGTTCGCCCGCGTCGGGGAGCAGGCTGCGCACCGGGTCGAAGCCCGAGGCGAACCGCTCCCGCAACTCACCGAAGTAGGACTGCAGGCAGTACTGGGCATCGGGGTGGTCCGGGGCCACGGTGTGCAGCACGACCGTCGCGGCGGTCAGCAACCGGTTGACCTCCGCCATCGCGGTCACCAGCCGGTCGCGCTGGGCGGCGTTGAGCGGTTCGAGCAGGGAGCCGGCCAACTCGTCGCTGCGCCGGTCCACCAGAGCGCGTTCCGCCCGTCCGGCCTCGGTGAGCCGCACGGTGCGCACCCGCCGGTCCCGG
Organism: Streptomyces lunalinharesii; assembly: GCF_039532155.1. Taxonomy (NCBI): domain Bacteria; kingdom Bacillati; phylum Actinomycetota; class Actinomycetes; order Kitasatosporales; family Streptomycetaceae; genus Streptomyces; species Streptomyces lunalinharesii. The sequence continues at coordinate 5,952 of NZ_BAAARK010000004.1, forward strand.
GACTGCGGCTGCACCGTCACCAGGCCGTCGTCCGCCAGCGACCGCAACAGCCGGCTGACGTACCCGGAGTCCAGTCCCAGGCGCTCGCGCAACCACCGCACGTCCTGGCCCTGTTCGCCGACCTCCCACAACAGCCGGGCCTCTCCGACGGGCCGGTCCCGCCCCAGATAGTGGTCGTGCAGCACGCCCACGCGTTCCGTGACGGCACGGTTGAAGCGCCGCACCTGGTCGATCTGCGTCGCATCCATCCTCTGACCTTAGTCAGAGGATCATGCCGGAACCAGTCCACCGCGCACCGTCACGAAATTCCCTTGCGCGCGATCGCCGCGGCCGTCAGGGTCTCGCGCATGACGACGCTATCCGTGCGCCCCCTCTCGACCGAGGACTGGGCCCTGTACCGCACCGTTCGACTGGCGGCACTCGCGGACGCCCCGGAGGCGTTCGGCTCCACGTGGGAGGCGGAGCGGGCGCTCACGGAGGACGGGTGGCGCGAACGCCTCGCCCGGCGCAGCAGGTTCGTCGCACAGGACGGCGACCGGACGTGCGGGCTGATCGGCATCGTGCCGGTCGAGGCGGGCCGTGCGGAGTTGGTCTCGATGTGGGTACACCCCGACGGCCGCGGGCGCGGGGTGGGCGATCTCCTGGTGCGGGCGGCGTTGCGGTGGGCGAAGGAGCACGATTGCCCCCGGGTCGAACTCTGGGTCGCGCAGGAGAACGACCACGCGGAGCGCCTCTACGCCCGGCACGGCTTCCAGCGCACCGGGCGGGTGCAGCCGGTGCGCGCGGGCGAGCCCCGCCGGGAGTTCGCCATGGCGCGCACCGAACCGGCCGGGTGAGGCCCGCCCCCACGACGCGGCCCGCCACGCGCAAGCGCGTGGCGGGCCGGTTTCCAGACCTCTCGACGAACCCTCAACCACCGTCAGCGGCGGCGGACTTGGGCCCGTGTCCCCACCCGGGTTCGAGACCGCCGGGCGGGGTTGCTTCCGCGTCCCCGGCGACGGGGCTCAGGAGGCGGCGGGACGGCGGCCACCCCGCCGGTCGGTGCCGCGGCCACCCGCGCCACCGGCACCGCCGGTGGCCGTGCCACCCGTCTTGCGGCGGGCCGCGCCACGTCCGCCGCTGGTACCGGCGCCACCCGCGGCTGCGCCGCCCACGGCCGCGCCCCGGCGGCCCCGACGCCCCGCACCCGCGCCGGCGGCGGTCGCCGCCGCGCCGGTTCCGGTTCCGGTCGCGGCGCCGCTCCGGCGTCGGCGGCCGGACCGCTGACCGCCCTCGGTGCCGGGCTTGCGGTCCGAGCGGGCCGCGGACGGTGCCGCCTGCTGGGGAACTTCGAGGGCAACGGCCACGCCGGAGGGCTCCCGGGCACCGGTGATGGTGGTCAGTTCCGTGTCACTGGACGTGATGCGGGCCGTCCGGGGACGGATGCCGGCGTCCGACATGAGCCGGGTGACCTCCCGCTTCTGCGCGGGCAGGACCAGGGTGACCACGCTGCCGGAGCCACCGGCACGGGCGGTGCGACCGCCTCGGTGCACGTAGTCCTTGTGGTCGGTCGGCGGATCGACGTTCACGACCAGGTCGAGGTCGTCGACGTGGATGCCGCGGGCCGCGACGTTGGTCGCCACCAACGCGGTGACCTGGCCGTTCTTGAACTGTTCCAGGGTGCGGTTGCGCTGCGGCTGGGAACGGCCGCCGTGCAGGGCCGCCGCCCGGACACCGACGGCCAGGAGCCGCTTGGCGAGCCGGTCAGCGGACCGCTTGGTGTCGAGGAAGAGGATGACCCGGCCGTCACGGGCCGCGATGCGCGTGGTGACGGCCTTCTTGTCGGTCTCGTCCTGGACGTGGAACACGTGGTGCTCCATGGTGGTCACCGCGCCCGCGGACGGGTCGACGGAGTGCACCACCGGGTCGGTCAGGAACCGCTGCACCAGGCGGTCGATGTTGCGGTCCAGGGTGGCCGAGAAGAGCAGGCGCTGGCCGTCGGACCGCACCTGCTGGAGCAGCTTGGTGATCTGCGGCAGGAAGCCCATGTCGGTCATCTGGTCGGCTTCGTCCAGCACCGTGATGCGGACGCCGTCGAGCACGCAGTCGCCGCGCTCCACCAGGTCGTTGAGCCTGCCGGGGGTCGCCACGAGCACCTCGACGCCGCGCCGGAGCGTGCTCGCCTGCTTGGTGATGGACAACCCGCCGACCACGGTCGCCAGGCGGAGGTTCACCGCGGTCGCGTAGGGGGTCAGCGCGTCCGTCACCTGCTGCGCGAGTTCACGGGTGGGCACCAGCACGAGGGCCAGCGGAGCCTTGGACTCCGCCCGCATTCCGGCCGTGCGGGCCAGCAGCGCCAGTCCGAACGCGAGGGTCTTGCCGGACCCGGTGCGTCCGCGTCCCAGCAGGTCACGGCCGGCGAGCGAGTTGGGCAGCGTGGCCGCCTGGATGGGGAACGGGGTGGTCACGCCCTGTGCGGTGAGGGTCTTCAGCAGACCCGCGGGCATGTCCAGGCCGGCGAAGTCCTCGACGGCGGGAAGTGCGGGTGTCGTGTTTTCCGGCAGCCGGAACTCCCTCGACGACGGTGCGGACGACGCGGGCGACGCGGCGCGCCGGTTCGACTTCTGGGACCTGCGGGACATGCGGTTATGTGCCTTCCTGGAAACAGCGCAAACCGGGGTCCGCACCACGGCGGTGCGGACCCCGGCTAGCGGATACGCGTCCGGCGCTCAGGCGGGGATGATGTTCTCCGCCTGCGGGCCCTTCTGGCCCTGCGTGACGTCGAAGGAGACCCGCTGGCCCTCCTGGAGCTCACGGAAGCCCTGGGACTGAATGTTCGAGTAGTGGGCGAAGACGTCCGGGCCGCCGCCGTCCTGCTGAATGAAGCCGAAACCCTTTTCGGCGTTGAACCACTTCACGATTCCCTGTGCCATGACTTTCTCCTTCTGGTAAACAAAGGCCCCATCCGGAGATGCCGGAAAAACAAACAAGGCGCCTGATGGAGGAACATTCCCGTCAGGCGCACATGGGTTCATGGGTACCACAACTGCAACTTTTAAACCGTAGCACAGCTCGGCGGTCCATGAGGGGCGTCCGTGTCACAGAGTGCCTGGTGACAGGGGTCGGCCGGCGCTCAGTAGTCGCGACCGTTGAGGCCGCGGTAGACGAAGCGGGTCAGGGCTTCGGTGGCTTCCTCGTCGGTGGCCGGGTCGGCCTGCTGCTGCCGGGCCCTGAGGAAGGCGTGGACCAGGGAGAAGGTCATGCGCAGGGCGGTCTCCGGAGCGGCGGGTAGCCGACGCCCCGCCTCGGCGACCTGGGCGACGTGACCGAGGAGGTCGGCCGCCTGGCCCGCCGCGAAACGGTTGACGGTGGCGGCGAAGCCCTCGCTGACCAGTGCCGCCTCCTGCACGGCGCGCAGCGTCGCGGCGTGCTCGCGGTAGAGGCGGACGTACACCGCGACGTGTTCGCGGACCGCCTGCGGATCGGTGAAGTCCGACCGGTGCCCGGGGCCGGCGGCCCACGAGTCGCTGTCCGCCGCCAGGTCGGCCAGGAGCGCTTCGAGCAGGGCTTCCTTGCCGGCGAAGTGGTTGTAGAAGGAGCCCGCCGCGCGGCCGGCCTCGGCGGTGATGTCCGTGATCTTCGTGTTGAGGTAGCCGCGTTCGGCGAACACCCGCCCGGCAGCGGCCTTCAGGGCGGCCTCGGTCTCCGCCGCTCTCTCCTTGCGCTTCACGGCACCTCCATTGACCGGGAACAGTACCAACCAACATACTGAATCCGTATTCAGTGAATCGAGATTCAGGAATTGGGGTTCCACCATGGACGTGATCATCGCCGGCGCCGGTCCCACCGGACTGACCCTGGGCATCGACCTGGCTCGACGGGGACTCGCCGTGCGCGTCGTCGACCAGGCGGACGCGCACTTCGACGGCTCGCGGGGCGACGGCCTCCAGCCGCGCACCCTGGAGGTCTTCGAGGACCTGGGAGTGCTCGAGGCGGTCCTCCAGCAGGGGCAGGTGGTGGCGACGGTCCGCGTGCACCTCGACGGGGCGCACGTCGGGGACCGGCGGACGGCCGCGCTCCTCGACCCCACCCCCGACGTGCCGTACCCCAATGCCTGGGTCCTCGGCCAGTCACAGACCGAGCGCATCCTGCGGGACCGCCTCGCCGAGTTCGACGTGCGTGTCGAACTCGGCACCGCACTCGTCGACTTCACCCAGGACGCGGACGGCGTGACGGCCCGCCTCTCCAACGGCGAGACCGTCCGCGCCGCCTACCTGGTGGGCGCCGACGGCGGGCGCAGCACCGTCCGCAAGGCCCTGGGCATCCCGTTCCTGGGGACGACGGACGAGAGCGTCCGGATGCTGCTCGGCGACGTGCGCGCCGCCGCCCTGGACCACGACTGGGGCTACTGGTTCGCCCGCGCCGACGCCCCCTGGTCCGGAGTCGGCCTGAGCCCGCTGCCCAGCACCCCGGGGTTGTTCCAGTTCAACGCACCGCTCTCCGAGGACGACGACCAAGCCTCGCTGGAGACCCTCCAGGGCAAGCTGGACGCATTCGGCGCGGGGGTCCGACTGGACCGGCTCGCTTGGTCGACCGTCTGGCGGCCGAACATCCGCCTGGCCGAGCGCTTCCGCAGCGGCCGGGTCTTCCTCGCCGGTGACGCCGCGCACGTCCATCCGCCCACCGGCGGCCAGGGCCTCAACACCGGCGTGCAGGACGCCTACAACCTCGGCTGGAAACTGGCCGACGGCTCGCCCGACCTGCTCGACAGCTACCAGACCGAACGGCGCGCGACCGCCGAACGGGTCCTGGCGATCAGCTCCCGACTGCTGCGCAAGCACCGGGACGGCGCCGAGGACGCCCACGAACGCGGGGCGGACACCCGCCAGTTGGACGTGAGCTACCGGACCGCCGAGGGAAGCGTCGTGGCCGGTGACCGCGCACCGGACGCCCCCGTCACCGACGCCGACGGCCGGCCCGTCCGGCTCTTCGACCTCTACCGCGGCCCGCACGCCACCCACCTGACGTTCGGCGTCCCCGCCCCGGACGCGCCGCACGCCTTCGCGGTGCTGCGCCCCGGCCAGTCCCCGTCCGGCCCCCACGTCGTCGACACCCACGGCCACGCCCACCGCGCGTACGACGCCTCGGCGGGCAGCTCCGTGCTCGTGCGCCCCGACGGCTACGTAGGGCGGCGGAACTGACGCCTGCCCCTGCGGGCAGCCGCGGGTCGGACGGGGCGGTGCGGCACCGACGGACCAGTGCGAGGGGCGCCGGGGCCCGCCACTGGTCATGATCGAAGGGTGATCTTCCCGAGCTCACTGCCCCTGTGCCGTCGCCTCACCGCCGCGTCGGTCGCAGCCCTGATCGCCGCCCTCCCCGGCTGCGCGGGCGGTGCCGGCCCCGGACCCGGGACGGCGCCCTCGGCGGCGGCGCGGGCCGCCTCCTCGGCGTCGACCGCGCCGACGGCCACGCCCCGGCCGTTCCAGCACGTGCCGACCCAGGCCGTCTGCCGCCGGGCGCTCGGCTCCGCCTGCTACGCCGCCGACGCGGTGCGCCGGGCGTACGGCGTCGACAAGCTCGACGCCGCCGGCATCACCGGCAAGGGGCGGACGGTGGTGGTCTACGAGGAGGTCGTGCCCGACACCCTGAGGGCGGACCTGGAGACGTTCAGCACGGGCATGAAGCTGCCCCGGCCGGACCTGACCGTCGACCGGTACGCGCCGGCCGGCCACATCGCGCCGTTCGACGTGCACAACAAGCGGATGGCGGACGCCGCCATGGAGACCACGCTCGACACGCAGATGGTGCACATGCTGGCGCCGGACGCGAAGGTCGTCGTCACCCAGATCGGGCTGCCCGAGCACGCGTACGCCTCGCCCGCCCCCGGCACGCCACGGACCCCGTCCGCCGAGGAGACCAGGCGGGCGGCGGCGGTCGGCGCGACGCTGATCCTCGACGGGATCGTCCAGAGCGTCCGCAACCACCGCCCCGACGCGATCTCGATCAGCTACGGCATCGAGGAGTACACCGCCGCCGGGAACAGCCAGGCACCCGCCGACGACCTGGCCGCGTTCAGCCCGGCGCTGGCCGAGGTCGTGGCGAGCGGCACCACGCTGACCGCCAGCACGGGCGACTTCGGTGCCGCGCCGCCCGTCGGCCCGGGTGGCGAGCGCGTCCGGTCCGCCTCCTGGCCCGCCTCCGACCCCAGCGTGCTCGCCCTGGGCGGCTCCCGCCTGCACCTCGACGCCGAGGGCCGGCGCACCGGTCCGGACACCGTCTGGCACGACCGGGCCGGCGCCACCGGGGGCGGCCCCTCGCAGACCTTCGAACGCCCCCGCTACCAGGACCGGGTGGCGGACGTGGTGGGCGGGCGCCGCGGTACCCCCGACGTCTCCATGGACGGTTCCGCAGCCGGCGGCACCCTCGTCTACCAGGGGTTCCTCCCGGCGGGCGCGGGCTGGCTGCCGGTGGGCGGCACCAGCGAGGCCGCACCCATGTTCGCGGCGCTGGTCGCCCTCGCCAACCAGGAGGCCGGCCGCCGGCTCGGCGCCCTGCACCAGGCGCTCTACGACCTCGCCGACGATCCGCACGGCGGCGTCGTCGACATCACCGAAGGGGACAACGGCCCCTACGGTTTCCAGGCGGGCCCGGGCTACGACCTGGCTTCCGGGCTCGGCACGGTCGACGCCTCCGTCCTGGTGCCGCAACTGGCCGCACGGGTCCGACCCAGGCGCTGAGCGCCGCGACGGCGCCCGGTTCCCGGCGTCAGGGCCGCGGAGGGCGCCCGCCCGGTCGCGGTAGGCGGCTCGCCGCGGCCTCCAACAGCAGCTCCAGCGCGTACGGGTAGCCGCTGCGGCGCATGTCGGCCGCCAACAGGGGGGCGGTGGCCGCGATGTTGGGGTGGGTGTCGGCCGCCAGGCGCCCGTAAGCGGCCTGCCAGACCTCGTCGTCGGCGGCCCGTGCGGCGGGGGGCAGGGCCAGCGCGGCGGCGTCGAGGGCGGCGAAGCCCAGGCTCTGGTCGACGAAGGCGTGGTAGATCCGGACCGCCTCCGGGTCCGGGAACCCGGCTGCGCGCAGGACTCCCAGGATCGCCTCGACCGCGCGGATCTCGTGGGTGCGCCCGGTGGTCCGGTGGGCCGCCAGCAGCGCCGCCTGGGGGTGTGCCTGGTACGCGCGGTGGATGCGCAGGCCGATCTCCCGCAGGTCGGCGCGCCAGTCACCGGTGGGCCGCCAGCCGTGCTGGGCGCGTCCGACCAGTTCGTCGGCGACGGCGAGGAGCAGGTCGTCGGTGTTGCGGAAGTACCGGTAGACGGCGCTGGGATCGGCGCCGAGCGCGGCGCCCAACCGTCGCACCGTCAGGGCCTCGGCGCCGTGCTGGCCGACCAGGCGCAGCGCGGTCTCGACGATCAACTGGCGGGAGAGCACGACGCCTTGTTTGGTCGGTCGTCTGCGTCGTCGCTGCGGCTCGGGCACCACTCGTTCTGCCATGGCCCCGCACCTTACGACAACGTCATTGACGTGAGAAGTGCGCGGCGGCTTTCATTTCGAGCCAACCGGCCGCCCGGTCGGATTCCTCATGAATACGGCGGTGATCCGTTGACAGCCAAGGTCAAGGACACGAGCGCGCGGCGGGAGCCGGCCGGCGGGTCCCCACCGGCCGGCATGCGCAGGTCCGTCGGGGTCGGCGGGGCGCTGGTGATCGCCGCGTCCAGCACCGCGGCCACCTCCAGCATCGGCATCGGCCTGGGGCTGATGGCCGGGGTCGTCGGGCTGCACCTGCCGGCGATCATGCTGGTGGCGTTCCTGCCGGTGCTCGCCATCGCCGGCGCGTACGGGCGCCTGAACCGCGTCGAACCCGACGCCGGCAGCAGCTACCGGTGGGTGGGCCGGATACTCAACCCCTGGCTGGGCTTCCTGACGGGGTGGGTCAACGTCGTCGGCACGGTCGTCTTCATGGCCTACACCACCGCGGTGACCGGCTCGGCGGTCCTCCAACTCCTCGGCGAGGCCACCGTCCACCGCATCGGCGGGCTGGTCCTCGATCCGGACTCCACCCTCCAGTCGACCCTGATCGGACTGGTGGTCCTGTTCGCCGCCGCCCTGGTCGCCGTCCGGGGACTCGACCTGGCCGCCCGGCTCCAGCGGCACCTGTTGGTCTTCGAGTACGCGGTGCTGCTGGGCTTCTGCGGCTACGGCCTGTTCGCCGGCGACCAGCCGTTGTCGCCGGACTGGTTCGACCCGTTCGCCATCCCCTCGCTCCAGGCCCTGGCGCAGGGGATGGTGCTGGCGGTGTTCTGCTACTGGGGGTTCGAGTCGGTCTTCAGCGTCGGCGAGGAGGTGCGCACCGCGCGCGACGCCTCCCGCGGCGGCTTCCTCTCCCTCGTCCTGATGCTGCTGTTGTTCGTCTTCGCCGGCACGGCCTTCCAACGGGTGCTGCCACTGGGCGAGTTGGCCGACAACGGGGCGCACGGGCTGACGTACTTCGGTACGAAGCTGGCCCACCAGCCGCTCGCCGCCCTGCCGTTGATCGCCCTGACCTGCTCGGCCGCGGCGTCGCTCCAGGCCGCGGTCATCCCCACCGCGCGCGGCATGTTCGCGATGGGCCGCGACGGCACCGTGGGCCGGGTGTGGACCCGGCTCCACCCCCGTCACCGGACCCCGGCCGTCGGGACCCTGCTCATCACCGCGATCGCCGCCGCCCTGGCCCTGGTGTCGCTGGTCATCCCCACCGTCGGTGCACTGATCTCCGCCGCGGTGAACGCCATCGGCATCGTCGTCGCGCTGTACTACGCGCTCACCGCGATCGCGGCGGCGGTGCGCTTCGGCCCGTTGTTGCGCACCGCGCCCGGCGAGGCGCTGCGCGTGGTCGTGGCTCCGCTGCTGGGTGCGCTCGTCCTGCTCGCCGTCGGCGGGTACCTCGCCTGGGACTTCTACCGGTCGACGGACCACTTCGCGCTGGCCGCGGACAACGGCTGGTTCGAGTTGGCGGTGGTCGCCTTGATGCTCGTCTCCGGTCTGCCGTTCGCGGCGTGGGCCCGCTGGCGGCGGCGGGCACCCTATTTCCTGCCGCGGTCCTCCGGGGACGCGGCGCCACCGGGCGGGTGACCGACCCGCCGCCCCCTCCGATCCCTCCAGCCCCTCCTACCCCGGCATCCGTCCCCCGCCTCCGCGGATCGTGCGCGGACCCCCACCTGACGGGAGTACTCCCATGACCCCAGCCGACCTCGTCTTCACCCGCGGTCCCATCCACACCGCAGATCCCGCCCGCACCCGGGCGAGCAGTCTCGCCGTGACGGGCGACCGCATCACGGCCGTCGGCCACGACGACGTCCGGGAGCTGATCGGTCCCGACACCGAAGTCGTCGACCTCACGGGTAAGTTGCTGCTGCCCGGCTTCCAGGACGCGCACGTCCACGCCGTCTTCGGCGGCCTGGAACTCGCCGAGTGCGACCTCACCGGGACCGTCGGCGTCGACGAGTACCTGCGGCGGATCCGCGAGTACGCCGACGCGCACCCCGAACGTGCCTGGATCACCGGTGGCGGCTGGTCGCTGGAGAGCTTCGCCGGCGGCCTGCCCACCCGCCACCTGCTCGACTCCGTCGTGCCGGACCGCCCGGTCTACCTGCCCAACCGCGACCACCACGGCGCCTGGGTCAACACCCGTGCGCTCGAACTGGCCGGCCTCACCAAGGACTCCCCCGACCCCGTCGACGGCCGGATCGAGCGCGAGCCCGACGGCACGCCGAGCGGCGTTCTCCAGGAGGGCGCGACCGGCCTGATCGCCCGCCTGGTGCCGCAACGCACCGCCGCCGACCGCCTGGCCGGCCTGCTGCGCGCGCAGGAACTGCTGCACTCCCTCGGCATCACCGCCTGGCAGGACGCGCTGCTCGGTTCCTTCCACGGTCAGTGCGACCCCTCGGACGCCTATCTGACCGCCGCCCGGGACGGCAGCCTGACCGCCCGGGTCACCGGCGCGCTGTGGTGGGACCGGGCCCGCGGCGCCGAGCAGATCCCCGAACTGGTGGCCCGGCGGGCCGAGTTGAGCCACGGTCGGTTCCGGGCCCGGGCGGTGAAGATCATGCAGGACGGCATCGCGGAGAACTTCACCGCCGCCATGACCAGCCCCTACCTGGACTCCTGCGGCTGCGCGACCACGAACACCGGACTGAGCTTCGTCGATCCGGTGGCGCTGCGCGGGCACGTCACCGCGCTGGACGCACGGGACTTCCAGGTGCACTTCCACGCCCTCGGCGACCGTGCGGTCCGCGAGGCGCTGGACGCCGTCGAGGCGGCCCGCACCGCCAACGGCCGGCGCGCCACCCGGCACCACCTCGCCCACCTCCAGGTGGTCCACCCCGACGACCTGCCGCGGTTCGCCCGGCTCGGCGCCGTCGCCAACATCCAACCGCTCTGGGCCGCCCACGAACCCCAGATGGACGAGCTGACCATCCCCTTCCTCGGCCCCGAACGGGCCGGCTGGCAGTACCCGTTCGGCTCCCTGCTGCGCGCCGGCGCCACCCTCGCGGCCGGCAGCGACTGGCCCGTCAGCAGCCCCGACCCGCTCGCCGGCCTGCACGTCGCGGTCAACCGCCGGGAGCCGGACGCCACCGACGAGCGGGTGTTCCTGCCCGAACAGCGCCTGGACCTCGGCACCGCGGTCGCCGCCTACACGGCCGGCTCCGCGCACGTCAACGGCCTCGACGACGCCGGCACGCTCCGCGTCGGCCACCTCGCCGACCTGGTGGTCCTCGACCGCGACATCTTCACCGCGCCCCCGGAGGAGATCGCCCGGGCCACCGTCCTCGAAACGTACGTCGGCGGACGGCGCGTGCACACCGCCGGCTGACCGCGCGGGCGCGCCCGGCGGCGCCGGTGGCCGATCCGCGTCAGGCGCGGCGGGCGCCCGGCGCCGCCCCCGTCCCGCACGCCCCAACCGGCCCCCCGGTGGCCCCAACCCCCACTCCCGCCCCGCCCGGAACGACCTTCGCGCACCGCATCCGGTCGAGTACGGCCGGGGCGGCGCCGGGAGTGCCGCCGGGCGCCTCGCGCGGGTAGCCATAGGGGCAGGGTGCCCGTGCCTGCCAGGACTCGACCACCGTCATCGCGGACTCACGATCCGCCCCCCACCCCCCGCTGCTCGGACGCGGTGCCCGGATTCCGCACACACCACAGATCCGCCCCGGCCGCGCCGTACTCCCCCTGCACTCCCACCACCCGCGCTCCGCGTCCGCGGCCGCCGTCCTGAAGGAGAGCAGGTCATGGCTGAGCAGTCCCCCCACGTCCTCGACCCGGCCGGCCACGACCGCCGGACCGAGGACGCCTCCTTACGGGCCCGCGGCCCGCTGGCCCGGGTCGACGTGCTCGGGGAGGAAGCCTGGGCGGTCACCGACCCCGAACTGTTGCGGAGCCTGCTCCTGGACGAGCGGGTGTCCAAGGACCCGCACCGGCACTGGGACCGCTTCCCCAACGGGACCGCCGACTGGCCGCTGAACCTGTGGGTGGCGGTCGAGAACATGTTCACCGCGTACGGCGCCGAGCACCGTCGCCTGCGGCTGCTGATCGCCCCCGCGTTCGCGGCCCGGAACATCGCCGCGTTGGAGCCGGACGTCGAGCGCTTCACCCGGGAGCTGCTGGACGACCTCGCCACCGCGCGGCCGGGCGAGGCGGTGGACCTGCGCGAACGGTTCGCCGCTCCGCTGCCGATCCGCGTCATCACCCACCTGATGGGCCTGCCCGCACACCTGCTGCCGGACTTCCGCCGCGCCGTCAACGGCGTCTTCGCCACCAACGTCACCGCGGCGACGGCCGCCGCCAACACCCGGGACCTCTACGCCACCCTGGACGCCCTCATCGCCCTCAAACAGGACCGGCCCGGCGACGACCTCACCACCCGTCTCCTCCAGGCCCGCGCCCCCGAGGGCCAGGGGCACCGCCTCACCCTCCAGGAGGTGCGGGACACCCTGCTGTTGGTGATCAGCGCCGGGTACGAGACCACGGTGAACCTCATCGACCAGGCCCTGGTCGCGCTGCTCGGCCATCCCGAACACCTCGCCGCCGCCCGGTCCGGTGCGCTGCCCTGGGGCGACGTGGTCGAGGAGACGCTGCGCTGGCAGGCGCCGGTCCCCCTGCTGCCGATGCGGTTCGCCACCACGGACATCCCGGTGGCGGACGGCACCGTCATCCGCAAGGGGCAGGCCATCCTCGCCGCGTACTCCGCGGCCAACCGGCACCCCGCGCTACACGGGCCGGACGCGGACCGGTTCGACCCCACCCGCCCCGACAAGACCCACCTCTCGTTCGGGCACGGCGTCCACCTCTGCCTCGGCGCCACGCTGGCCCGTCTGGAGGCCACCACGGCGCTGCGGATGCTCACCGCCCGCTTCCCGGAACTGTCCCTCGCGGTGCCGGCCGACGCGCTCGTCCCCCTGCCGTCGTTCCTCACCAACGGCCACGTGAACCTGCCCGCCCTCGTCGGTCCGGAGGCGACGGCCTGACCCGGCCGCTCCCGAGGACCGGACCGGCCGGTACGCGCGCACCCGGGGCCCGCGGCCGGCGCGGGTCCGAGGGCGTGCGGCGCCGTCGGACGCCCTCGAACGTGGTCCAGCGCGGCGGGTCCGCGCTGGACAGGGCGGTGGCGACCGGCACCGCGAATTGGTCTAGTCCTATCTTGGTCCAGTCCATTGACATGCTCCTGACCTCAGGGCTATTCCAGAGGCAACGCCGCTGCCGGCAAGGGGACTTGGCGGCCCACCTCCTCACCCCCGGGACAGTCATGACACGCAGGCGCACCCTCCGAGCGGTCCTCACCGCAACCGTCACCGCCGTGGCCACGGCCGGCCTGACCGCCCTGGGCGGCGGCGCGGCCCACGCGGCGACCCCGTTACCGGCCCATGTGTTCGCGCCCTACTTCGAGTCGTGGACCGGCGAGAGCCCCGCCGCGCTCGCCGCCCAGTCCGGCGCCAAGCACCTGACGATGGCGTTCCTCCAGACCGCCACCAAGGGGTCCTGCACCGCCTATTGGAACGGCAGCACCGACACCCCGGTCTCCCCCGCCTCCTTCGGTGACGACATCAAGACGATCAAGGCGAACGGGGGTGACGTCATCCCCTCCTTCGGCGGGTACACCGCGGACACCACCGGCACCGAGATCGCCGACAGCTGCACCGACGTCAACCAGATCGCCGCCACGTACGAGAAGGTCATCACGACGTACGACGTGAGCCGGCTCGACATGGACATCGAGGCCGATTCCCTGGACGACTCCGCCGCCGTGGACCGGCGCAACCAGGCCATCAAACTCGTCCAGGACTGGGCGAAGGCCAACGGACGCACCGTCGAGATCTCCTACACCCTGCCGACGACGACCCACGGGCTCACCGACGCCGGACTGGCCGTGCTCCAGAGCGCGGTGCGCAACGGCGCCCGGGTCGACGTCGCCAACATCATGACGTTCGACTACTACGACAACGCCAGCCACGACATGGCCAAGGACACCCAGACCGCGGCCCAAGGGCTGTACGACCAGCTCGCACCGCTCTACCCGGAAAAGAGCCCGGCGCAGTTGTGGGGCATGATCGGCATCATCGAGATGCCCGGCGTCGACGACTTCGGCCCGGCCGAGACCTTCTCCCTGGCCAACGCGAAAGAGGTGTACGACTGGGCGGTGGCCAAGGGCGTCAACACCCTGTCGTTCTGGGCGTTGCAGCGGGACAACGGCAGCTGCCCCGGCGCCCCGTCCGGCGACACCTGTTCCAGCATCCCGCAGAACACGTGGGACTTCAGCCACGTCTTCGAGCCGTTCACCGGCGGCGCCACCGCACCGACCGACGACTTCTCGCTGACCGCCGATCCCGCCAGCGGCTCGGTGGCCGCCGGCGGCCGGGCCACCGCGACGGTGCGGACCGCGGTCACGGCCGGCGCGGCGCAGTCGGTGCGCCTCACGGTCAGCGGGGCACCCGCGGGCGTGACCGCCGCGCTGAGTCCCGCCACGGTGTCGGCGGGCGGCTCCTCGACGCTGACCGTGAGCACCACCGCGGCGGCGGCCTCCGGCACGTACCGCCTCACCGTCACCGGCACCGGTCCGTCCGGCAGCCACAGCGCGGAGTTCGCACTGACCGTCACCGGCGGGAGCGGCAGCCAGTGCACGGCCAGCCCGTGGACCAGCGGCACGGTCTACACCGGCGGGCAGCAGGTCTCGTACCAGGGGCACACCTGGAAGGCCAAGTGGTGGACGACGGGTGAGGCGCCCGGCGCCACCGGCGACTGGGGTGTCTGGCAGGACCTCGGCGCCTGCTGAGGCACCGGCCGCCCCGGCCCCCGTCCGCACGGCCCGCAGCCGCCGGCACCCCCGACCGGGTGTGCCGGCGGCTGCGGCGCAGCGACGTCAGGCCGGCTCTGCGGCGGTTGCGGCGGCCGGCGTGCCGCGGGACGGCCAGCTGATCCGCGTGCTGCACAGCGTGACGACGAGCGCCGAGGCGGCGACCGCCCCCATGCCCCAGGCCAGGCCGACGGCGTTGGCGAGGAACCCGATGAACGGCGGCCCGGCCAGCAGGCCGAGCGTGCCCATCGCGGCGACCAGCGTCAGCGCCCGGGCGCCCTGGCCGGCCGCGGCCACGTACACGCACGGGGTGACGGCCGCGATGCCCAGGCCGACGCAGGCGAAGCCGAGCAGGGCCGGTACCGCGCCGCCGCTCAACAGGGCGAGGGCCAACCCGACCCCGGCCAGTGCGCTGCCGGCGCGGACGACGGCCCCGTCCCCCCAGCGGCCGCGCCAGCCGTCGGCGAACAGCCGGGCCAGCACCATCACGCCGGAGACCACGGCGATGCCCATCGGCGCCAGCTGGGCCGATGCCTGGGCGACGTCCTTCAGGTACAGCGCGGACCAGTCGTTCATGGCGCCCTCGGTCACCGTGCCGAAGGCCATGGCGCAACACATCCACAGCGTCAGCCGGGAGGGCAGCGCCCACCGGCGGCGACCCTTCTGCTCCTTGGGGGCCGCCGGTTGCTCCTCGGTCAGCAGGCCCGACCCGGCGCAGCCCACCAACAGCAGCAGGACCGCCGCGGCCACCGCGAAGTGCACGGTCACGGCCGGGGTCACCGCGGTCACCGCCGAGGCCAGGACCGCGGCCGCCAGGGAACCGGCGCTGAAGGTCGCGTGCAGTTTGGCCATCGCGTGGCGCCGGTGCCTGGCTTCGAGCGCGGCGCCCTGCGCGTTCATCGCGACGTTCAGCGCGCCCACCAGCACCCCGTCCACGCCCATGACCACCAGCGCCGTCGGGTAGTTGGGCGCCGCCGCCAACGCGAACAGCAACAGGGCCAGGCAGAGCGCGGACAGCAGCGCCAGGCGCTTCGCTCCCAGTCGGTTCATCAACAAGGTGACCAGGGGGAACGACACCGCCGCGCCCACTCCGGTGGCCATCAGCAGCACCCCCACTTCGGCTGCGGTCAGGCCGAGCTGTGCCTTGATCGCGGGGATCCGGGACGCCCAGGTGGCGTACTGGAAGCCCAGCGAGCAGAACAGCGCGGCGATCGCCAACTGCGCCCGCAGGAAGGGATCGTGCACGCGGAACACCGGAAATCATTCCCCTTCGTGGTGGTGTGGTGCCGGACCGCGCAGCGTGGCGCCGGCCGGTTTCGGGGCTGCGGTGCGGACGCCCCGCACCGGCCTGGACATGTAGACGGCCTGGCCGCCGTACTCGTCGGGCGGGACCACCCCGGGGTGCCGGACGAACCCGTGCGCGGCCCAGAAGGTCCCGCTGTCGGCGACCGCGACGAGGGAGAGCTGCTCGTAGCCGCCGGCCCGCGCCGTGGCCGTGAGGTGGCGCAGCAGTCGCCCGGCGAGCCCCCGGCCGCGGAGCGGTTCGGCGATGACGAGGTCGTGCAGGTGGAGGTTGCCCGACGGGACGACGGTCCCGGCCGCCGCTTCATCGGCGCTCCCCGCTCCGGTGCCTTCCGCTCGGACCAGGTCCGGGTAGTGGAACATCGGATAGGGCAGCGCCAACAGGTAGCCGGCCAGGCGGTGTTGGAGGTCGAGCACGAAGCAGGTGTCCGGCGAGGCGCGGGCCCGGGACCGCAGCGCGGCCGGCTCCTCCGAGAGGCCGAGCGCGGCGTAGGCCCGGGACTCCAGCGCGGCGATGCCGGCCCAGTCGTCGTCCGCGATCTGCCGGATGCGGGCGTGGTGGCTCATCTGCCGGGCACCTCCCGCCGCGTTGGGGCCGCGCCGTGGATCCAGGCGGCGGGCAGCGGGCGGAAGCCGTTGAAGCCCTGCGTCAGGTAGCTGAGGGCGTAGGCGCCGCAGGACAGCACCCAGACCGGGTCGCCGGACGCGAGGTCCGCCGGCACCTCGACCAGGCCGCCGTCCGAGGCGAAGGCGTCGTCGCCGTCGCAGGTGGGTCCCGCCACGACGGCCGGCAGTCGGGGCGTGTCGGCGTGCGCGGGGAAGACCAGCCGGTACTGCAACTGGTCCATCTCGTAGAGGCCGTTGAACTTCCCCACGCTCAGGTACAGCCAGCGCTGTCGGGTGCCGTCCGGCTGCTCGCGGGTGGTCAGCCGGGCCACGTGCGCGCGCACGGCGCCGTGGTCCGCGACGAGGTAGCGCCCGGGCTCCACCAAGAACTCCAGGGGGTGCCCGCCGACCTCCACGAGACGTTCGAGGCCCTCCCGGATCACCGCGAAGATCTTGTCGACGGGCGGGTCCAGGGGGCGCCCGTGCCGGTCCGTGTAACCGACGGCCGGCAGGCCGCCGCCGAGGTTGACCCGCGTCACGTCCAGCCCCCGGCGGCGCAGGGCCGCCATCGTCTCGGCCGTGCGGTCGAGGGCCCGGCGCCAGGCGTCCGCCGTCATCTGCTGCGAACCCACGTGGAAGGAGAGGCCGTTCGGGACCAGTCCGGCGTCCCGGGCCGCGGCCAGCACGCGCACCGCGTCGGCGGGCGAGCAGCCGTACTTGTTGCTGAGCCCCCACAGGGCGCCGTCCCCGTCGGTGGCCAACCGGCAGAACACCCGGGCGCCGGGGGCGTGGGCGGCGACGGCCGCCACGTCCTCCGGGCTGTCCGTCGCGAAGTCCCGGACGCCGAGCCGGTGGGCTTCGGCGAGGTCCCGATCGGACTTGACGGTGTTGCCGTAGTGGATCCGCTCGATGGGCACGCCGGCGCGCAGTGCTTGGGCGATCTCGCGCGGACTGGCCGCGTCGACGCCCGCGCCCCGCTCCGCCAGGCAGGCGAGCACGGCGTCCAACGGACAGGACTTCATGGCGAAGCGGACGGCCACGCCGGGCAGTTCCCGTCGCAGGGTGGCGAGGTTGTCGGCGATGCCGGCCAGGTCGAGGACGATCTGGTCCTCGGTCGCGGCGGCCAGTGCGGCGTGCAGGGCCGGGGTGGGGTGGCTCATCGGCGCGCCCGGTCCGGTTGCGGCGCGGACCACTGCGGGCCGGCGGCCCGGCTCGCCGCCACCAGCGCCGCCCACGCCTCGATGAGCAGGGCGAAGTCGGCCATGTCCTGGCGGGCCTCGTGGAGCAGCCGGTCGCGGCGGGGCGCCAGGGCGTCGGCGAACGCGGCGTACTTTCCGCCGAGTTGGCGGTAGGAGGCGTCGAGGACGTCCAGTCGTCGGACGTTCTCCGCCGGGTCCAGTTCGGTGCTCTCCCGGACGAACCCGGCGATCGCGGCGGCGCGGACCTGCTGGTCGTCGTCGAGCAGTGCCTGGTCGGCGCGGGCCATCCGGTCGTAGACGAAGTTGAAGTAGAGCATCGAGAGGAAGAACTTGGCGAACCGCGTCTGGTAGGCCAGGAAGCCCGGACCGGTCCGGCGTTCGCCGGTGTGGAAGTTCACGATGTTGCGGTTGTGGAGGACGCCGGGCAGCGTGGCGTCGTGCACCAGGTGGATGAGGAAGTAGTCGCTGCCGATGGTGTTGGTGGCGGGCGGCAGCGGCACCCGTTCGTGCACCTGGTGGAAGCTGATGTTGCACATGTCCACCCGCATGGGATCGACGAGCGTCAGCACGGAGTGGTCCCGGCGGAACGGCTCCGTCCCGGCGCCCCGGAAGGACTCGTCGACGAGCTGTTGCCTGGCCTGGGCCGACCAGTCACCGGGCGCCCACAGACCGACCACGTCGGCGTAGACGGCGGGGTCGGCCCGGTGGATCTCGGCGACGTCCACGGACAGTTCGCCGACGAAGGAACTGCCCACCATGGCAACGGGTTTGTGGGCGTGCCGCGGGTCCAGTGCGTCTCGGGAGACGCCCGGTGCCGCGTCGCCGGCGCGCTTGCCGAGCGAGCGCAGCTCGTGGTGGATGGGGAAGACCGGCGCGCCGCCCAGGGTCTGGTAGCGGCTGTCCGAGTCCCGGCGGTGGACCGACCGGCACCCCAGGGCGGCGGCGATCAGGAACGCCCGGTTGGTGCAGGCGCCGTAGGAGGTTTCCGCCGGGAGCATCAGGTCCAGCACCAGCTCCGGCTTGGTGACGCCGGCGTCGCCGACCACCCGCCGCAGGAAGTCGCGCTGGGCGGCCTCGTCCAGGTGGTGCACGACGACGTGCGGCACCGGGGGGAGTTCCCCGAGGGCCCGGGCGTGCTCGGCGAACACCGGGGCGGTGCAGGAGTCCAGGACCAGCAGGTGGACCTCGACGTCGAAGTGCTCGGCCGCGTGGGCGGCCTCCGCGCCGATGGCCCGGATCATGGCGGTGCAGGCCCGGTTGGTGGGCAGGGTCAGACAGATTCTGCGCATGCGCCCGCCCCCATGGGTTCGGCGGGCTCCCGCCCGTGCCACGGCTCCAGGCCGAGGAGCCTGGCGCCCAACGTGGTCAGGTCGGGCCTGCCGTACCTGAGGGACTCGTGCCGGGTGGCGTCGCCGACGAGCGTCGCGTTCCAGTCCGGGGTCCGCAGGTGCCGCCAGGAGTCGATCCGGGAGTCGGCGAGTGCGCGGTGCGAGGCGAGCGCCGGCATCATGGCGAGGTACTGGACCGCGCGCACCTTGTCCCGCGAGGTGTTGGCGGCGACCCCGTGGGCCAGCAGGCCGTTCCAGATCAGCAGGTCACCGGCGGCCAGTTCGGGCCGGACGACGGGGAGTTCGGCCCGGTCGAAGGCGGGGCGGAGCGGGTCGCGGTCGGCCGGTTGCAGGGCCCGCCAGGGCTCGAACCGGCGGAACAGCTCGGGCGCGCACTGGAATCCGCCGCAGTCGGCGTCGGTGTCGTTCAGGGCGATGATGCCCTGGACCCGTTGCGGCAGCACGCCGAGCGAGGTGTCGACGTCCCAGTGCAGGTCGATGTCGAACCCGCGCTCGGTCGGTGCGATGAGCCCGCGGTCGCGGTTCTTGACGTTGGGCGGGTTCAGGTTGAGCCGGTCCAGGGTCACCCAGAGCTCTTCGCAGTCCCACACGTCGACGAACGCGTCGTAGACCCGGTGGGTCTGGCGGCTGTCCCAGAGGGCTTGGTGGTGGTACGCCTCGACGAACCCGTAGACGTGCAGGTCCCGCTCCAGTTCCGAGCGGAACTCGCGTTCCTCGTACCAGGTTTCCGGGCGATCCGGATCGAGTCCCTGGAAGTCCCAGGCGAAGTCCAGCAGGCGGCGGGCCGCGTCCGCCGGGATCGCCTGCTCGACGACGACGTAGCCGTAGGTCTGCCAGAAGGCGAACTGCTCCTCGGACAGCACCCGCAGCTCCCGCGTCTTGCGGAGATCGCGCAGGGGTGTCCGGGCCAGGTAGGTCTCGCCGTCCGCGCTGAAGTAGGGCACGTCCGAGGCGGCTCGGTGCAAGTACTCGTCAGTCGCTGGCATGCAGCGCTCCAAGGGTCGGGTCGGTGGGTGCCGGCGCGGGCGCTCCCGCTCGGGTCCGACGGCGTGGGACGTGGTCGGGCGGTGCCCGGGCCGTGCGGCCGGCAGCATTGCCTTCGCGCGGTGCGGCGCCCGTGCCGCGTCGGGGCACGGTGCCGGCGGGCGCGCCGTCGGTGGGGAGTCGGTCCGCGCTGCGGCGGGTGTCGTTGCCGGAAGTGAGCAGGGGCGGGGCGGCCAGAGGTGGTGGGGGCGCGTCCGCGCACCCGCCGGTCACCGCGTGGGAGTGGTGGTCTCCGCGAGTGCAGCACCGGCCCGTGGGCCCGCCCAGGACGGTCACTTCCGCCCCTCAGGCACCGTGGGTCACTTGCTTCACTCACGCCCCAACAAAGTGGACTAGACCAACTCGCCATGTCAAGGCCGGAGTTGCCGGAGGCCACGGATCCGCCGCGAGCGGCCGGTCGTCCGAGAAGGCGCGGACGATCCCTTGACATCCCGGATTGGACTAGGCCAATATCCGCTGGTCTGTACCAACGCCCCGATCGATGCGTCGCCACGACCCGGAAGGCCCCGTCGATGACCTCCAGCCAGCACAGCAAGGAGTTGCGACGCCTCGCACTCGCCGTCCTCCAGCCGGGATTCGTGGGCACCGAGGCTCCGGACTGGGTACTGCGGGCCATCAACGACGGCCTGTCCTCCGTCGTGCTCTTCGCCCGCAACATCGTCTCGACCGCACAGGTCGCCCGACTGACCGCCCAACTCCGCGCGGAGAACCCCGAGTTGATCGTCGCCATCGACGAAGAGGCCGGCGACGTCACCCGCATCGAGTCCGCGACCGGCGCCACCCGGCCCGGCAACTTCGCCCTCGGCACCGTGGACGACCTCGAACTCACCGCGGCCGTCGCCGGCGACCTGGGGCGCCAACTGCGCGCCGCCGGCGTCAGCCTCGACTACGCGCCGAGCGTGGACGTCAACTCCAACCCGGACAACCCCATCATCGGGGTCCGCTCGTTCGGCGCCGAGACCGCCCTGGTCGCCCGGCACGCCGCCGCGTGGGTCCGGGGGCTCCAGGCCGCCGGGGTCGCCGCCTGCGCCAAGCACTTCCCCGGCCACGGGGACGTCGCGGTCGACTCCCACCACGGCCTGCCCAGCTACGACGCCGACGCCGACGAGATCGCCGCCCAGGCACTGCCCCCGTTCCGGGCCGCCGTCGAAGCGGGCGTCGGCGCGGTGATGAGTGGTCACCTCCTGGTGCCGGCCCACGACCCGGACCTGCCGGCCACCCTCAGCTCCCGGCTCCTGAACGACCTGCTGCGCAAGGAGATCGGCTTCGACGGCCTGATCGTCACCGACGCCATCGAGATGGGGGCGGTCGCCGACCGGTACGGCCTCGGCGGCGCCGCGGTCATGGCCGTCGCCGCCGGCGCCGACGCGGTCTGCGTCGGCGGTGAGCACGCCGAGGAGTCCACCACCGCGCTGCTCACCGCCGCGCTCGTCGACGCCGCCGCCCGGGGCGAACTGGCCGCGGAGCGCCTCGCCGAGGCCGCCGACCGCGTCCGGGCGTTCGCCACCTGGTCGCACCAGCTGGGGCAGCAGGCCCCGCTCGCTCCCGTCCGGCGCGACATCGGCTTCGTCGCCGCCCGCCGCGCCCTGTGGACCCGCGGCCCGGCGGACGACGTCCTGCCCCTGGCCGCCGCGCCGCACGTGGTGGAACTGGTCCCCTCGACCAACCTCGCCATCGGCGACGAGACGCCGTGGGGCGTCGCCGCACCGCTGCGCGAACGGCTGCCCGGCACCACCTCCGTCCGCCTTCCGCACCAACAACTCGACCGGCCCGGCACACTGACGGACCACGCACTGGCGCCCGCGGCCGGCCGCCCGCTGGTCGTCGTCGTCCGCGACGCCGCCCGGCACGCCTGGATGGGCCGCGCCCTCGCCGACCTGACCACGGCCCGTCCCGATGCCGTCGTGGTCGAGATGGGCCTGCCGAGCGACGCGCTCCCCGGAGCCGTCCGGATCTTCACGCACGGCGCCACCGCCGCCTCCGGCGTCGCCGCTGCCGAGGTCCTGGCCCTCGGCCCCGCTGGCGGCACCGCCTAGCCGGCGGTCCCTCCCCTACCCGAGCGGCGCAGCCGCCGCCTACCGTGGGGGACGGCGACGCACGAAGGACGGGGGCGGCAGCACGTGCACACAGGGGATCCGCGCGGTAGGCGTCCCGGTCGGCCCAGTGGGCGCCGGCGCGGCCGGGTGCGCACTCCGGACGCACCGCGTCCGTACGGAACGGGCGGCCCCCGCCTCGGGAAGTCCGCGGTGAGCGGCCGCCCGCCGCCCCGCGGTCACCGGAGGCGGCCGACCGGTCAGGGTGCGTGCCCGGGTGGCTGAACGGCGCCGACGGCGTACACGAGGGGCGGCAGGGCGGCGGGCCCGCCCGGGGAGTGTTAGAAATGGCACCATGGCCGCAGGGTCCGGCCGATACCGGCGCGCAACAGTACGGTCACTGACCGAACGACGCCCGCAGAGTCTCGCGGGGCAGGTCTTCCTGCTGCAACTCACCGTCGGCCTCCTGCTCGTCCTGGGCGCGCTGGCGGCGCTGCTGCTGACGTCCCGGCACGACGCCGAGGAGGAGGCGCGCAGCCGCTCGGTGGCCGTCGCGGAGACGTTCGCCCACTCCCCCGGCGTCCAGGCCGCGCTCCGCTCCCCGGACCCGTCGAAGGTCCTCCAGCCCCTCACCGAGGCGGCCCGCACCCGCGCCGGCGTCGACTTCATCGTCGTGATGAACACCCACGGCATCCGCTACACCCACCCGATCCCGCAGGAGATCGGCAAGCCGTTCGTCGGCGACATCGGCCCCTCGCTGGCCGGTCGGGTGCACGTCGAGAGCGTGTCCGGGCCGCTCGGCCACGAGGTGCAGGCCATCGTGCCGGTCGACGACTCCCACGGCACGGTCGTGGGCCTGGTCGCCGCCGGGATGAAGGTGGCGAGCGTGAGCCGCGCGATCGCCGGGCACCTCCCGGTGATCTTCATCATCAGTGGTGGGGCACTGGCCCTCGCCACGGCCGCCACGGCGGTGATCACCACCAGGCTGCGGCGCCAGACCCGCGGGCTGGGGTCGGTCGAGATGAGCCGCATGTACGAGCACCACGAGGCGGTGCTGCACGCCGTGCGGGAGGGCGTGGTCATCACCAGCGCCGACGGGCGGCTGCTGCTGGCCAACGACGAGGCCAGGCGGCTGCTGGCGCTGCCCGAGGACGCCGAGGGCCGGGCGGTGTCCCAGCTGCCCGGCCTCGCCCCGGGACTGGCCGGCCTCCTGGCGTCGGGCCGGTCCGCCTCCGACGAGATCCACCAGACGGGCGGCCGGCTCCTCGCGGTGAACCAGCGGCCCACCGACCGGCACGCCGCCGGCATGGGCACGGTCACCACCCTGCGCGACTCCACGGAGCTGCGGCTGCTGTCCGGCCGCGCCGAGGTCGCCCACGAGCGCCTGCGGCTGCTCTACGAGGCCGGAGTGAGCGTCGGCACCACCCTCGACGTGGCCCGGACCGCCGAGGAGCTCGCCGACGTCGCCGTCCCGCGGTTCGCGGACTACGTCACCGTCGACCTGGCGGCCCCGGTCCTGCACGGCGACGAGCCGACCGGCAGCGGCGCCCAGCAGATGCGCCGCACCGCCGCGCACGGCGTCCGCGCCGACCACCCGTTCCTGCCCGCCGGCACCCCCATCACCTTCGTGGACGGCACGCCCCAGGCCCGCGGGATGGCCAGCGGACGCTCCCAGGTCGTTCCGGACCTGTCGACCACCCCCACCTGGCAGCTCCAGGACCCCGACCGGGCCCGGCAGGTCCTGGCGTGCGGCATCCACTCGCTGATCACCACCCCGCTGCGGGCCCGCGGCAACATCCTGGGCGTCGCCAACTTCTGGCGCGCCCAGGGATCGGAACCGTTCGACGAGGAGGACCGGTCGCTGGCCGAGGAACTGGTCGCGCGCGCCGCGCTGAGCATCGACAACGCCCGCCGGTACACGCGCGAACACGCGCTGGCGGTGACCCTGCAACGCAGTCTGCTGCCGCGCACCCTGCCCGAGCAGAGCGCCATGGAGGTGGCCCACCGCTACCTGCCCGCCCAGTCGGGCGTGAGCGGTGACTGGTTCGACGTCATCCCGCTCTCCGGCAGCCGGGTCGCGCTGGTCGTCGGGGACGTCGTCGGGCACGGCCTGCACGCCGCGGCCACCATGGGCCGGCTGCGCACCGCGGTGCACACCTTCTCCACCCTCGACCTCACGCCCGACGAGCTGCTGGGCCACCTCAACGACCTCGTCGACCAGATCGACCAGGAGGAGGCCGAGGCCGGCGGCGACACCAACATCACCGGTGCCACCTGCCTGTACGCGATCTACGACCCGGTCTCCCGACGCTGCGGCATGGCCCGGGCCGGCCACCCGCCGCCGGCGCTGGTCCACCCCGACGGCACCGTGGAGTTCCCCGAGCTGCCGGCCTGCCCGCCCCTGGGGCTGGGCGACGTGCCGTTCGAGACCACGGAACTGCACCTGCCCGAGGGCACCCAGATCGTGCTGTACACCGACGGGCTGGTCGAGGAGCGCACCCGGGACATCGACGTGGGCATGGAGATGCTGCGCGGGGCGCTGTCCCGGCCGGGCCGGTCCCCGGAGGAGAACTGCCGGGCGGTCCTGGAACGGCTGCTCCCGGAACGCCCGCGGGACGACGTGGCGCTGCTGATCGCCCGCACCCGGGTGCTCGGCCCGGACCGCGTCGCCTCCTGGGAGGTGCCGTTCGACCCCGCGGCCGTCGCCGGGATGCGCTCCACCCTCTCCGCCAAGCTCGCCGAGTGGGGCCTGGACGACCTCGCCTTCGCGACCGAGGTCGTGATCAGCGAACTGATCACCAACGCGATCCGGTACGGCTCACCACCGGTGAAGGCCCGGCTGCTCCGCGACCGCAGCCTGGTCTGCGAGGTGGCCGACGGCAGCAACACCTCGCCCCACCTGCGGTACGCGGCGACGACCGACGAGGGCGGACGCGGCCTGTTCCTGGTCGCCCAGCTCACCGAACGCTGGGGCACCCGCTACACCCCGCAGGGCAAGGTCATCTGGGCGGAACAGCCACTGCCGCCGAACGGCGCGCAGGACCCGGCGGCGCCCGAGGGACCGCAGCCCGCTCCGTAGCCCCGCAGCCCGCGGCCGACGGTCCCCCGTCGCGCCGGCCGGTCCGTCGCGCCGGCCGGTGACTCACCCCGACGGCCGGGCGGACGTGCGACGCGCCGACGGGCTCCCCATGCTGGACCGGGGCCGGCCCCGATCCGGTGGTGCACCCGCGCCCACGGCCGCCGAGCGCCGATCACGTCGCGGAGGAGCGGAGAGTTCATGAGGCTTGTGGTTGATCTCAACCGGTGCCAGGGGTACGCCCAGTGCGCCTTCCTCGCACCGGACGTGTTCACCATGCACGGGGACGAGGCGCTGATGTACGACCCGCAGGCCGACGACTCCCAGCGGGAACACGTGCGCCGGGCGGCGGACGCCTGCCCCGTGAAGGCCATCACCCTCGACTACGCGGACCTGGACGGCGAGGGGAAGGCGGGTGCGTCCCGTGACGATTGACGGGTATCTGGAGGCGTTCCGGCGCGAGGGGCGCATCGTCGTCGTCGGTGCGTCGCTGGCCGGTCTGCGGGCCGCCGAGGCGCTCCGCGCAGAGGGCTTCGCGGGCACGCTCACCCTGGTCGGCGACGAGCCCCACGAGCCGTACGACCGGCCGCCGCTGTCGAAGCAGGTCCTGTTGGGCAAGGTGCCGGCGGACCACACGCGGTTGCCCAGGGTGCGTCCGATCGACGCACAGTGGCGGCTCGGGTCCGCGGCCACCGGGCTGGACCTGGCGGGCAAGCGGGTGCGGCTGGCCGACGGCGACGTGCTCGACTACGACCGGCTGCTGATCACCACCGGGGTGCGGGCCCGTCCGTGGCCCCACGAGCTGGAGGCCGAACTGGACGGGGTGTTCGTGCTGCGCACGCAGGACGACGCCGTACAACTGCACCACCGGCTGGCGGGCGGGCCGCGGCGGGTGCTGGTGATCGGGGCCGGCTTCACCGGCTCGGAGATCGCCTCCGCCTGCCGCGAGCGCGACGTGCCGGTCACCGTGGCCGAACGCGGCGCGGCCCCGCTGGTGGGCGCGCTCGGCGAGGTGGTCGGCGAGGTGGCCGCGGAACTCCAGCGCGCGCACGGCGTCGACCTGCGGTGCGGGGTGCAGGTCACCGGGTTGACAGGGGACTCCGCCGGCCGGGTGCGCACGGCGCACTTCTCGGACGGCACCGCGGTCGACTGCGACGTCGTGGTCGTCGCGCTGGGCGCCACCCGCAACACCGAATGGCTCGCGGACTCCGGGCTGGGCGCCGGCCCGCGCGGCATCGCCTGCGACGCGGGGTGCCGCGCGTTCGACGTCCGGGGCATCGTCACGGACGACGTCTTCGTCGCCGGTGACGTGGCCCGTTCGCCGCATCCACTCTTCGGCTACCAGTTCCTGTCGTTGGAGCACTGGGGCAACGCGGTGGCACAGGCCGAGGTCGCGGCCCACAACATGGTCAGTGCCAGTGCCGAGCGGCGGCCGCACCTGTGGATGCCGTCCTTCTGGTCGGCGCAGTTCGGCGTCAACATCAAGTCCGTCGGCGTGCCGCCGATGGCCGACCAGATCATGGTCACCCAGGGGTCGCTCGCCGAACAGCGCTTCACCGCGGCCTACGGCTTCCAGGGGCGGGTCATCGCGGCGGTCACCTTCGACCAGGCGAAGTGGCTGGACTTCTACGAGCGGCAGATCGAGCAGGTCGCGCCGTTCCCGCCGGAGTTCACCACCGTCGACCGGCGCCCCGAGGGCCGGCAGCCGGTGCCGGCCGGCTTCCCTGACCCCTCGCAGCCCAGCCACGGCCCCACCGTCACCCTCAGCGGGTACTCCCCGACCGACCGGCGCGTGGCGTTCACCCCGCGCCGCGCCTGACCCGCGTACGCCGACCGGTCGTCCCCGGCCGCAGCACCCTGGAAGGACACCCCATGACGTCGGTCGCACTCCTGCGCCAGGTCCTCGACTACGCCAACCGCCCCGACCCGTACCCGCTCTACGCCGAGCTCCGCAGGACGCCGGTGGTGCGCGACGAGGCGGGGCCCTATCTGGTCAGCACCTACTGGGAGGTCAGGGGGCTGCTGCACGACCCGCGGATCAGCTCCGACGCCCGCAACCTGACGCCCGAGGCGGCCGAGGCCACCGGCCAGGAGCAGGACCCCAACCTGCCGCCGTCGTTCCTGAGGCTCGACCCTCCGGAGCACGACCGGCTGCGCCGGCTGGCCATGCGCCCGTTCGGGCCGCCGCACACCCCGCGCCGGGTCTTCGAGATGCACGGCGAGCTGGCCGGGATCGTCACGGGGCTCATCGACGACCTGCGCGGACGGGACTCCCTCGACCTCGTCGACGACGTGTCCTATCCGTTCCCGGTCACCGTGATCTGCCGGATCCTGGGCGTGCCGCGCGAGGACGAGACGCACTTCCACGAGTGGGCCGACACCATCGCCGCCGGCCTCGACCCGGTCGGCACGGCCGAGGAGCGCGCGGCCAAGATGCAGGCCGTCCAGCAGGCCCGGCGCGACCTCGCCATGTACCTGGCGGGGCTGATCGAGGAGCGCCGGCACGCTCCCCGGGACGACATGCTGTCCGCGCTGGCCACCGAGCACGGGCCGGACGGGCAGATGTCCCCGGTGGAGATGATCACCACCTCGGTGCTGCTGCTGATCGCCGGCCACGAGACCACGGTCAACCTCATCACCAACGGGATGCTCACCCTGCTGCGGCACCCGGACGTGCTCCAGCGGTTGCGCACCGAGCCCGATCTGGCGGTGCCGCTGGTCGAGGAGTTGCTGCGGTTCGAGCCGCCCGTGCAGATGCTGCCGCAGCGCACGACGCTGGCCGAGATCGAGGTCGCCGGCACGGTCATCCCCAAGGGGGCGTCCGTCTACCTGATGGTGGCGTCCGGCAACCGGGATCCGCAGCGCTTCGCCGACCCGGACCGGTTCGTCCCCGACCGCCCCGACAACCAGCACCTGGGCTTCGGCCACGGTCTGCACAGCTGCTTCGGTGCGCCGCTCGCCCGGCTGGAGGCGCAGCTCGCGCTGACCGAACTCGTCCGCCGGCTGGACGCCCCGCAGTTGGTCGAGGACCCGCCGCCGTACCGGCAGAACGCGGTGCTGCGCGGTCCTCGCCACCTGCGGCTGGCCATCGGCGGGATCAGGGACTGAGGCGCCCGGGCGGGCCGCCCCGCCACGGCTCGTCGTCCCGCTGCCGGTCGAGGGCGTCGTCCAGGGTGGTGGCGGCCATGATGAGCGACAGGTGGGTGAACGCCTGCGGGAAGTTGCCCAACTGCTCGCCGCCGGGACCGATCTCCTCCGCGAACAGGCCGACGTGGTTGGCGTAGGTCTGCATCTTCTCGAAGGCGTAGCGGGCCGGTCGGAGCCGGCCGGCCCGGGCCAGGGCGTCGACGTAGAGGAAGGTGCACAGGCTGAAGGTGCCTTCCGAGCCGCGCAGGCCGTCGGGCGAGGCGAGCGGGTCGTAGCGGTAGACGAGGCTGTCCGACACCAGGGTGCGTTCGATCGCGTCCAGGGTGGACAGCCAGCTCTCGGTCTGCGGCGCGAGGAAGCCGACGCGCGGCAGGAGCAGCAGCGAGGCGTCGAGCACCGTGCCGTCGTAGTGCTGGACGAGCGCCCGTTGCTCGGCGTCCCAGCCGCGCTGCATGACCTGTTCGAGGATGGCGTCGCGGGCCGCGGTCCACCGGGCGGTGTCGGCGGGCCGGCTGTACGCGGCGGCCAGCCGCAGGCCCCGGTCGAAGGCCACCCACGACATCATCCGGCTGAAGGTGAACTCCTTGCGCCCGCCGCGGGTCTCCCAGATGCCTTCGTCGGGGCGGTCCCAGGAGTCGGCGAGCCAGTCCAGGGTGCGGGCGAGGTTCTGCCAGCCGTGGTAGCCGGCCCGCATGGCGATCTCCCGCCCCTCCGACAGGGCGTAGAGCGCCTCGCCGTAGATGTCCAGCTGCAACTGGTCGGTGGCGGCGTTGCCGACGCGCACCGGAGCCGAACCGCGGTAGCCCTCCAGATGGGACAGGACCTCCTCCGGGAGGTCGGGGTCGCCGTCCACCCGGTACATGATCTGCAGCGGTTCGTGCCGGTCGTCCGCCGCGGGCTGGAGGCGGTTTCCCAGCCAACGGGTGAACTGCGCGGCCTCCTCGGCGAATCCCAGGTCGAGCAGGGCCCGGACGGACAGCGAGCCGTCGCGGACCCAGGTGTAGCGGTAGTCCCAGTTGCGTTCGCCGCCCACCTGCTCCGGCAGCCCCATGGTGGCGGCGGCGACCGGTGCGCCGGTGGGGGCGTAGGTGAGCAGCTTGAGGGTGATCGCCGAGCGGTGCACGGCCCCCGGCCACCGCCCCCGGTAGCGGGAGGTGCGCACCCAGCGCTGCCAGAAGTCCACGACCTCCCAGAAGCGCTCCGCCACGGCGTCCGGGGTCAGCGGCGGCGGGGCGGGCGCGTCGGGCGCGGCGTCGACGGTGAGGACGGCCCCGGCCAGCTGTCCGGTGCGCAGGGTGACGGTGCCCCGCGCGTCGTCACCGTCGCGGTGCAGCGGGAAGGTGGTCTGCAGGTGCGCGGTGACGCCGGGCGCCCGGAAGGTGGCGGTGCCGTCGTGCAGGTCGCAGGTGTGGGCGGCCCGCGCGTAGTCGAAGCGCGGCCGGCACTCCAGGTCGAAGCGGACCGTGCCGCGGACCGCCCGGGCACCGCGCAGCAGCACGTGCCGGTCGGACGGCGTGCCGGTGCGGTCCGGTGGCATGCAGTCGAAGACCTCGCCGACGCCGTCGGGGGACATGAAGCGGGTCACGAGCACCGCGGTGTCCGGGTAGTAGAGCTGTTTGCAGGTGCTGCCCCGGCCTTCCGGAGCGAAGCGGAAGTGGCCCCCGCGCTCGTGGTCGAGGAGGGCGGCGAAGACGCTGGGCGAGTCGAACCGGGGCGCCGGGAACCAGTCGACGACCCCCTCGGACGAGACCAGCGCCGCGGTCTGGAGGTCGCCGACGACGCCGTGGTCCGCGATGGCTGGATACCGTTCCATGATCATCCCGCTTCCGTGGGGCAGGTACCTCCACTGTCCGCCCCCACCGACGGGCGCGCGAAAGCGGCGGCCCGGGCCGGCCGGTGCGGGGGCTCAGGCCGCGTCCGCCCCGGTGGGGCCCGGTCGGCCGCCGCCCCGGTGGCGGCGCAGGGTGATCACGAAGACGTGGCTGCTGACGGCCAGCATCCACAGCGGGAAGACGAGTTCGACGTGGCTCTCGCCGCCTACGGCGAAGAGCAGCACCAGCGCGACGAGGTAGCCCAGCCACACCAGCCAGCGGGGGAAGATGCCGAGCCGGTGCCCGATGGTGGTGGTCGACACCACGAACACGGCGGCCATCCGCGTCGCGTAGCTGGTCAGCAGCTCCAGGACGAGGTGGCGGCCGTACTGCCAGAGCGCCCGCTCCCCCGCCGAGGCCGAGGCGGACACGTCCGTCACCGCGAGCAGGCTGCCGGCCGTCGCCGCGAGCACGAACAGCATCGCCACGAAGAGCAGTCCGCTGCCGAGGAACAGCGTCGCGAAGAACCGGTCCTCGGCGTCGCCGACGAAGTCCCGCACCGCGCCCATGAACCACAGGAAGAAGATCCCGGCGAACGGCAACAGCATCAGAGCGGTGTGCAGGAAGCTCCGCTGGGAGGTGTCGTGGATCCAGTCGGCGGCGTCCTCGGGGTGCGCGGGGACCGCCAGGCGCACCAGGAGGATGGCGATCCCCAACAGCACCGCGGCGACGATCCCGGCCACCGCTGCGACCCTGGGTGTCTGCAGCGCCCGGGTCGCTGCCGTGGTCCCGTCGGTCGTTGGCATCGCGTTCTCCCGCTGCTCGTCGCGCACGCCGTCCGGCGACCGCGCGGCGGGCCCGGACCGACCGGTCCACCGGCGGTTGCGGCAAGCGCCTGACTGCCAGTTCTACGACCGGGCGGCGCCCCGCACCGGTTCGTCCGGGCCACTCGGGTGAGCACCCGGGCGGCCGCGCCGGACGGGCGCGGGACTCGTGTGGCAGTGCCGGGCCGGCCTTGCCACGCTGGGAGTGACGACCGCCCCGAGGAGGAGAGAGCCATGGCCGGTCACGTGAACCTCGCCTACGACTACCCGGTGCTCGGCGCCTTCTGGACCGCGATGTGGGTCTTCCTGTGGATCATGTGGGTCATCCTGCTGTTCCGGGTCGTGCTGGACGTCTTCCGCGACGACACCATGAACGGCTGGGCCAAGGCCGGATGGCTGGTCTTCGTCCTGGTGCTGCCCTTCCTCGGCGTCTTCGTGTACGTCGTCGTCCGCGGGCGGGACATGGGCCGCCGCGAACAGCAGCACGTCCGGGCCCAGCGCGAGGAGGTCGAGCGGTACCTCCGCGACACCGCCGGTACCGGCACCAGCGCGGCGGACCAGCTCGCCAAGCTCTCCGAGATCCGCGCCCGCGGCGACCTCAGCGACGAGGAGTTCGCCCGCGCCAAGGAGAAGATCCTGCACTGACGCACGGGCCGACCGGGCGGCCCGCTCCGCCGCCTCAGCGGCGGAGCAGGCGCGTGAAGTAGGCAGTGCGCTCCGGACCGGCGTACCGCAGCAGCGCGCCCAGGCCGTCCGCCAGCGGCAGCTGCCGCTGCGGCACCACGACGAGTTCCGCACCGGTGCGTACCGCGGCCCCGAGCAGTGCGGCCCGGGCCGGTCCGGCGTGGAAGCCGAGCGCACCGTAGGGCTCCAGGTCCGCGTCGGCCGGGTCGGGCGACGGGGCCGACACCGGCAGTCGGTCCGGGAGGCCCAGCGGGACGTTGAGCAGCACGGTGCCCACCTGGGCCCGCCGCAGTGCGGTCACGACGTCCGGCAGGCCCTCGACGGCCCCGTGCCGGCTGGTCCGGCGGGCCCGGAACAAGTCGAGGCGGGCCCGGTCGGCGAGGCGCAGTTGCCCCTGGAACGCCGCGGCGAGGTCGTGCTCCATCAGGGCCCGGCCCTCGGGGACCGGGTGGCCGTTGCCGCAGCCGGTGACCAGGCGCTTGCGCCAGCGCACCGACAGGTGGTCGGCCAGCGCGTCGCGGGCCCAGGCCACCCCGCCGAGCACGATGGTCTCGGCGCCGGTCCGCCGGGCCAGGTCGCAGATCCGGTCGGCGGCCGGCCCGGCTCCGTCGTGCCAGCACCCGGCGGGGCCGCGCACCCGGTGGCAGACGCCGGGCGCGACCGCACTGCTCGGCCACGTCCCGGCCTGGAACGCCACCTCCAACTCGCCCGGCAGCGCCGCCTCCGGGCGCGGCCGGCCGTGCACGGTGGCGGCGACGTAGCCGATGTCCGGCGCGTGCTGCACCGCCAGCGGCAACAGGTCGGGCAGCGCGGTGAAGGCCGCCTCGTCGCGCCGCGGCGGCTCGGGCAGCTCCTCGGTCAGCACCACCCGGCCCCGACTGGCGACGATCGCCTGTCCGTGCCGGCCGGCGATCTCCCGGTCCCGGCCCGCGACGGCGACCACCGCGTCCACGGTGGCGGGGTCGGCGCCCTGTTCCGCGAGCGTCACCCGGACCCGGCGTCGGCGGTGGGCCATCTCCCGGTCCGGCTGGGCGGTGTCCCGTGAGGTGTCGAGATAGGCGCAGACGTACGGTCCCCCGCTCGCGTACACCGCATTCAGGAAGGCCAGTTCCACGGTGCCTCCACACTGTGCGACGTTCCCCCGTCCCCGTTCCCCCGCGTTCGGCGTGCCTCTCCCCCAGTACAGCCCGACGGGCCGGGCACCGCGCGCCGAGGTCGGTCCTCGGCGCGCACGATCCGCCCGGAACTGGTCTGCTGGAGGCTGACGGCCGGCGCGCCCGACGTCCGAGCGCGCCGTGGACGGCGCTCCCGGCGGAGCCTCCGAACGAGGTGGACCAGAGCCATGACCACATCACGGGACCTGATGATCACCGCGCTGGACGTGGCGCCCGGCCGCCCCGTGGAGCAGGGCGACCTGTCGCTCGCGCTCGCCGGGGCGGAGGCGATCGACCTCCTCGCCGCCGAGGCCGTCCGGCTGGACGACGACCGCATCGTGCCGGGCTACCGCCCCACCCACACCGATCCGCTGCTGGCCCGGGCCGCGGCGGCACTGGTCCGCGAGTCGCCGTACGAGTCGGTCGACGACTGGCTGTGGCGCCGGGGCCGCGGCCTGTCCGCCGCCTACCTGGCAGCCCTCGAATCCGACGGGCTGGTCACTCGGCAGCCGCGCCGCGGGATGCGCTTCCGGGCCGGCAACGTCGTGCTGGCGGATTCCCCGGACCGGCGCACCGCGGCCGCCCGCTGGGCCTCGGACGAGCCCGTCCTGGCCTTCCTGGGGGCGGCCCTGGGGCTCCGCGGCGCGGGCGGGACCGGCGACACCACCTCACCGAGCGTGGACGACGACGGCGTGGACACCGTGCTCGCCGCCGTTCACGACGCGCTGATGCAGCTGGAGGCCCTGCGCCAACGCCGGGCCATCGAGCAGGCCGCCTTCGACAACATCTGGCGCGGCGACTGACGCGCCGGGCGTCGCTCGCCGGGCGGAGGTGCGTCCGCCGCGGCGCCGGCGGCTCACCCCGCGGCCTCGACCCAGCGCGCGAGCTTCGCCAACGCCGTGCGCGCACCGGCCGCGTTGGCGTCCGCCGGGACGGCGTCCGGCACGCCCTCGTGGACGATGACGACGGTGGTGCCCGCGCCGGCGGGGACGAGCGTGGTGGTGATCGTCATCGTGCCGGCGAAGCGCGGGTCGTCCGTGTCGAACTGCACCACCTCGACGACCTTCTCGAAGGGCACCAGCTGCGCGAAGCGGCCGTGGTAGGTGTCGGTGCGGTCCGTGGACTTCCCGGCGCCGGGCCGCCCGTCGTCGTAGGTGAGCGAGACCCGGAAGGCGCCGCCGACCCGCACGTCGAACGCGTGCACCCGGCCGGTCATGCCGTCCGGGACCCGCCAGTCGGCGACCGCCCGGGCGTCGAGCAGCGCCCGGTAGACGGCGGCGGGCGGGGCGCTGACGTAACGGGACACCTCTGTCGCGTACATGGGGCAACCCTAGGACCGGCGGTCGCGTTCCGGCGGCTGTGGCGCCGCCCGCTACCACCGGCGGCGCGTCCTCAATCCCGTGGCGGCAGCCCGGTGCAGGCGGCGAGGCGCACGCCCCGGGGCGTGCCGTGCTCCCGTACGCCCTGCCGCGGGTGCCGTCCGCCGAGGTACGTTCGTCGTTCGACCGACGCACTGTGTGCAGTGCTCCGGCCCACACGACGGGCGCCGCGTCAGGACCGAGTCTCGCGCGTGGGGAGACCTCCCTTGGCTGACCGACCCTATCCCTACCGAACCGCGCTGATCACCGGCGCCTCCAGTGGCATCGGCACGGCCATGGCCCGGCAGTTGGCGGCCCGGGGCGTCTCCCTGGTGCTCGTCGCGCGCCGCGAAACGGTCCTGCGGGACCTCGCCGAAGAGCTGCGGCACGCCCACGGCATCGAGGTGGCAGCGCTGCCGGCCGACCTCACCGACACCCAGCAGACGGCGCGGGTGGCCGCCCGGCTCACCGATCCGGACCGACCGGTCGAACTGCTGGTCAACAACGCCGGTTCCGGGGGGTCCGGCGTCTTCGCCAACCTGCCGGTGGACCTCGAAGAGGCCACCGTCCAGCTGAACAACCAGGCGGTGGTGCGCCTGTCCAGGTCCGTGCTGTCCCGGATGCGGGCCGCGGGGCACGGCGGCGTCCTCAACGTGTCGTCCCTGACCGGCGAGTTGCCGTCGCCGTCGCTCGCCACGTACGCCGCGACCAAGGCGTTCCTCACCCACTTCTCGGAGACCCTGGCCATCGAGAACCGCGGCTCGGGCGTCCACGTCACGGTGGTGCTGCCGGGGCTGACCAAGACCGACTACTTCGCCTCCAACGGCCTCGCCCCGGCCTGGGTGCCCAAGTTCTTCTGGCTGGAGGCGGACCAGGTCGCCGCCGCCGCGCTCAAGGCCGTCGCGGCCGGCACCCGGCGGTGCGTGCCCGGCGTCCCCTACAAGGCCGCGACGTCGCTGCTCCCGATCACCCCCCGACCGCTGCGGCGGGCCCTCGGACGCTACCTCTGGCACCGGTGACGCCGTCGGCACCGGCCACCTGGGACAACGGCCCCCGCGGGCGACTGCGCGCGGGGGCCGGGCGGCGGATCAGGGCGTGGTGGCCCCGGTGCCGGGAACGGGGACGCGCCGTCCCTCGACGGCGGGGGCGCCCGCGCCGGCCAGCAGCCGGTCGACGTACGCGATGATCGCGGGGATGACCGAGGTCATGCGGGGGCGCCAGCCGGGCACGGCGTTGACCTCGCAGAGGGTGTGGCCGCCGTCGGCCGTGAAGAGCAGGTCGACCCCGGCGACGGACAGGCCGAGCGCCGCTGCCGCCCGCACCGCCAGGGCTTCGCCCTCCGGATGGCGGCCCAGGCAGAGTTCGGCGGCGGCGCCGCGGGCGAGGTTGGAGGCCAGCGACCCGTCGCGGGAGCTGCGGATCTGGGCCGCCACCGGCACGCCGTCGACGACGACCACGCGCAGGTCCCGGCCGTGGGAGGCGGCGACGTACTCCTGGAGGAGCAGCGGCACGTCCTGGGCGAGGCTGCCGGACAGCGCCCGGAGCAGCTCGGTGTCGGGGGCGAGGAACACCGAGGAACCGTTCCGGCCGTTGACGGTCTTCACCACGCACGGCGTCTGCACCTGCGGGCTGCGCACCACGCCGGCGAGCGGTGCGGTGGCGTACGAGAGCGTGTCGGGCACCGGGAGTCCGGCCGCGGCCAACTCCTGCAACTGCCAGAGCTTGTTGCCGCACCGGTGGTGGGCGGCGGCCGAGTTGATCAGCACCGCGCCCAGGCGTTCCAGGTGCCGGAGCAGGGTCAGTTCACGGTGCTCCGACATGGAGCCGGGGGTCTGCCGCACCAGGACGACCTTGGGCGGCGGCACGTCCTGGCCGCCCAGGGTCTGCAACACCAACCGGCCGTCCCGGACGCCGAAGAGGAGTTCGTCGGAGTGCCAGACGGCGAACCGCGGGCCGTGGGCCCGCTCCAGTGCCTGGCTCAGTGCGTAGGTCGCCCGCATCAGGGGCGCCGGGTGCTCCCGCGCCAACACCCAGACTTCGGCAGGCTCGACGATCGCCGACGGCATCCACGCTCCTCTTTCGCAACTGACGTGCGTCCGAGGGTAGCCGCGGCGCGCGGCGCCGCGCACGTCATCGGCCCAGCCGCACGATCGGGGGCCGGCGGGCCGGTCCGCCGACTCACCCCGGACGGTGCCCGCTCAGGATCGGGCCTGCTCGGTGTCGAGGCCGAGCACGGTCCGCAACAGGCCGGGGAAGCGCTCGTCGAATTCCGGGCGCAGCGAGACCCAGCAGCGGGTGCCGTCGGGTCGGCTGTGGGTGATGCCGCCCTGTCGGAGCTTCTTCATGTGGTGGCTGAGGGTGGACTGGGCGACGCCGAGGTCGAAGTCGCCGGCGAGGTGTTCCCGGCCGTCGGTCAGCACCCGCACGACGGCGCGGCGGGTCGGGTCGGCCAGGGCCCCGAGGGCGTCGGAGAGCGACACCGTGGAGAGCTGCGGGTGGTCGGGTGCGCGCATGGGCCCAGTGTAGACAGTTCATCGATTATCGACGAACATCGATATACTGTGCGCGGCACGGCCCGCGGGCTGCGCCGGAGACCGAGCACGACGAGAGGGGAACGTCATGATCGTCGACCACCGCGTCTACACCGTCCAACCGACCCGCGTCGCGGACTGGGTGGCGCTCTACCGGGAGAAGGGCTACCCGCTCCAGGCGCGACACCTGGGCCGCTGCGTGGGCTGGTACGTCCCGGTGGAGGGCCGACTGGACCAGGTCGTCCACCTGTGGGCCTACGAGGACCAGGCCGACCGGGAGCGGCGCCGGGCCGCGCTCTACGCGGACCCGGAATGGCAGGCGTACCTCGCCGAGATGAAGCGGGAGGGCCTGCTGCTGAGCGCGGAGAACCGGATCCTCGCGCCGACCGACTTCTCCCCCGTTCCGTGACGCTGGCGGGGCCGCCGGGCGCGGCCCACGGCGCGACGGCCGGTCAGCCCACCAGCGACTGGGTGCCCAGAACGGTCAGCAGGGCGAGGCGCTCGGCGTCCTCGGTGCCGGGCTCGGCCGTGTAGAGCATGATCCGCAGGTCGCTGCCCGCCACCGTGAGCACGTCGCAGTCCAACGTCACGGCGCCCACGTGCGGATGGTCGATGGTCTTGCGGGCGGCGTCGTGGTGGCCGACCGCACCGGAGTCCCACAGCTCGGCGAACCGGTCGCTGTCCGCCCGGAGTTCCGCGACCAGCCGCCGCAGGCTCCGGTCGGACGGATAGCGGGCCGCCGCCGCGCGCAGGTCCCCGACGAGTGCCGCCTCGAAGGCGCGCCGGGAGTCCGGCGTGTGCCTGGCCCGGGTACCCGGGCCGAGGAAGTGCCGCCACACGCCGTTGCGTTGGTGTCCGCGCCACCCGGAGGGGTCGCCCATCAGCGCCGCGTAGGGCGGGTTGGCCACCAGCAGCGTCCAGGTCGCGTCGTAGACCGCGGCGGGTGTCCCGGTGAGCCGGTCCAGCAGCCGCTGCACCCCGGGGGTGAGGTGGGTGGGCACCGTCTCCGGGCCCGGGGGCGCCAGTCCGGCCAGCCGGAACAGGTGCGCGCGTTCGGTCTCGGACAGCCGCAGGGCCCTGGCGAGGGCTTCGACGACCTGGGTGGAGGGGTGGGCGGCCCGGCCCTGTTCGAGCCGGGTGACGTAGTCGACGGAGATGCCGGCGAGCAGCGCCAGTTCCTCCCGGCGCAGTCCGGCCGCGCGGCGGTGGCCGCCGGCGGGCAGTCCGGCCGTCCCGGGCGGCATGCGGTCGCGCCAGCGCCGCACCGCCCGCCCGAACTCCGCCGTCGCCATGCCCACCATTGTGCCCCCGCCGTGCGCCCGCCTGCCTGGTACTGCTGGTCCCAGGAAGGCGGGACGGCTGGCTGCCCGCACCGCCCGGGACGAGCCTGGAGGCATGACGACAACACTGATCACCGGAGCGAACAAGGGTCTCGGGTTCGAGACCGCCCGGCGGCTGGTCGCCGCCGGGCACACCGTCTACGTGGGCAGCCGGGACGCCGAGCGCGGACGCCGGGCCGCCGAGCGGCTGGGGGCCCGGACGGTCCTCCTGGACGTGACCGACGACGCGTCCGTCGCCGCCGCGGCGCGGACCGTGGCGGCGGACGGCGGACTGGACGTACTGATCAACAACGCCGGCGTCGAAGGCCGGACCGAGGACGCCGGCGTGATCGGGGCCGCGGACGCGACCGCCGACGCGGTGCGGCGGGTGTTCGAGACGAACGTCTTCGGCGTGGTGCGGGTCAGCCACGCGTTCCTGCCGCTGCTCCAGCGGTCGGCCGCGCCGGTCGTGGTCAACGTCAGCAGCGGCCTGGCCTCGCTGTCCCACGCCAGCGATCCGGACTCCCCGGCCTACGGGTACCCGGGGGTCGCCTATCCGGCGTCGAAGGCCGCGGTCAACATGCTCACCGTGCAGTACGCGAAGGCGTTCCCGAACATCCGGATCAACGCCGTGGAGCCCGGCTACACCGCCACCGACCTGAACGGGCGCACCGGCACCCAGACCGTCGAGGAGGGCGCCGAGATCATCGTCCGGATGGCGCAGGTGGGCCCGGACGGACCCACCGGCGGCTACTTCGACGTCAGCGGTCCCCTCCCGTGGTGACCGCGCTCCGCGCCGGTGCGGCGTCCGGGCGCGCCACCACCCGGGCGTCGCGGCCCGCGGAGCCGGCGGCGCGCCGCAGCGTCCACCCGGTGACGCCGGTCAGCGCGGCGCGCAGGGCGGGGTCGCGCACGGCGGTGGTGCCGTCGGTGACGGTCGCCGTCAGGCGGTGGTCGCCGCGACCCACCGCCACCTCGCCGAGCGCCACCCGGTCGCGGTCGCGTTGGCCGGGCAGTTCGCGTCCGTCGAGGTACCAACGGACGGTCAGCGGGCCGCGGGCGCCGTCGGGCGTGCGGGGCAGGGCGAGGCGGGCCGTGGTGCGCCAGGCACGGGAGCGGTCGGCCGGTGCGGCGGGGGTGGCGTGCCGGTAGAACCCGGCGACCATGGCCTCCGCGCCGGGCAGGTTGAAGGGCTTGCCGAGGGTGCGCATCAGGGAGTCCTCGGTGGGGCGGAAGAGCCCCTTGACGTAGTAGTTGCCGCCCTCGTACGCGCCGACGGCGCCCCCGTCCGGCGAGGTCTCGCCGAGCCAGCGGTACCACTTGGTGCGGGCGCCACCCATGGCCGCCGCGTCCAGCACCGACGAGTTGGCCTCGGGCTTCTCGGGGCCGCTGTACTGCTCGTACTCGGGGACGCCCGGGTAGGCGTACTCGTCGGCGAGCTTGCCGAGGGAGTGCCCGGTCTCGTGGACGGCGACCTGGCTGGAGTCCCGGTCGTGCGCGGAGGCGGTGGCGATCCCCTCGTAGCCGAGGGTCGGACTGGCCTCGTTGTAGCCGGCGCCGCCGTACTTGCTGCTGTTGGCGAGCACCAGCACCAGATCGGCCTGCGGCGCCTTGGCCACGTAGGCGTCCACCTTCTGCTGGTCGACGCAGAGCAGGCGTTCCGTGTCGTCGCACCAGAAGTGCGCGCCGAGGGCGGTGTTGCGGGTGACGTCCTTGCCGGGGTCGCCGCTGACCCCACTCTCCGCGGAGACGGCGTCGACGGTCCAGACGTTGAAGAGCTTCTGGTACGTGCGGTAGGGCTCCACGCCGAGGAAGTCGTTCCACTTCTCCTTGGCGTCGGTGTGGAACCGGTCCAACTCCCCGGCGGTGTAGCCGTCACCGAGGACGACGACGTCGAGCCGGTCCTTGGTGTCGCCGTTGTCGATCACCTTGGTGACCCGGCCGTCGGCGCCGCCCGCGAGCGCCTTCGGAGTGGCGCCCGGGGCGGTCGGGAAGGTCCGGGGGACGTTCCGGTAGCCGGCGCCCGCCGCACCACCGGCGGGGCCGGGGACCTCCACCCGGACGTGGGGGTCGGGCGCGGCCGCGGCGGGGGCGGACAGGCCCGCGAAGGCGAGCGCGCAGGCCGCGGCGACGGCACCCAGCCGACCGCGGCGACGCATCGATATGTGCACGAAGTGCTCCTCTGGGGTGGGGGGTTGGCTGCACCCGGCCGGACGCGAGGCAACCATGGCACGGGAAACCCGTTCCGGGCCGGGGGCGTCCTGCCGCGGGGCGGCCGTGTGAATCCGGCGGCCGGTTGTGAATGCGGAGCGCCCTGCGGGCGCGGCCTGCGGGCACCGGGCGGACGGTACGGGCGCCGCAACGGGAATTTCACAGGCGGTGTCCGGTGGCCGGCGGGCGTGCCCGCGCGTCGCCCACCGGGCCACCGGGCCACACGGCAAAACCGCTGGCCCGCCGGGGCCGTCCGCTGGCAGGGTGACCGGTCATGACGGACGTCGACACCCTCCGGATCAGCACGCTCGCCGAGCGGCCGGCGCTGCTCCCCCGGCTCTACGAGATCGCGGAGACCTGGCCGGCCTTCATCCCGCACGATCCGGTCGCGACCGCGTTCCTGGGCCGGGTGGCCGAGGACTTCCCCGCGCACTGCGTCGTGGCGACCGACGGCGACCGGGTCGTGGCCCGCGGGCTGAGCGTGCCGTTCGACGCCACGCTCGACGGTCGCGAGGAGATGCCGGACCGCGGGTGGGACCGGGTGCTGACCTGGGCCTACCGCGATCGGCGCCGGGGGCTCCCGCGCACTCCCGCGACGGCCGGCGCGCTGGAGGTCACGGTGGACACCGGGTACCTGCGGCGCGGGCTCTCCGCCCGCCTGCTGGGCGCGCTGCGCAGCGCCGCCGGCCAGCAGGGGCACGAAGTCCTGCTGGCCCCCGTGCGGCCCACCGTCAAGCACCGCGAACCGCACGTCCCGATGGCCGAATACGTCCGTCGGCGGCGCACCGACGGGTTGCCGACCGACCCGTGGCTGCGGGTCCACGTCCGGGCCGGCGGGACCGTCGGGCGGATCGCTCCGGCGTCGATGACGGTCAGCGGCTCCTTGGAGCAGTGGCGGCGGTGGACCGGCCTGCCCTTCGACCGGGACGGCCGGATCGTCGTGCCCGGCGCCCTCGTCCCGGTGCACTGCGACACCGCGCACGACCACGCCGTCTACGTCGAACCGAACGTCTGGGTCCGGCACCGCACGGTGCGGCCGGACGCCGGTGCGCCCGCGCCGTGGTCGGCCCGGCCTACCCGGGGCTCCGTGGGCTGACGACCATGCGGATGTCGTCGGCGGCCCAGAGGACGAACCGTTCGACGGGGGTCACCTCGTCCCCCGCGACCGGGCGGAACCGGAACCGTTTGAGCAGCACCGCCAGCACCAACTCGGCCTCGACGACGGCCAGAGCGGCGCCCTCGCAGCTGCGCGGTCCGAACCCGAAGGGGACGTGGGCCAGTTTCGGCCGCCCGGCCGCCGCCTCCGGGGTGAACCGCTCGGGCACGAACTTCTCCGGCTCCGGCCAGTACCGGGGGTTCATGTGCACGGCCCAGAAGGGGTAGAAGACCGTGGCCCCGGCGGGGATCAGGTAGTCGCCCACGGCCAGGTCCTCGGCCGTCTCCCGGGCGCCGTACGGGGCCGGCGGGTAGCGCCGCATCGCTTCCTTGAGGGTCATGCCGAGGTACGTCAGACGCCGGAGGTCGGCGTACTCCGGCGCCGCCCGGTCGCCGAGCACCCGGTCCACCTCCTCGGTGACGCGGGCCGCCACCTCGGGGTGCCGTGCCAGCAGGTACAGCGTCCACGAGACGGCGACCCCGGTCGTGTGGTGGGCCGCGAGCAGCGTCATCATGACGGTGTCGCGGATCCGCGCGGGCCGTTCGCCGGCCGCCACCAGCGCGCCGATCAGATCGCTGGGGTCGGTCCGGTCGTCGATGCGGTGGGCCGCGACGACCCGGTCGACGGTCGCCCGCAGCCGGGCGAGGGCCGCCGCCGCCCGCTCGGCCCGTTGGGCGCGCTCCGCCGGCCCGACCGCGCCGGGCACCTCGTAGAGCCGCCCCAGGTGCTCGGTGAGCACCTCCTCGAACGCGGCGACGACGCCCTCCGGGTCCGTCACCTCGCCGCCGAACGCGTACGCGCAGATCATCCGCAGGGACAGCGCGGTGAGGTCCTGCTGCAACGCGACGGGTGTCCGGTCCCCCTGCTCGGCCCAACGGTCCGCGAGCGCCGTG
Source organism: Streptomyces lunalinharesii (assembly GCF_039532155.1). Classification (NCBI taxonomy): domain Bacteria; kingdom Bacillati; phylum Actinomycetota; class Actinomycetes; order Kitasatosporales; family Streptomycetaceae; genus Streptomyces; species Streptomyces lunalinharesii. Next base: position 47,945 of record NZ_BAAARK010000004.1, read on the forward strand.
GTCAGCGCGGTGAACTGCCCGAAGTGCCGCTCGTGGGACGGGCGTCCGGCCAGCACCGACAGCAGCAGGTGCCGCCAGGGTCCGTGCTCGGCGGCCGGTAGCACCTGGAGGTTGCCCGCCTCGCACAGCGGCTCCAAGAACGCGAACGGTCGCACCGGCCGCTCGTCGAGACCGGCCGTGGCCTCCAGCAGGACGGGATCACAGATCGACACCGCCACTTCCGTGCCCGGCAGTTGGAACCGCACGACGGGTCCGTACGCGTCGTGCAGCCGCAGCTGGTAGGCGTGCAGTCCGCCGGCCGCCGCGATGGCGCCGGCCCCGCCGTCCGCCCGGGGCTCGGGGCCGGGGAGGGCCCTGGCCGCCCCACCCGTCTGACGGCCCGATTCAGAGGTCATCCTCGACTCCCCTCGCAACGGCGGTCGCGGCGACCGCCTCGTCGTCCCGGTCCGGATGGGTCCGGATGGGTCCGGATTCCCGCCGGCCCCCAGTGGAACACCGCCGCCGGAACGTGCCCAGTACCCCGACCAACTCGCCGCCCGTCGTGGTGACTTACCCGCATACCGGAGGCGACGCCGCTGGGGCCGCCGTCGGCCGGCCTGGCCCGCGGGGGTCGATCACGCTCTTCGGGCTGTTCCTGCTGGCGCGGGCGGTTCCGCTGCACGGGGCCGTGGGCGGGGTGCGGGGGCGGCTCGACTGCGCGTCCCGGTGACGGGCGTTCGTGGTGACCATTCGGATGGTGCGGCGTTGGTCCTGGAAACCGGTCGGTCCCGGAGGCCGGTGGGTGGGGTTCGGGGGCGCGCGTCGCCGTGGTTGGGCCCGGCGTGCGTCCCCGACGGACGTCGGGAGGGCGGCGGGCCGCATCGTGTCCGCGGACGCCCTCGGCCCCCGCGGACAACCCGTCCCTCAGGCGTCGGTGGTCGCCGGCGCCCGCAGGCCGCCCGCGATCCGCTGCCACTTCGCGAAGACCGACAGCAGTTCGTCGGCCGGTGCCCGATCCAGCTCGGCGTCGAACCGCCGGGCGAGGGACGGGCTGGCTAGCGCCTCACGAATACGCTCGATGGTCCATGGCACGGTGCTCATACCTTCCTCCCGGTCCCGCAGGGTGAAGCTGTCCAAGATAGCGGTCCGGGCGGACCCTTGAACTCCGTTCCGTCCGCCGCAACCCGAAGAGGCGAACCGCCCGGCGCGACGGTCGGCGCGGCCACGGGCGGACGCCGCGCACTGCCGGGGCCGGTGCGGGCGGACGGGGCGGACCCGAGGGACGCGGGTCCCGGCCCGGGGCGCCGCGATGTCTCGGGGACGCCCCGCCGAGGCCGGGACGGGCCGGGCGGCGGGCCGGTGCGGAGCGGGTCGGGTGGGCGGCCCCGAACAGCCGCGCGCCGGCCGGCCGCGACCGCGGGACCGCCATTCAGGGGAGGACGTGCGCCGGGCCCGTGCGGCGCGGCCGGCGGGGCGTCGGCCGCGCCAGCGGGGCCCCCGGGCGCCCGGCGGCGACGCGCCGGAGGTGCGAACGGCACCGGTGGCGTCGATCCTGTAGCAGAGGAGTCGCACGTCGCGGCGACCACGCAGCGGACGACAGCACAGGGAACGAGTACTACGCACCCGCACACAGGCAGCGTGTCGCGGCACCGTCGTGACAGCGGAACGGACGCACATGGGCAACGGATTCATGGGTCCGGAGGGTTACGGCCCGGACTCGTTTGGTGACTTTCTCGCCCGGTTCTTCGGGCGTTCCGCGCAGTCGCCGGGTGAGGAGGGCGGCTCCCCGATGCCGCGGCAGGCCGACATCGCCCGGCTGATGAGCGGTCCGGCCCGGGACCTGGTGACCTCCGCCGCCGCGTACGCCGCCGAACACGGCAGCCCCGAACTGGGCACCGAGCACCTGTTGCGTGCGGCACTCAGCACGGAGCCGACCCGGAGCCTGATGCAGCAGTCGGGGGCCGACCCGGACGCGCTGGCGGCCGAGATCGACCGCAACGCGGGGTCCGGGCCGCTGCAGAAGAGCGTCGCGGTGACCCCGGCGGTCAAACGGGCGCTGCTGGGGGCGCACGAGCTGGCGCGCGGCACGGGGGCGTCGTACATCGGGCCGGAGCACGTACTGGAGGCGCTGGCCGCGAATCCGGATTCGGCGGCCGGGCGGATTCTGCACCTCGCCCACTTCGACCCGCAGGCCGGGTCCACCGGGCCCGGCGGCGCGGGGCCGCACCAGCCGGCCGGATCGAGCGCCGAGCACGGTGCGGTGCCGCACCACGACACCCCGACGCTGGACAAGTACAGCCGGGACCTGACGGACCTGGCCCGGGCCGGCCGGATCGATCCGGTCATCGGGCGGGAGGAACAGATCGAGCAGACCATCGAGGTGCTGTCGCGGCGCGGGAAGAACAACCCGGTGCTGGTCGGCGACGCGGGCGTGGGGAAGACCGCGATCGTGGAGGGGTTGGCGCAACGGCTCGCCGACGGGGAGGTTCCCGAGACGTTGGCCGGCCGGCGGATCGTGGCGCTGGACCTGACCGCGGTGGTGGCCGGGACGCGGTACCGCGGCGACTTCGAGGAGCGGATGAACAACATCATCGAGGAGGTCCGGGCGCACTCGGACGCGTTGATCGTCTTCATCGACGAGCTGCACACCGTGGTCGGGGCCGGTGGCGGCACCGGGGACGGTGGGGCCCTGGAGGCCAGCAACATGATCAAGCCGGCGCTGGCGCGCGGGGAGTTGCACGTCATCGGCGCCAGCACGCTGGAGGAGTACCGGCGGTACGTCGAGAAGGACGCCGCGCTGGCCCGGCGGTTCCAGCCGATCCTGGTGCCGGAGCCGACGGTGCCCGACACGGTGCAGATCCTGCGCGGGTTGCAGGACCGCTACGAGGCGCACCACCAGGTGCGGTACACCCGCGAGGCGGTGCTGGCGGCCGTGGAGCTGTCGGATCGGTACATCACCGACCGGTTCCTGCCGGACAAGGCGATCGACCTGCTCGACCAGGCGGGCGCCCGGGTCCGGCTGCGGTCGGCGACCAAGACGCCCAGCGTGCGCGACATGGAGCGCGAGGTGGAGCAGCTGGTCCGGGACAAGGACCAGGCGGTCCATTCCGAGCAGTACGAGCGGGCGACCGAGCTGCGGGACCGGATCGCCGCCCTCACCGAGCGGATCCGGACCGTCCAGGACACCCAGGACGAACGACCGGTGGGCGGCGACGGGCGGATCGTGGAGGTCACCGCCGAGGACGTCGCGGAGATCGTGTCGCGGCAGACCGGGGTGCCCGTCAGCAGCCTGACGGAGGAGGAGAAGGACCGGTTGCTGGGGCTGGAGGGACGCCTCAAGGACCGGGTGATCGGTCAGCAGGACGCGGTGGCGGCGGTGTCGGAGGCGGTGCTGCGCTCGCGGGCGGGCCTGGCCGACCCGAACCGGCCGATCGGCAGCTTCCTCTTCCTCGGCCCGACCGGGGTGGGCAAGACCGAACTGGCGCGGGCGCTCGCCGAGGCGCTGTTCGGCAGCGAGGACCGGATGGTACGGCTCGACATGAGCGAGTACCAGGAGCGGCACACGGTCAGTCGGTTGATCGGCGCCCCGCCCGGATACGTGGGCCATGAGGACGCGGGCCAGCTCACCGAGGCGATCCGGCACCACCCGTACTCGCTGCTGTTGCTGGACGAGGTGGAGAAGGCGCACCCGGACGTCTTCAACATGCTGCTCCAGGTGCTGGAGGACGGGCATCTGACGGACTCTCAGGGACGCACGGTCGACTTCAAGAACACCGTGATCGTGATGACCAGCAACCTCGGTTCGGAGGCGCTCAGCGGCGGCCGGGGCGTGCTCGGCTTCGGGTCGGCGGAGACGGGCGCGGACGACGGTGCCCGGGAGCGGGCACTGGGGGCGCTGCGCGCGCACTTCCGGCCCGAATTCCTCAACCGGCTCGACGAGATCATCGTCTTCCGCCAACTGACCGACGAGCAGCTGCACCAGATCACCGGCCTGCTCCTGGAGGGCACCAGCCAGCGGCTGCACGCCCAGGGCATCGCCGTGGACTTCTCCCCCGCCGCCGTGGACTGGCTCACCCGCCGCGGCCACCAACCCGAGTACGGGGCCCGGCCGTTGCGCCGCACCATCCAGCGCGAGGTCGACAACCGGCTCTCGCGGATGCTGCTCGACGGGGCGCTGTCCGCCGGCGACCGGGTGCGGGTGGACGTCACGGACGGCGAGCTGGCGTTCCAGGCCAACCAGGCGCAGCGAACGGCGTGAGCGGCGGGGTCGGGGGCGAGACGCCGCGGCGGCGCGCGGCCCGTCGGTGGAGCGAGCCGTGAGGGACGCCGGGTCCGGGCGGTGGCCGCCCGGACCCGGCGTCCCGTCGGGGTGGGTCACCCGGCCTGGGCCGTGGCCCGCACGCCGAAGTGCACGTAGCGGGAGCCGTCGGCGAGGGCGTAGAAGACCACCGGTATCCACCCGTCGTCGGCATTGCGGCGGCCGGCGAAGACCGTCTTCGTCGGGGTGTCCGAGACGGGGACGAGGTTCCAGTGGAGCGGTTCGAAGGTGCCCGCCAGGCCGTCGGCGCCCTCGTACGTCAGCCGGAGCACGCCTTCGCCGTCCGGGCGGTCGGTGACGGTCATGAGGAACCCCTCGCGGGGGTAGCTGCCGGTGAACGGCTGCGGGTCGACGGTCGGTTGCTGCTGCGGCGGGGCGAACTCCGGTACGGCCACCCCGGCGAGTGCGGCGGTCAGCTCGCGGCAGAGCGCGTCGAAGACCTTGGGCGCGGCCGCTCCTCCGTTGGTCAGCAGGGCGATCGCCAGGCCCTTCTCGGGGAGCGCGCGCAGATAGGCCAGTTGCCCGAAGGTGCTGCCGTCGTGGCCGAAGCCGCGGACGCCGTCCCACTCGAACAGGCCCCAGCCCAGGCCCCAGTGCGCGCCGAGGAACCACTGGTCGGGCATCTCGACCTCGCGCGTCAGCATGGCCTCGACGGCCTCGGCCGAGAGCACCCGGGTGCCGTCCGGTGCGGTGCCGCCGTCGAGGAAGAGCCCGGCGAAGCGGGCCACGTCGGCGGCGGTCGCGCTGATCCCCCCGTACGGGCCGGCCGAGCGGGGGAGCATGTCCCACCGCGGGGTCGGCACCGGGTCCTCGCCCGGTTCGCCCATGTGCCCCATGGCGGCGCGGAACCGCAGCACTTCTTCGGGCAGGGTCATGGTGTGCGTCAGCCCGAGGGGGGTGCAGATCATGTCCTTCAGCGCGTCGTCGAAGGTGGTGCCGGTGAGCACCTCCACGATGCGGCCCAGGACGTTGTAGCCGGTGCTGGAGTAGGACATGGTGGCGCCGGGCGGGTTGGTCATGCCCACGGTCCGGGTGCTCGCCACGTAGCGGGCGAGGCAGTCGTCGCCGCGGCCGGTGTCGTTGACGTGGTCGCCTTGGATGCCGCTGGTGTGGTTGAGCAACTGCCGGACGGTGACCGTGCGGGTGACTTCCGGGTCGGCGACGGCGAACTCCGGCAGCACGTCGATCACGGGGGCGTCCAGGTCCAGTTTCCCGGCGTCCGCCAGCTGCATCACCAGTGCGGCGGTGTAGCCCTTGCTGACGGAGCCGATCTGGAAGACGGAGTCCGGGGTCGTCGGCACGCCGGTCTCGCGGTGCAGGATCCCGCCCGCCACCTCGTGGACCTCCCCCTCGACGAGGACGGCGAGGGCGGCGCCCGGGACGCGGTGCTGCCGCAGCAGTGCGTCGAGGCGGGCCTGCCAGCGGACGCGGTCGAACGTCACCGCGTCCCGCTTCGGCTCCCCGGCCTCGGTGTGCGTGGCCTCTTCGCGGCCCAGGTTCTCGGTCATGGCTTCTCCCCCACTGTGACGTCGGTGTGCCGGTGGCCCGAGGACGACCTCCGCCCTCGCCGCACACCGTGCGCTATGCCGAACACTGTACGGACTCCGCACACTGTTCGCAAGCACGTACGGCGTGCGGAGTCGGGCTACCCTGGGCCCGGAGGAAAGGAGCCGGTCATGGCGGCCAGCAGAGCCAACGACAAGCAGCCGATCGCATCCGTGTGGACCCGGCCGGAACGGCGCAAGCGCGACCAGCCCGCGCTGAGCCGGAGTCAGATCGTGGCGGAGGCCGTCCGCCTGCTCGACGAGGAGGGGATCGGCGCCCTGAGCCTGCGGCGTCTGGGGACCCGGCTCAACGCCGGGGCCACCTCGTTCTACTCCCACGTCGCCAACAAGGACGAGCTGATCGAACTGGTCGTGGACGAGGTCTACGGCGAAATCGCGGTACCGGAGGCCGGCGCCCCCGCCGACTGGCGGGCCGACGCCGCCCGGTGCGCACAGAGCCTGCGGGCCGCCCTCCTCGCCCACCCGTGGATGGCCTCGGTGCTCGGCGAGGTGGGCGTGTCGCAGCTGGGGCCGAACGTGATGCGGGTCTCCGCGGGGATGCTGGGCATCTTCCAGGCCGCCGGACTGCCCGCGGACGAGGCCGACCTCGCGTTCTCCACCCTCGCCGCGTACGTCATCGGGATGAGCATCAGCGAGGCGTCCTGGCTGACCGCGCTCGCCCGGAGCGGCCGCAGCGAGCAGGACTGGGCGGCCGAACTGTGGCCGGCCGCCGAGGCGGCCGCCGCGGCGCACCCCGGGCTGCGCGAGCGCTACGCGGCGCTGCCCGCGAAGGACCCGCGCACGCTCCGCGACGAGAAGTTCGGCTACGGCCTGGACCGCGTGCTGGACGGCCTGGCGGGCGCGGTCGGGCAGCGGGCCGGGTAGCCGGAGGCGCACCGGCAGGACGTCGGTCCGGACACGCGATGCGGCGGCCGTCCCCCCGGGGGGGACGGCCGCCGCATCCGCGCGCCGCTCACACACCGGCCGTCGCGGGGCTCACCCGACGCGGCCGCAGCAGCAGCGCGGCGCCGGCCAGGCCGGCGCTGACGATCGCGAGCCCGACGGCCAACAGCTCCGGCCACATCGAGGCGTTGCCCAGGCTGCTGCGCAGCGGCACCAGGACACCGGCACGGGACAGCGCGTGCAGGATGATCACGGTGACCGCGGCCGCGGCGCTGGCGATCCACACGGCCGACGTGTCGCGCACCGCCAGGAAACCGGCCAGCAGCAGGTACACCACCGCGATGGCCATGGAGAGGGCGTCCGACGCACCGCCCTGGGTCTCCGCCGCGCCGAGCGGCAGGTGGCTCAACCCGCACAGGGCCAGTGCCGCGGCGGCCGGCCAGCGCAGGACGGACCGCAACACGCCGCCGACCGCCGGCCCGTGCTGCGCGGGCCCCCCGTGCCCCGGCCAGCCGGGGTGCGGCGCGTTGGCGCCCGGCCAGGGGACGCGCTGGGGCCGCGGCGGGGCGTCCCGCATCGCCGGCTCGCCCCCGCCGGGGTCCTGGGCCGCGTAGCCGTGGTCCGGGCCCGGGTGGCCGTAGGGGTCGGCGTACGGGTCGCCGTAGGGATCGGCGTAGGGGTCGTTGTGGACCGGCAGGGACGTGGTGGCCATGCTCGCGGTGTCGGCGTGGCTGTCGTGGTACGGGTCGCCGTCCGAAGGTTCCACGCTGGGAACCTGGCCGTCCTGGGCCCGGTCGAAAAGCTTGATCAGCTGGGCGACCTCGTCGACGGAGCGGCCTACAGCGGCCGCGCGCAGGGCCTCGTAGCTCGCCTCCGCGGTGTGCGGTGCCTCGCCGAGCAGGGCGAGCAGCGGCCCGACCTCGCTCACCGGGCGGGTCATCGCCGCCACCCGCAACGCTTCGTCGCCGGGGTTGGGGTCGTCGCCGCTGCGCTTGAGCAGTTCCACGAGAGCGGCGACTTCCTCCACGGGTCTCGTGGTGGCGGCCGTCCACACCAGGGTGCGGAACGAGACGTTGTCCTGGCTGGTGCGCGGAACGTGTTCGCCGTGTTCCGTCGGGGACAGATCGGCTTGGCCCCCACGAGGAGCTGGTTCAGGTGACATGTAGCTACTCCACTGAACGGGGTGGGAGCGTCCGCACCGGAGGTGCCGGCGCTCATCGGGCGTGGTCATGGCGCGTTGTTACGTGCCGGTTGTGTCTGTTGTGGTTCAGCCAACGTCCCTCTTGGCCGCGCGCGCCAACGCAGGCGGGCCATCCGGTGGAGACACGCCGCGGGGCAGGGGAACGACCGGGCGTGTCGGTGGGGCGGGGCGGCCCCGCGCCGGGCCGCTCGCCGGGGGCTAGTGAGCGTCCGGGACGGTGCCCTGGACGGTGGCGACGGTGAAGAGCCCGCCCTGGGAGTCGCGGATCACGGCCTCGCAGCCGCCGTCCACCATCGGGGTCACCGGCAGCGCGAACCCGCCGGCGGCCACGGCCGCCGCGGTGACCTCCTCGATGTCGCGAACGGGGAAGTACACGTGCCAGCGGGGGCGGACGTGCGGGTCGGGGGCGGATTCGACGGCGCCGCCGCGCAGCGCGGCCACGGTGTGCCCGCCCTCGTCGCGGACCATCACCTCGTCGTGCTCGTAGCTGATGTCGCAGCCGCCGGGCCGGTCGGGGGCCCAGCCGAAGACCTCGCCGTAGAAGATCGCCGACTCGAAGGCGTCGCGGGTGCGCAGCTCCAGGCACGTGGGTGCGCCGCCCTGCCCGACGGACCAGGAGAGCGTCTGACCCTCCCAGAGTCCGAAGACCGCACCGTCCCGGTCGGCGGCCAGGGCGCCGCGCCCCTTGCCCACTTCGAGGGGGCCGACGGCGAGCGTGGCGCCGCGCTCCCGGATCCGGGCGGCGGTGTCGTTGGCGTTCGCCACGGCGAAGTACGGGGTCCAGGCGACGGGGACGTGCCGCTGGGGCGTCAGCGTGCCGATCCCGGCGACCGGCCGGCCCTCGGCCAGCGCGATGGAGCAGAACTCGGCCCCCCGGGTGCCGGGCCGGAACTGCCAGCCCAGGACCCTGCCGTAGAAGTCCTGTGCGCCCTTCACGTCGTGCGTCATCAGGCTCACCCAGCACGGTGCGCCGCCGACGGTCGCGGTGGTGTCGCGGGCCTTGCGGGCCTTGATGGCGGGCATCGGACAGCGCCTACCCGTGGTGGTGGCGGCGCCCCCGGGTGCCGCGCGGGCCCGACGGACGGAGGAGGAAGCCGAGCAGCGCGACGGCTGCCAGGGCGAGGACGACGAGCCAGAGCAGTTTCACGGCCAAGCCGGCGCCCGCGAGCAGCAGCACCAGGAGCAGGACGAGGAGCAGAGGGGCCATCGGGGATCCACCTCCGGACGGGCTGGTTCCCTACCTGGCCACCATTATGCGCTTCCGCCGCCGGGCCCTCTCGGGGCCGCGGCGGGTCCCGGGCGGGCCGCCCGGGACGCTTCGAGGTGCCGACGGCGGCGGGCCCTGTTTCGCTGGTAGCAGCGGCTCACCGGGCGCCGGGCTCGACGCCACCGGGGACGCCGGGTATCGGCACGGGACGAGAAGGAACGGTCATGGGATCGGACGAGACACGCGAACGCCTTCAGCACATGCGCGAGAAGGCCCGGCAACTGGCCGACGCCGCGGAGCGCACCAGTGACCCCAAGGAACGGCAGCGGCTCCAGGAGAAGTCCCGCCGGCTGGAGAGCCGGAGCGAGCAGGAGAGCGCCATGCGGAGCGGCGACATCTACCCGTCGGAGTGAGCGGTCGCCCGGCGGTCCGTGCCGGTGGGCACGGACCGCCGGGCCGCCGGTGTTCCGCACGGGCGCCGGCCGCCGGTCGACTCGACCTGCACGAGGAGGACGGGATGGCACAGGCCAGCCGTTCACCGGTGGCGACCGGGCCCGAGCAGGTCTTCTCCGATCTGCGCGCGGTGGCGGCGCGGGTGCGGGACCGGCTGTCCTGGGAGGAGCCCGAATCCGCGGTGGCGCTGCCCACCGAGGAGCGGGCGGCCGGGCGGATCGCCCTGTGCGCCCGGCAGGAGCGCACCCGGGTGCTGTGGGCCGGCGCCAACGGCCTGGAGAAGCTCGCCCGGGGACGGGCCGACGACATCGGCGACGACGAGTCGTTCGGGATGGCGGCGCTGGTCCTGCTCGAAGGGCGCCCGTCGCTCCCCGTGCGGCACCAGGACTTCGCCCCGCAGGAGGGTGACTGGGCGGTGCTGGAGGTCCACCGGGCGGCGATCCGGCAGTCCCTGGTCCGGGTCGGCCGGGTGGAGGTCTCCGGACACCTGAGCCTGGACTGGCTGGGGACGGGCTTCCTGGTCGGTCCGGAGACGGTGCTGACCAACCGGCACGTGGCGGTGGAGTTCGCGCGCCGGGCGGGTGGGGGCTGGGTGTTCCGGCAGGGCCTGGGTGCCGCCCTCGACGTGGGCGAGGAGTGCGCGGGCGGTCCGGAGCCGGTGGACGGCGGTCCGTCGTACGAGGTCGTCGAGGTCCTGGGGATCCACGAGGAGGTCGATCTGGCGCTGCTGCGGATCGCCCCGTACCTCGGCGGCAGCGCGCTGCCCCCGCCCCTGGCTGTCGCCGCGGACGCGCCGCCGGACCTGCCGGGGCGGCCGGTGTACTGCGTCGGCTATCCGGCCTGGGACGGCCGCCGCAACGAACCGGAGTCCATGCGGCGGATCTTCCTGGACGTCTACGGCGTCAAGCGGCTCCAGCCGGGGACCGCGACCGGACTGGCGGCGGACGGGACCGTGCTGCGGCACGACTGCTCCACCTTGGGCGACACCAGCGGTGCGCCGGTCATCGACGTCGCCGACCACCGCGTGCTCGCACTGCACTGCGGCGGCCGGTACGGGCGGGGCAACTACGCGGTGCCGCTGTGGCAGTTGGTGGACGATCCGCTGTTGGTGCGGGGCGGGGTCAACTTCGTGTGAGGGGCGTCGACGGGCCGCCGGGACCAGGTGCGCCGGTGTGCGCGCCCGGTCCCGGCGGGGGTCAGCCCGACGACGTCGCCTGACGTTCCGTCACCTCCGTCACCTCCGTCACTTCTTGACGAACTCGGTCGTGTAGGTCTTGTTCAGGTCGATGGTGGCGTTCTTCAGGGTGGGGTTGAACGCCTTGAGGACGCGCTCGACGGTGGCCGGGCCGTCCGCCGGCATCACCCCGTCCTTGGTGAACATCGGCAGGGTGTCCTTGATGGCCTGCACGTAGAGCTCCTTGCCGCCCTGCGCGTAGTCCGCCGGCATCTTCTCCGCGATCTGCTCGGGGGTGTGCGTGGACATCCACTTGAGGGTCTTGACGAAGGCGTTGGCGAGCTTCTGGACGGTGTCCTTGTGGCTGTTCACCCAGTCCGTGTTCATGTAGAGGCTGGAGGACGGGTAGGGGCCGCCGAGCGCCTCCTTGGAACCCTCGGGGGTGCGCATGTCGATGAGCACCTTGCCGATCTTCTTGTTGACGACCTGGGCGACGGTCGGGTCGGTCGTCATGCCGCCCTGGATGGAGCCCTGTTGCAACGCCGACAGGAAGGTCTGGCCGGCGCCGACCGCGACCGGGGTGAACTCGTTGACCTGGACGCCGTTCTTGACCGCCAGGTACTTGGTGAGGAAGTCGGTGGACGAGCCCAGGCCGGTGACGCCCAGCTTCTTGCCCTTGAAGTCCTTGGCCGACGTCAGCTCGGACGCGGCCTTGTTGGCGACCACCTCCACCTCGCCGGGCGCGTGGGCCAGCTGCACCACCGACTCAACCTGCTTGTTCTTCGCCTGGAGGTCGAGGGTGTGGTCGTAGAAGCCGACGACGCCCTGGACGTCGCCGGAGACCAGGGAGGTGGTGGCCTGGACGCCGGCGGGTTCGGTCAGCAGGGTCACGTTGAGGCCCTCGGCCTTGAAGTAGCCGAGCTGCTGGGTGAGGCGGGCCGGCAGGTAGATGACCTTGTCCAGACCGCCCACCATGATCTGGATCCGGCCGTCCGCGGCGTCCCCCGACCCGCCGGCGGAACCGCCGCCACAGCCGGTGAGGGCGGTCAGGGCGAGCGCCGCGGCGGCGACCGCGGCCGTGGACTTGAAGTGGGTGCGCATGGTCACGTCCTTGTGAGGTGGGGCGGTGCGGGTGCGGGGGGGGGCGGCGGTGGGGTCAGCGGGCGTCGCCGGCGTCGGCCGGCTTCCAACGGAAGAGCCGCTTCTCCAGGAAGGCCAGCAGACCTTCGGCGAGCAGGGCGACCACGGCGAGGATCACCATGGCGGCGTAGACACCGGCGGCGTTGAAGGTGCCCTGGGAGGCCGAGACCAGCAGGCCAAGCCCCTTGGTCGCGCCGATGTACTCGCCGACGATGGCGCCGATCAGCGCGAAGCCGAAGCTGACGTGCAGGCTGGTGAAGATCCAGGACGTGGCGGAGGGGATGACGACCTGGAGGGTGACCTGGCGGTTGCTGGCGCCCAGGATCCGGGAGTTGGCGACCAGGTTGCGGTCGACCTCGCGGGCGCCCTGGAAGGCGTTGAAGAACACCGGGAAGAAGACCAGGACGACGGCGGAGGCCACCTTCGAGGCCGGTCCGAGACCGAACCAGATCAGGAAGATCGGTGCCAGCACGATCCGCGGCAGCGCGTTGAGGACCTTGATGTACGGGCCGAGCACGTCGGCCAGGAACCGGATCCGGCCGAGCGCGATGCCCAGGACGACGCCGCCGATGACGCCGATGACCCAGCCGAGCAGCGCCTCGTAGAGCGTGTACCAGACCTGCTCCCACAGGGTGCCCTGCGGCGTGCCGTCGACGGCCCACTGGGCGATCTGGTCCCAGATCTTCGACGGCATGGAGAAGTTGAACGGATCGATGACCGCGGCGCGGGCCAGCCCCTCCCACAGGGCGAGCAGGCCGACCAGGAGCGCGGCCCGGGTCCCGTAGACCAGGAGCTTGTGGTGGCGGGCGGCGCGGGCGCGGGCCTCGCTGCGCTCCCCCCTGGTGCCGGACGTGGTCGCGGCCGGTGCGGTGACGGTCTCAGGCGACATGGGCGGCACTCCTCTCGCGGGTGATCCGGACCTCTTCGCCGAGCGAGGACCAGATCTCCCGGTAGATCTCCAGGAACTGCGGCTCCAGGCGTACCGACTCGACCCGGCGGGGCCGCGGGAGGTCGATCGTGAAGACCTCCTTGACGGTGGCGGGACCGGCGGTCATCACCACGACCTTGTCGGCGAGCGCGATGGACTCCTCCAGGTCGTGGGTGACGAAGACGACCGAGGCGCCGGTGCCGGACCACAGGTCGAGGAGCTCGTCGGACATCAGCGCCCGGGTCTGCACGTCGAGCGCGGAGAACGGCTCGTCCATCAGCAGGATCTCGGGGTCGTTGACGAAGGTCGCGGCGAGCGCGACGCGCTTGCGCTGGCCGCCGGAGAGCTGGTGCGGGTAGCGGTCCTCGAACGCGGACAGGCCGACCCGGGCGAGCCATTCGCGGGCCCGCTCCCTGGCCTCGGCCTTGGGCACGCCGCGGAAGCGGGGGCCGGCCATGACGTTGGAGAGCACGGTGCGCCAGGGGAAGACGGCGTCCTGCTGGAAGACGAAACCGACCTTGTCGCCGATGCCGCGGACCGGCTCGCCGGCCACCAGCACCTCGCCCTCGGTGGGCTCCTCCAGGCCGCTGACCAGGGTCAGGGTCGTGGACTTACCGCATCCGGTGGGCCCGACCACGGCGACGAACTCGCCGCGGCCGACGGTCAGGTCCAGGTCCCGGACGGCGGTGTGCAGTCCGCCCGAGGGGGTGCGGAAGGTCTTGCTCGCGCCCCGTAGCTCGATGGCGGGGCTGGTGTGGCTGTTCATGGACCGGGAGGCTAGGAGCGAGCCGGGCCCGGGCGGCAGCCTTGTGGGCGCAAGCAGTCTTTCTGCGCGCAAACCCTGTTGTGCCCATTTTGCTCACGCTAGAACAACAAAAGTTCGACGGGGGCTGGGCAGCCGGGCCACGGCGGCTTACGTTGCGTTTACCCGAGAGCGACAAAGAGCGTCATGAACAGCGAACGTCAGCACACAGCAGTGTCGGTTCCGCCGCGTGCGGAGGGCGGCCGGAACAAGGGGGACCGCATGCGGATCCACTGGCCCCGTCGTGTCTTCGCGCAGGTCCTCACCGCGCAACTGGTCATCACCACCGGCGTGACGGTACTGGCCACCGGCCTGTTCCTGGCTCCGCTCGGCCACTCCCTGGACGACCAGGCGATGCGCCGGGCCCTGGCCATCGCCGAGACCACCGCCGCCGATCCGGACCTGGCCCGCGAGGTGACGGCCACCGCGCCGGCCGCACGCGGCCCGGTGCAGACCGCCGCGGAGCGGATCCGGCGGGCCACGGGGGCGCTGTACGTCGTCGTGATGGACACCCGCGGGGTCCGCTGGTCGCACACGAACGCCGCCGAGATCGGCCGCCACGTCTCCACCGACCCCAGTCGGACGCTGGCCGGTGCCGAGGTCCGCCAGATCGACACCGGCACGCTGGGCCGGTCGGCCCGCGCGAAGGTGCCGCTGCGCGACGACAGCGGCGCGATCGTCGGGGCCGTCTCGGTCGGCATCGCCTACGACAGCGTCCACGGGCTGCTGCTGCGCGCCATCCCGGGCCTGCTGCGGTACGCGGGCGCGGCGCTGGCGGCCGGCGTGTTGGCCGCCGTGGTGGTCGCCCGCAGCCTGCGGCGCCGCACGCACGGCGTCGCCACCGCCGACATCTCGGCGCTGCTGGACGAGCGGGAGGCGATGCTGCACGGCATCCGCGAGGGCGTGGTGGCCTTCGACGGGCGGGGCCGGATCCGGCTGGTCAACGACGAGGCGGGCCGGCTGCTGGGGCTCGGCCCGGGTGCCGCGGGCCGCGACCTCGACGAGGTGCTGCCGCCGGGCCGCACCACCGACGTGCTGGCCGGCCGGGTCGCCGGCGGCGACCTGCTGGCGATCAGTGGTGGCCGGGTGCTGGTCGCCAACCGCGTCCCGACCCGGGACGGCGGTGCGGTGGTGACCCTGCGGGACCGCACCGAACTGGAGCTGCTGGGCCGCGAGTTGGACAGCACCCAGGGTTTGCTGGACGCGTTGCGCGCCCAGGACCACGAGCACGCCAACCAGCTGCACACGGTGCGCGGACTGCTCGAACTGGGCCGGTACGACATGGCGGTGGAGTTCGTCGCCGAGGTGGCCAGCGCCCACCGCGCGTCCGCGGAACAGATCGCCGAGCGGGTGCACGACCCGCTGCTGTCCGCGCTGCTGGTCGGCAAGGCGGCGATCGCCGCCGAACGCGGCGTCGCGCTGCGGATGTCACCCGCGACGTTGCTGCCGGACGCGGTGGTGGACCCGCGCGACCTGGTCACGGTCCTGGGCAACCT
Source organism: Streptomyces lunalinharesii (assembly GCF_039532155.1). NCBI lineage: Bacteria > Bacillati > Actinomycetota > Actinomycetes > Kitasatosporales > Streptomycetaceae > Streptomyces > Streptomyces lunalinharesii. Next base: position 63,090 of record NZ_BAAARK010000004.1, read on the forward strand.
CATCGACAACGCGCTGGACGCCACCGCCGAGCGCCGCGACGGGGAACCGTTCGTCGAGGTGGAGCTACGCGCCGAGGGCACCACCGCGGTCGTGCGGGTCAGCGACACCGGGCCCGGCGTGCCGCCCGAGATGCGCGAACGGGTCTTCGCCGAGGGCTGGTCCACCAAGCGCGCCACCGTCGCGTCCCGGGGCCGGGGCATCGGTCTGGCGCTGGTGCGCCGGCTGTCCGAGCGCTACGGCGGGATGGCCCGGGTCACCGCCCGCGCGGGCGGCGGCGCGGTCTTCACCGTCGTCCTGCCCGAAGCCCTGACGCCCGACCGCGTGGGCCGCGGCGGCCCGATCGCCGCCCTCCCGTCGTCCGCCCCCCGGGGACCGGCGCCGGCCGCCGGCGCCGCCGCCCGTCAGCTCACGGCCACAGGAGAGTCACCGTGATCGATGTCCTTGTCGTGGACGACGACTTCCGCGTCGCGGAGATCAACGCCGCCTACGTGTCCCAGGTGCCCGGCTTCCGGGTCGTGGGGCGCGCGCACACCGCGGCCCAGGCACTGGCCACGCTGGAGCGCCACCCCGTCGACCTGGTGCTGCTCGACCACTACCTGCCGGACGAGACCGGTCTGACGTTGGTGCGGCGGCTGCGTCAGATGGGCCACCACTCCGACGTGATCATGGTGACCGCGGCCCGGGACGTGGCCACGGTGCAGGCGGCGATGCGGTACGGCGCCCTGCAGTACCTGGTCAAGCCGTTCGGCTTCTCGGGGCTGCGGGCCAAACTGGACGGCTACGCCGCGCTCCGGCGCACCGTCGAGGGCGTCGGCGGCCGGGGCGAGGCCGGTCAGGAGCAGGTGGACCGGATCTTCGCGGCGCTGCGCACCCCGGACTCCCCGCACAGCGAACTCCCCAAGGGGCACTCCGCGGCCACCGTGGACCTGGTCCGCCGCATCCTGGACGAGGCCGGGCTACCGCTCTCCGCCCACGAGGTCGCCGAGCGCGCCGGGGTCAGCCGCTCCACCGCACAGCGCTACCTCAAGCACCTCGAGCGCGCCGGCCACATCAGCCTCACCCTGAAGTACGGCGACACCGGGCGCCCGGAACACCGGTACGCCTGGGTGCGGGCGAGCTGATATTCCGGCGATAAAGCGCCGCCTGAGCTGGTTCTTCTTCGGTGGGAACAGGGCCGGGCGGTGGTGTGGTGCCGGCCGCGCCGGTGGCGCCACTTCCGCGGGAGTATGCCGATGGCGCCGACCGTTCCGAGAATTTCCGGATAGCGGTCCGTGCTGCTCGGGCCCACGCGGAGACCGGACACCGAGGAATATGGAATTACATCTTCCGAATCCTGTGCGGGGGTCTTCCGAATCCTGTGCGGGGGCAGCGGAACGGTGCCGGGAAACCGACGTTCCCGTCCCGTGACGAGGTCGGTCGCGCACGCCGAATTCGGGCCGCTTCGGCCCGGTGCAGGGCGTCGGCACCGCACCGAAAGACTCCGGATATTCATAGATATCCGCCACTACGGTGCTGCCATTGCCTAAGACGGCGATATACCCCAGAAACCCGAGTAACCACCGTTTCCGGGGGTCAGAGCACTTCAGGAACGAGGAAAAGCGTGTCGACTTCGGCAGGTTACGCTTTCAGACCTACGGACCCGTTGAGCAGTGCCGGACGAAGCAGGCGCCGTCACCGGATCCGCCGGTCGGTGAACGCACCCGAGCACCTCATACCGCGCGGTTTCCACGACACCGGGGATTTTGATCCCGGCACGGAGAAACACCGATGACCGCGGGCCCCGCGAGCCTGCTGACCCCCGGCCGCACCGCGTCCGATGCGCCGCGCAGTGCACCCCCGTTCGTCGTGCTCCTCGGCACCGACTACGCCGGCAAGTCCTCCGCGTTGACGGAGCTCGCCGAGCGGGCGCCCTCCTGGCACGTGGTCTCCCTCGACGACGCGTTCCTGGCTCCCAGCCACTCCCTGATCGGAAGGCTGCGCCGGAACCTGGTCGCCGACGTCCTGCCGGACCTGCACGACGGCTACTCCCTCGACTTCATGGTCAGCCTGCTGCAGACCGCGACGGTCCACCTGCGCGACAGCATCGAGCGCAGCCCGGACGGCGCACCGGTGCTGGTGGACTCCTACTACTACAAGATCCTCGCCAAGTGCCGGCTGGCCGGCGTCGACCGTCACCCCCTGTTCGACTGGTGGCGCAGCTTCCCCCAGCCTCAACAGGTGGTCTTCCTCGGGGTGTCGACGGCCACGGCCTGGGAGCGCAGCGGCGAAGGCGCCAAGACCAACCTCCTTGAGTACTACGGCGAACGGCCCGACCGGGCGTCGTTCGAGAAGTTCCAGTCCGACCTGCGCGAAGCCCTTCTGGACGAGGTCCGGCACCTGCCGGTCACCGTCGTCGAGGAGCCGGACGACGTGCCCCGGACCGTGCAGATGTTAGGAGAGGTGATGGGCCGTGACATCGGTTGACCCCTGGGCTGATCCGGCTCGGATGCGCAGCTACCGGGAGCGGGTCCTGGGCGAACGGGAGCGCCTCCAAGGCGCCCTCGCGGATGCGGAGGGTCACCAACACCGCGTCCTGCGCGAGCTGTTGGAGCACAACGCGGGTACCGAGTACGGCCGCGCCCACTCCTTCGGCGCGATCCGCTCCCTGGCCGACTTCCGCAAGGCGGTGCCGATCAACGACTACGCGGCGCTGGCGCCCTGGATCGAGCGGATGGCGGCGGGCGAGAGCAACCTGCTGAGCGCCGACGACCCCGCGGTGTACTTCACCAGCAGCGGCACCACCGGCGCCCACAAGAAGATCCCGGTCACCGAGGGCTTCATGCACCGGGCCTTCTTCCCGTTCTACTTCGCGGCCTGGGCCCCGTTGATCGAGCACTTCCCCGATGTGCTCGACCGGCCGGACGCGGTGCTGAACCTGAAGCACGACCCGCGTCCCGCGCCCCCGACCACGGCCTCGGGCCGGCCCCACGTCGGCGCCAGTCAGGTCGACCTCGGTACGCGGTTCGGCGAGCCGCTGTCCGCCGAACCCGGCACGTTCGCGCCGTGGGGCACGCTGCCGGTGCAGGTCGACGAGAACGACCACCTGGAGAAGACCTACCTGCGGTTGCGCCTCGCGGTCGAGAGCGACGTCCGCTGCGTCATCGGGATCAACCCGGCGATGGTGGCCGCGCTGCCCTACCAGTTGAACCTCTGGTGGCCCCGGCTGGTCAAGGAGATCCGCGACGGCACGCTCGGCGGGGTGCCGTACGGCAGTCCCCATCCGGAACGGGCGGCCACCCTGGAGCGGCTGGCCGAGCACTTCGGGACGATCCGGCCGGCCCACGTCTGGCCGCACATGCGGGCACTGTTCCTCTGGACGACGGGGATGGCGACGCTCTACCTGCCGCGGCTGAGTGAGGAGTTCGGCCCCGGCGTGGCCACGCTCCCGGCGCCCGTCGCCGCGTCCGAGGGGCCCACCGGTGTCGCGCTCGACCGGCACGGCTCCGCCGGCTCCCTGGTGGTGACCGCGTCGGCCTACGAGTTCCTGGACGCCGAGTCCGACATCCGGCCCGACTCCGCGACCCTGACCCTGCACGAACTGGAGCCGGGCCGGGACTACCACGTGATCTTCAGCCACATCGGCGGTCTGTACCGCTACGCGGTCGGCGACGTGGTCCGGGTCGTCGACCGGGTCGGCGGCGTGCCGCGGGTGGCGTACGCGGGCCGGAGCACCCGGTCGGACGCGGTCGGCGAGCGGCTGCGCGACGCGCAGGTCATCCGCGCGCTCGCGGTGGCCGCGCAGGCCACCGGCCTCGACGTCCGCAACGCCGCCTGCCGGGTCGCGGACCGGCCCGAGGGCGCCGCCGCGCACTACGAGTTCGCCGTGGCGGCCCGCGACGCGTGGAGCGCGCAGGAGACGGCGCGCTTCGCGGCCGAACTGGACGTGGCCGTCGGCCGGGAGGCGGCGGGCTACCGGACGGCTCGTTCGGCCGGCCGGCTGACCGCCGCGACCGTGCGGCGCCTGGACGGTGACGCCTTCCTGCGGGACTGGCACGCCAGCGTCGCCACCGGCATCCGGCCGACCCAGGTCAAGGACCGGATGTTCCGACAGGACCACACACTCTGGGGGCGGCTGACCGGCACGGCCCCCGTCAGCGAGGAAGGCACGGCATGAGCGAGGAACTGGACGCCGTCGAGCGGACCGCACTTCTGACGGCAGCGTTGCGCGCGGCGGAGACCGCCCGCGAGGACCGGCTCTACAGCGACCCCTACGCCGTCCTCCTGGCCGGCGAGGGAGGCCCGGAGCTGCTCCGCGAGGTCCGCGAGGCCACCTTCCCCAAGGACGTGCAACGCACCGTACCGAGCACCCCCGACTACAACGCCATCCGCACCCGGTTCTTCGACGACTTCCTCCAGACGGCCGCCCAGGACCCACAGATGCACCAGATCGTGCTGGCACCGGCCGGGATGGACTCTCGCGCCTACCGGCTCGACTGGCCTTCGCACATCCGCTACTTCGAGGTCGACCGGCCCGCGGTCCTGGCCTACAAGGAGGAGCGGCTGGGCGAGACCCGGCCCCGGGTCGACCACCGCTCGATCGCACTCGACCTCACGTCCCCCGACTGGGAACGCGAGTTGACGGCCGCCGGCTACGACCCGGAACAGCCGTCCACCTGGCTGCTGGAGGGGCTGCTCTACTACATCCCCGGCGACGACACGCACCGCGTCCTCGACCGGGTGGCCGCGCTCATGACACCGGGCAGCCGGATCGCCGCGGACATCGTCAACGCAGCCGCGCTGACCCTGCCGAACATGCGTGAGCTGCTCGACGTGTTCGCCGGCTGGGGCTGCCCGTGGCTGTTCGGCACCGACGAGCCGGAAGCGCTGTTCGACGCCCACGGCTTCACCGTCGAGGCCACCCAGCCCGGCGAGCCGGCCGCCGACTACGGACGGTGGCCCGATCCGGTGCCGGACCGTTCCGACACCGGAGTGCGCCGGGTGTTCTTCGTCCACGGGCGACGGAGCTGAGACGGTGCGGGCGATAGTAGTCGGCGGGAGCGTCGCCGGACTGGCCACCGCACTCGCCCTCAGCGGCGCCGGCTACGAGGTGCGGGTGCTGGAGCGCTCGGCCGCGCCTCCCGAGGGACCCGTCGAGCAGGCCGTGCGTGACTGGCACCGGCCCACCGTTCCGCAGGCGGTGCACTCGCACTCGCTGACCTCGGTCGGCGTGCGGACGCTGCGCCGGCGGGCCCCGGCGCTCCTCGGCACGCTGGTGGACGCCGGCGCCGAACTGCTGGACCTGATCGAGGCGTTGCCGCCGTTGGTCGAGGACCGGGCCCGGGAGGTCGACGACGACGATCTCGTGGCGCTGGCCTGCCGTCGCACCGTTCTCGAACTGCTCCTGTACCGCTACGTGCGGGACCTGCCGAAGGTCCGTCCGGAGCACGGGAAGGTGGTCCGCGGGCTGGCGCTCGACTCCACCGGCGAGCGGGTTCGGGGGGTGCACACCGCGGACGGCGAGGTGCTGCCGGCGTCGGTCGTGATCGACGCCACCGGCCGGCGCGCCGCTTCGCGCGACTGGCTGGCGTCCGCCGGGGTCCCGGTCGCCGAGGACCTGGTCGAGCCCTCCGCCCTCACCGGGTACAGCCGCCAGTACCGGTTGCGCGGCAGCGGGCGCCCCGGACCGCTCAACCGCGGCAACGCGGTGGGCGGGGTGTGGGAGCACTACGCCGCGGCGCTGCACCCGTCGGACAACGGCACCTTCGCCGTCGCGGTGATGGTGCCCGCCGGCGACCGGGCGACGGCACGCCTGCGCGAGCCGGGCGCGTTCACCGCGGCGGCCCGCGCCACCCCCGGCATCGGTGCCTGGCTCGCCCCCGGTGTCAGCGACCCGCTCACCCCGGTCAACGTCATCACCTGCCCGCCGAACACGCTGCGCGGCACGGTGACGACCCGACAGCGGCCGGTGGCGGGGCTGTTCGCGGTCGGAGACGCGGCCTGCGTCACCAATCCGCTGTACGGCCGCGGCCTCTCGCTCGCGCTGGACCACGCCTTCCGGCTCGCCGACCTGCTCGCCGACGCGGTCCCCGACCTGGCGCTCGGCCAGGCGGCCGGCCGGCTCGCCGAGCAGTGCTACGCGCCCTGGTACGCGCTCGCGGCGTCCGAGGACGCGGCACGGGCCGCGCAGTGGAAGGCCACGACCGGTGTCGGCCGGCCGGCCGCGCCGCCGCAGGCACGGCACGGCAACGGGCCGAGCCCCGCGCAGGTGCGCGCGGCGTCCCTCACCGACGGGCTGGTCTGGCGTTCCGTCGTCCGCGTGGTGATGGGGTTGAGCACGCCGACCGCGACCTTCGACGACGAGAAGTTCCGGGCCCGGGTGGAACTGGCGCCCCCGATCGATCCGGCGCTGCTGCCCGCGGCGCCGGACCGGGACGCGTTCCTCCAGCTGATCGCAGCGGCGGAAGGTGCGTAGTGCAGACCAGTCTCCAGGCCACCTCGGCCCCCGGCCGGGCCGGGCTCCCGGACGCCGACGCCGTGCCCCCCGGCGCGGCGCGCCCCCGGGTGCTGCTGGCCCCGATCACCGTGACCCCGTCCAAGCCCCTGACGCCGAGCCACCTCAAGGGGCTGCTGTGGGCCGACGTGTTGTACCGGGCCACCGCGCAACTGGCCGAGGTGACCTACCGGTACAGCCCCACCACCTACCACCTCACGGAGCAGACCCTCGGGTTCTGGGAACACCTCGACCGCACCGTCGGGGACACCGACTACTCCGTGCTCACCGAGGAGGAGATCGGCGAACTCTACGTCGGCTACCGGTCCGAAGGACGACGGGCCGGAGCGGCCGCGCTGCGTCCCTACGCGGAGGCGGTCGAGCTGCACGGCTGGGTTCACCCGGCGAGCGCCCGGATCCTGCAACGGTGGGCGGCGCACTACGCGCGCCTCGGCATGCACGACGCCGGGCTGCTCGCGCACCAGCCGCCGGAACTGGGGCTGGAGGAGGTGATCGACCGCCTCGGCACCGTCGGCATGTGTCTCGACCAGCGCGCCTACGGCGGCCCGGTCTTCCTGGACGCCACCCGGTACGGGCTGCCGCTGCGGCAGATCGTCGACGCCCGGGGCCGGCCCAACTACCTGGCCTGTGCCCTGCGGGAACTCGTGGCGCTGGCACCGCGGTTCGACGAGACGGTGCTGCTGTACGACCGTGAGCTGGAACCCGACTACCTGCTCCTGGAGCGCACGCTGTCCGTGTGCGGAGCGACCGTCCGCCGGATCACCCTCGGCCGGGTGCCCATCGACGGGCAGATCCGCTCCGCGCGCCACGGTGACTGGCACGACCACACCGCCGGCGCCCTGCTGAGCCGGGCCGGGGCCGAGTACGACGACGCGGTGCTCCGGCTGGGCATGCGGCTGTACTTCGTCGCCGGGCTGGGCCCGGGCCAGCGGCAGTCCTTCCGCCACGGGGCGCTGCGGCAGAGCCTGGCCCGTGCCGCCCGGCTGCTGTCCCACGAAGGGGCCACCGATCCCGCGCCGCTGCCGGAGGTCCTCGCCCGGCACCGCAGTGCCCATCTCCACGTCAATCCCTACCGGCTGACCTCCGGTCTGCTGGCCAGGCACCGGCTGGCACCGAGTCCCGAGCTGCTTTCGGCGGTCTACCTATGACGACGTCCCAGGAACTGTTCCGCGCACAGGTGGCCCGGCGCATCCTGACCGCCCGGCCCGAACTGGCGGCGCGCTTCGACCTGCTGACCGCCGACGGGCTGCTGTCGGCACGGCGGGAGATCACCCGAGCCGCGTCGGACGCCCAGGTGTTGGCGGTCTGCGTGCTGCGCGACTTCGACCTGCCGGCCTGGGTGCGGGCCACGTGCGCGTTCGCCGCCGGCGTCGATCCGTCGACGGCCGCGGACTGGCGCCGCGACTTCACCCGCACCGTGTTCCTCGCGGGGAACCCCGTCAACCTCACGGACCGGTTCGCCTTCGACCACGTGGCCGACGACGGGTCGGCCGCCTGGCTGGGCCCGGCCGACGCCGGGGCGAGCACCGCCCTGCGCCGGCTGCTGAAGCTCTTCGACGGGGCGGCCGAACTGCCGACCCGTCCCTCCGCGGTGGTGCGGGTGCTGACCGACCAGGACCCGCGGGACCGCGCTCCGGTCCGGCGGGAACTGCACGTGGCCACGGCCGGGGTGACCATCGCCGGCTGCCTGGTCCACCTCAACCACCTGCTGGTCGAGGCGGTGGCAGACGGCATCGTCGGCCCCGGGGACGAGTTGGTGGTCCGCCAGGCACCCTGGCTGCCGGCCTCGGCCGGCCCCTTCGCCGCCCTGCGGATCGACGGCACGCCCGAGCGCCCGGACCAGCTCCGCGCCTACACCGCCCTCACCGAGGAAGTCCACGATGGCTGAACCACCCCCCGCTCCCACGCACCGCCCGATCCGCTTCGGCTACCCCAGCTCCCCGCGGACGGCCCGGGAGGTCCTGGCCGCCGCGGGCCTGAGCGAGGACCGGGCCGTGCTCGCCCCCTACGACCTCACCGACCCGTTCTCCGCGCTGCGCCGCGACGAATTCGACGTGCTGCTGGTCAAGTTCGGCATCCAAGAGCCGGACCTCGTCACGAGCGGGGTGCTGCACTTCGAGTCACGCGCCGTCGTGGTGGGCGCGCGGCATCCGCTGGCCGGGCGCGACACCGTCTCCGTCGAGGAGGTCGCCGCGTACGACGCCTTCGACCGTCCCGGGGAGTTCCCCGCGTACCTGTGGGACGAGTTGGTGCCGCACCGCACCCCGCAGGGCCGGCCGATCCACCGGCGCCACCGGGTGAACGGCATCGCGGAGATGCTGGCCCTGGTGGTGGAGTCCGACGCCGTGCACCTCTCGGTCGCGTCGTTGGCGGACCTGGCGCCACCGGCCGTCCGGGTCGTGCCCGTCCACGACCTGCCGCCCGTCGAGGTCCGCCTGGCGTGGTACCGGCACCGGGAACTGCCCCGGCACGTGGCGGAGTTCGTCGCCGCCGCGGCCCCGGCCGCAGTGCCCGCCCGGTCGGGTGGGGCGTGAGCACCACTCATCCGGAACTCCGTCAGCGGCGCGCGTCCTGGGGCGCCGCCGGGGTGCCGGGGGCCTCGTCGGCCGCCGCGTTGCAGGCGTCGATCAGGGCGCGCAGCGCGGCCCGCGGCGGTCCGGGCCGCACCGCGAGGTAGGTCCGCAGGGTCGGCTCGGGGTCCCGCAGGGGGCGGAACACCACGCCAGGCACGGGGAGTTGTTCGGCGTGCGGGGCGTAGAAGACCGTCCAGGACGGGGTGCCGTAGCCGATGGCGGCGAGGGTGTCCTGGGCGTTGGTGAACTCCGGCCCGGGCACCGGCTCGAAGCCGGCCTCCCGGCAGGAGCGCAGGACCAGGTCGTGGAGCGCGGGGTTGCGCGCGGGCGGGGAGAGCCGCAGCGGCAGCTCGGCGAGCCGGGCCAGTTCGACGGCCTCCCGGGCGGCGAGCGGGTGGTGCGCGGGCAGCGCCACCCGCAGCGCGTCCTGCCACAGCGGCAGGAACTCCAGCCCCGGTTCGGTCCGTTCGCCGCGCAGCAGGGTGGCGTCCAGTTCGCCGGTGCGCACCTGCGCCAGGCGCTCCTCGGTGCTGCCGGTGACGAGTTCCAGGGGCGCGTGGCCGGCGGAGCGCGCGAGGGCGGCCAGCAGGGTGTCCAGTCGCTCGCCCAGTCCGGAGCTGGTGCCGAGCCGCACCCGCGCCGCCTGCTCGGCGCGCAGCGCGTCGACGGCTTCGCGGGCGCGGGCCTGGAGGGCGAGCATCTCCCGGGCGTACGGCAGGAGCCGGTCGCCGGCCTCGGTGAGGCGGACCGTGCGGGTGGTGCGGGTGAACAGGTCGGTGCCCAGCTCGCGTTCGAGCCGGCGGAGCTGCTGGCTCACCGCGGACTGCACGATGTGCAGCCGTTCGGCGGCCCGGCCGAAGTGCAGTTCCTCCGCCACGGTGAGGAAGTAGCGCAGCTGTCGGATCTCCATGGTCCCCCGTTCGCCGTGACCCGCATTGATCACCGTTCGCGATCAGTGTAAGCGCGGTTCGCCCATTGGTCGGCGGAGGTGATCGGGGTTGGCTGGGCGCACCACGGACCGCAGGCCCGCAGCGGTCCGACGAGGCGAGGAGGAGCCGCCGTGCCCCACCTGGACGTCAACGACACCACCCTCTACTACGAGGACGAGGGCACCGGCCCCGCCCTGCTGCTCCTGCACGGTTGGGGCACCAGCGCCCGCACCTGGGGCGCGCAGCTGGCCGACCTCACCCGGGACCACCGGGTGGTCACCGTCGACTGGCGGGGCTGCGGGCGGTCGGCCCGGCCGGTCCGCGGCAACACCACCGCCGGGGTCGTCAGCGACCTGGTGGCGCTGATCGGTGCGCTGCGGCTGGACCGGCCGGCGGTCGTCGGCTCGTCGATCGGTGCGACCTTCGCCACCGAACTGGGCTTGAGGCGGCCGGAGTTGACCGGTGCGGTGATCGCGGTGGACGGACCGGCGTACTGGCCGTCCACGGGGATGCCGCTGGCGGAGCTGACGGCCGGCCTGCGCCGCGACCGGGCCGGCACCCTGGCCGCCTGGGTGCCGAAGTGGTACGCACCGGGCACCTCGCCCGCGCTGGTCGACTGGACGGTCCGGCAGATCCTGGACTCCGGGGTCCACATCGACGCGCACTTCGCCGCGGCCGCCGCCTACGACCCGCGGCCGGTGCTGCCCGCGCTCCGGGTGCCGATCCACTACCTGCACGGCGCGTCGGACACCGAGATCCCGCTGGAGGTGCCCCGGGCCTGCGCCGCGCTCACGCCCGGCGCCGGGCTGAGCGTGATCGCCGACGCGGGCCACCTGCCGCACCAGGAACGGCCCGCCGAGTTCAACGCCGCACTGCGCGCCGCGCTGGACCGGATGGCGCCGGCCGCCCGCGCCACCGCCTGAACACCCGCTCCCCCGCTCGACCCGGCGCACGACCGGCCCTGACCGACGGGCCGCGCGCCCCTTCCCGCCACGTTTTCCCCACCCCGCAAGGAGACTCCCGTGCCCGTCATCCACGTCCCCCTCAGCGGCGGTCCGGCCGCCGTCGCCTACGACCGCACCGGGACCGGCCCGGGAGTGGTGCTGGTGCACGGCACCGGCGCCACCCGCGCCCAGTGGCTGCCGCTCACCGACGCGGTCGCCGACCGCTTCACGGTGGTCGCGCCGGACTACTCGGGTTCCGGCGACACCACCGACCACGGCGGGCCGCTCACCCTGACCGACCTCGCCGACGAGGTGCTGGCCGCCGCCGACCACGCCGGGCTGGACCGCTTCCACCTGGTCGGCCACTCGCTGGGCGCCGCGATCGCCACCCACCTCGCCGCGCACCGGCCCGAGCGGGTCCGCTCGCTGGTCCTGCACGCCGGCTGGGTGCACACCGACACCCGGCTGCGGGCCGAGTTCACCCACTGGCTCGACCTGCTGCGCACCGACGCCGCGCACGGCACCGCGCACTTCGCCCGGATGCTGCCGCTGGCGGCGTTCGGCCCGCGGTACTGGGCACGCACCGACACCGCGGCGAACGAGGAACTGGTGCGGGCACTGGCCACGACGCTGGCACCCGGCGTCGCCCGGCAGACCGAAGTGGACCTTTCGGTGGACCTGCGTCCGCTGCTCGGTCGGGTCACGGCACCGACGCTGGTGCTGGCCAGCGCCCACGACCGGATCATCGGCGCCGACCAGCAGCGGGCGCTGCTCACCGGCATCCGCGACAGCCGCTACCAGGAGATCGACGCCGGGCACGGGGCTCCCGGCGAGGACCCGGCCGGATTCGCGGCGCTGATCGCCGGGTTCCTGGACGAGCGCCGTGCCGCGGAAGCGGCGGCGGACGCGCCGGGCGTCCCGGTCGGACCGGGCGTCGCGGCGCGGGCGTAGGGCCGGCGCCGGGCCCGCGTCCCTTCCCGCCCCGGCGCCGTTTTCCGGTCCACCTCTTCCGGCTATTCCAGTCCACCTCTTGCGAATTGGACCAGGAGTCGGGGCCACTCTCCCGGCTAGCGTCGGCCGGGACCGCTTCTCGAACCGACGAACGGAGCGCACCGTGCACCCCCAGCTCGCCGCCGACCTCGCCGCCCTGCCCGACCTGTTGGAGACCACCCGGCGGCAGGCCGTGGCCCACCTCGACGGGCTCGCCGGGGCACCGGTCGTCCCCGCCCGGCCGGCCCCGGAACCGGCCCCGCTGCCCGAGCGCGGCACCGGACTGCGCGACGCGCTGCGGGACTTCACCGCGCGGTGGCAGCCCGGACTGTCGGCCAGCGCCGGCCCGCGGTACCTCGGCTTCGTCACCGGCGGCGTGACCCCGGCGGCCCTCGCCGGCGACTGGCTGACCGCCACCGCCGACCAGAACTCCATGTCGTCCCTGGACGCCACCGGACAGCATCTGGAGGCCGAGACCGTGCGCTGGCTGCGCACGCTCTTCGGGCTCTCCGACGCCCACGACGGCACGCTGGTCAGCGGTGCGACGATGTCCAACACGGTCGGCCTGGCGATCGCCCGGGAATGGCTCGGGGAGCGTCGGGGCGTCTCGCCGGCGCAGGACGGCGCGGCGGCGCTGGGCCCGGTGCGGGTGCTGTCCGGCGCCGCGCACTCCAGCGTGGCCAAGGCACTGTCCGTGCTGGGCCTCGGCCGGTCCGCGCTGGTCACCGTCCCCACCCTCCCCGACCGGGAGGCGGTGGACCCGGCGGCTCTGGAACGCGCCCTCCAGGAGGCGGACGGGCCGTGCGTCATCGTCGCCAACGCCGGCACCGTCAACACCGTCGACTTCGACGACCTGCCCGCCCTGGCCGCGCTCCGCGACCGCTACGGCTGCTGGCTGCACGTGGACGCCGCGTTCGGCGCCTTCGCCGCGCTCTCCCCGGACCACGCCCACCTGGTCGACGGCCTCGACCTGGCCGACTCGCTCTGCATCGACCTGCACAAGTGGCTGAACGTCCCGTACGACAGCGCGGTCCAGTTCACCCGCCGCCGCGACCTCCAGGCCCGGGTCTTCCAGAACGCCGCCGCCTACCTGGGCCCGTTGGGCGACAGCCCCGACCTGGTGCACCTCACCCCGGAGAACTCGCGCCGACTGCGGGCCCTGTCCACCTGGTTCACGCTGCGCGCCTACGGGCGCGAGGGCCACCGCGAGATCGTGGAACGGTGTGCGGACGGCGCCCGCGCCCTGGGCGAGACGGTCGCCGCCCTCGACGGACTGCGGCTGCTCGCCCCGGTCCGGCTGAACGTCGTCTGCTTCACGCTCGCCGACTCCCCCACCGCGGACCGCCTCGCCGCGCTGGCCGACGCGGTGGCCGGCGAGGTCTTCCTGACCCCCACCGTGTACGCCGGGCTGCCCGCCCTGCGGGCCGCGTTCAGCAACTGGCGGACCAGCGCCGAGGACGTCCGGCGGATCGCCGCGGCCCTGGCGGAGGCGGTGCGCGCACTGCCCGCGCGGTAGCCGGCCGCCGGGGCACAGCGCCGGGCCCCCGGTCCCGTCGTGGACGGGGACCGGGGGCCCGGGACGACGGGTCCGCGCTCAGTGGCGGGCGGTGAACTTCTTCTCGAAGGCGGCGAACGCCGCTTCCTGCCGCCACTCGACGGCCGCCTTGGGGCTGGACGCGAGCAGCAGGCGGCAGGCGAGGCCGGGGGTGCCGCTGCCGGGGAGCTGGCCGCGGCAGGCCGCGACCGGCCGGTAGCCGGACCGGGTCGGGTTGCCCTGCCACAGGCTGCGGCCGGAGAGGAAGGAGTACTGGAGGGAGGCCCGCGCCAGGTCCTTCAGTTCGCCGTAGCCGAGGTGGTACGTCGTGGCGGCGTACTGGTACTCGTGGCTGATGTCGATGCGGGAGACGCCCGGGTCATCGGTGGCCAGCACGATCGGCACGCCGTACGCCCGGTAGGTGGCGAAGGGGTGCTCGGCACCCTTGACGCCGAGGATCTGGGCGTTGCTGGAGAACGGGACCTCGACGGCGACCTGGCGGTCGGCCATGGTGCGCGCCAACTGCTGCCAGCCGTCCTCGTGGACGAGGTCGACGCCGTGGCCGATGCGTTCGGCGTGCGCGACGTTGACGGCCTCGTTGATGTGGGACTTCAGGTCCTCCGGCTTGACCAGGCCCGGCCACAGCTCACCGGCGTGCAGGGTGATGTGGGCCCGCGGGTAGGTGCGGTGCAGGTAGTCGAGCATCTTCATCTGGAGGCTGTAGTTGCGCAGCGCGCTCTCGCCGTCCTCCGGCTGGACGAGGTTGACCGCGGTGAAGCGCGGGTCCCGTTCGGCCAGTCGCAGTCCGACCTCCATCTGCGCGAACACCCGCTCGGGGCTGCTGCCCCGGGACACCTGGGAGTTCCACCGCACGGTGAGCCGGCAGGCCGGCGCGGGGTGGGCGGTGCCGCAGCGGGAGACCGAGCGGAACTCGGCGTCCGCGTCGTCCGCCTCCTTGCGCGCGGTGGCCACCAGGCGGTCCAGCTTGCCGTCGGCGACCAGCGCCCGGTGCATGCGGTCGAAGTCCCCGAGCCAACCGACCTGGTCGGCGACCTTCTTGGTCTCCTCGGAGGCCGGGGTGACCAGCGTCTCCAGGTAGAACTGGTTCTGCCCGACGATGTCGTCGGCGATCCGCGACAGCAGCTTGCCGCGGTGGCGCCAGGTCACCTCGCCGAACTTGCCGAAGGTGTCGAAGAAGTGGTCGTGGCCCGGAGTGCCTGACGGAAAGTCCTCCATGGACCAGGCACGCACCACCGCGTCGTGGAAGGCCCGGTCGGTCCGGGCGTCCGCCGCCGGCCGCTTGCCGGGTCCGCACGGCCCCGGCACGGCCGTCATCGTCTTCACCTCGATGCACAGCTCGTCCTCGGCGGCGAGGGTGAGCAGGTACTCGGTCGGCACCGCGCCGGAGAGGTGGTTGTGCAGGTCACCGCCCTTGGGCAACTGCCGGAAGAAGTCGCGCAGTTGCGCCGGATCCTTGCGGATGGACTCCAGGTGGGCGGCGGTGCGGGCCTCGGCCGGGGTCGACGGGCGGGTCGAGTGCGACGCGGGAGCAGGGGTACGGGGGGACTGCGCGGCAGCCGGTACGGCGGATATCAACGACAGGAAGCTGAGGGTGGCCAGACCGGTCCGGAGAGCCCGGCGACGGTACGTGGCACGACGATGATCACTATTCACGCTCGCATCGTCACTGTCCGACAAAGTTCTGGCCAGGCACTTTTCGGCAATTCCCGCCGGACGGGGCCCGTCCGGCACCGGTGCGGACCGGCCGCGGCCCAATTCCCGCCGGGCCGGGCGGCGTTGCGTTCAGCCCTCTGCACCTTGTTGCCGCACGTGGCCGTGGAGCGCCAGCGGCGCCGCCTCGCCAGCGCGGACGAGCCGGGCCCAGTGCCGGCGGTCCAGCGGTTGAGCGGCGCCTCGCCCGCGGGGTCGAGCAGTTCACCGGCGGCGACGGCGTTCCCAGTGGTTCACGTGAACCGTTGCACACGGTTCCCCAAATGCAGGTGGGAAGGACAGGCACGGCGATTTCGATCCCCCGAACGCTGGCCGGTTTCGGCACCGTGACCGGCTTCCCCCAGCTGCCGGACGGCTTCTCGGCGAAGGGGCGGTCACCGATCCCGATCGGATCGATGACCGCCCCAGGGCGCTCGGGCCCACCAGGCCGCGGCCCGGCGGGCCGCCGGGGTCAGGCCGCCGGCGCCGGGTAGGTCGGGTACTCCACCCCGGAGACGTACTGGACGACCCGGATGACCTGGCAGGAGTAGCCGAACTCGTTGTCGTACCAGAGGTAGAGGATCGCGTTGTCCCCGTCGACCTTGGTGGCACCGGCGTCGACGATCGACGCGTGGCGCGAGCCGATGAAGTCGTTGGAGACCGCGTCGGGGGCGCTGGTGAAGTCGATCTGGCGCTTGAGCGGCGAGGTCAGCGACACGTCCCGCAGGTAGTCCAGGACCTCCTCGCGGCTGGTCTCGCGCGCCAGCTGGAGGTTGAGGATGGCGATCGAGACGTCCGGCACCGGCACCCGGATCGAGCTGCCGGTGATCTTCGCCTGGAGGTCGGGCAGCGCCTTGGCGACGGCGGACGCGGCACCGGTCTCGGTGATGACCATGTTGAGCGGCGCCGAACGGCCGCGACGCTCGGACTTGTGGTAATTGTCCAGCAGGTTCTGGTCGTTGGTGAACGAGTGGACGGTCTCCACGTGACCGCGCAGGACGCCGTACTCGTCGTCCATCGCCTTCAGCGGCGGGACGATCGCGTTGGTGGTGCAGGAGGCGCAGGACAGGATCTGCTCGTCCGGCTTGATCATGTCGTGGTTGACGCCGTGCACGATGTTGGGCACGTCGCCCTTGCCCGGGGCGGTCAGCACCACCTTGTCGACGCCGGGGCGGAGGTGCTTCGAGAGGCCCTCGCGGTCGCGCCACTTGCCGGTGTTGTCGACCAGGATGGCGTTCTTGATCCCGTACGTCGTGTAGTCGACCTCGCTCGGGTCGTTGGCGTAGATCACCTTGATCTCGTTGCCGTTGGCGACGATCGTGCTGTTCGCCTCGTCGACGGTGATGGTGCCCTGGAACTGGCCGTGGATGGAGTCCCGGCGCAGCAGCGAGGCGCGCTTGACGAGGTCCTCGTCGGCCCGCCCGCCGCCGCCGCGGACCACGATGGCGCGCAGCCGCAGGCCGTTGCCGGAGCCGGCCTTCTCTATGAGGAGGCGGGCCACGAGGCGGCCGATCCGGCCGAAGCCGTAGAGGACGACGTCGCGCCCCTCGCGGCACTCGATCTTGTTGGCGCCGGTGGCGCCGGCGACGGCCTCGGCGGTGAAGTCCGCCACCGACAGACCGCGGTCGTCGGCACGGTACGTCGCGGCCAGCATCCCGAGGTCGATCTGGGAGGGGCCGAGGTCGAGCGCGGTGAGGGCCTGCAGGAACGGCAGCGTCTCGGTGACCGACAGCTCCTCGCCCGCGATCTGCCGGGCGAACCGGTGGGTCTTGAGGATGCTGACCACCGACTTGTTCACCAAGGAGCGGCTGTGGAGGAGAACGGTGACGTCCCGCTCCCGGTGCAGCTTCCCGATGATCGGGATCATCGACTCCGCGATCTCCTCGCGGTTCTTCCAGTTGGTGAACGAGTCGTCGTTGACAGTCACAGGCTTATCTCTCGATCGAGCTAGGCGGTGCTCATATGCTAACCCCACCTGATTTCGGCCATTCAGGGGGTACTCCGGAGCGGCCCGCGCCGCGCCCGCCGTCACCCCAACTCACCTGCACTTCATGGGTGTTGGCGACATCTCGCCACCCGTCCGCGGCACCGACGACCGGCAAGCGGGTGTGGCGCAGAACACTCGACATCCGGCGGCCGCGCCTCCCGCACGCTCCCCCGGGCGCGGGCCGCGAAGCCCACCCGCCCCGCGCTTGACAGCTCCCCTGCCGCCGGTCGACGATCCTCGGGTGAACCTGTCAGACAGCCAGACAGCCGGTCTCCCGCCGACCTCACCCGTCCCGCGCCGCGTGAGCGCGATGGAGGCGGTGCTGAGCCATCTGCGCGGGGCCATCGAACGGGGCGAGTACGCCGTCGGCGACAAGCTCCCCTCCGAAGCCGAGCTGTGCCGCCGCCTCGAAGTCAGCCGGCCGGTGCTCCGCGAGGCGCTGCGCGCCCTCCAGACGATGGGGCTCACCGTCTCCCGCACCGGCAAGGGCACCTTCGTGGTCTCGGACGGGGCGGTCGCCGACCCGACCTTCGGCGACTACGCGGCCAGCGACCTGCTGGAGGTCCGCCGGCACGTCGAGGTCCCGGTGGCCGGGTACGCGGCGCTGCGCCGGACTCCGGAGGACCTCGACCGCCTGGCGCACCTGCTGGAACGGATGGAGCGGGAGGCCGACACCACCGCCTGGGTCGCCATGGACACGCTCTTCCACCTGGCGGTCGCCGAGGCCGCCCGGAACCCGGTCTTCCGGCGGGTGATCGAGGAGATCCGGGACGCGCTGGCCCGCCAGTCGGCCTTCCTCAACGACGTCGGCGGCCGGCGCGAGCAGGCCAACCGGGAGCACCGGGCGATCGTGGAGGCCCTCGTGGACCGGTCCGAGCACGACGCCGTCGAAGCGATGAAGCACCACCTCGCACGGGTCGAGTCGACGCTGTCGACCATCGTCGGGCCCGCACACGCGAAGACCCCGCCGGAGCGCCCGTAGCCGACCGCCCCTCGTGCCCGGCGGTCCACCGCACCCCTCACCCACCGCACCCCTCCGCACGAAGGAACCTCCCGTCATGACGTCCGGCCACCGCCGCGAACACGACCTGCTCGGCGACCGTGAGATACCCGCCGACGCCTACTGGGGCGTGCACACCCTGCGCGCCGCGGAGAACTTCCCGATCACCGGCGCCTCGATCGCCGGCTACCCGCACCTGATCGACGCGCTCGCCGCCGTCAAGGAAGCCGCCGCGCGCGCCAACGCGGACCTGGGCCTGCTCGCTCCGGAGACGGCCGACGCCATCGCCGCCGCCTGCCGGGAGATCCGCGCCGGCCGACTGCACGACCAGTTCATCGTCGACGTGATCCAGGGGGGCGCCGGCACGTCCACCAACATGAACGCCAACGAGGTCATCGCCAACCGGGCGTTGGAGCTGCTGGGGCACGCCAAGGGCGACTACGCCCGGCTGCACCCCAACGAGCACGTCAACCTCAGCCAGTCCACCAACGACGTCTACCCGACGGCGGTGAAGGTGGCGACGGTGAACGCGGTGCGCGAACTGCTGGCCGCGATGACGGTGCTGCGCGAGGCGTTCGCCGACAAGGCGGCGGAGTTCCGGGACGTCCTGAAGATGGGCCGCACCCAGCTCCAGGACGCGGTGCCGATGACGTTGGGCCAGGAGTTCTCGGCATACGCGGTGATGTTGGAGGAGGACCAAAGTCGGCTGGCCGAGGCGGTCACCCTGATCCACGAGATCAACCTCGGAGCCACCGCCATCGGCACCGGCCTCAACGCGCCGCAGGGCTACGCCGAGGCGGCCCGCGGCCATCTGGCCCGGATCACCGGGCTGCCGCTGGTGACCGCCGCCAACCTCGTGGAGGCCACCCAGGACTGCGGGGCGTTCGTCCACCTGTCCGGCGTCCTCAAGCGGATCGCGGTCAAGCTCTCCAAGAGCTGCAACGACCTGCGGCTGCTCTCCTCCGGGCCGCGCGCCGGGCTGGCGGAGATCAACCTGCCGCCGGTGCAGGCCGGTTCGAGCATCATGCCGGGGAAGGTCAACCCGGTGATCCCGGAGGTGGTCAACCAGGTCGCCTTCGAGGTGATCGGCAACGACGTCACCATCACCATGGCCGCGGAGGCCGGCCAGCTCCAGCTCAACGCCTTCGAGCCGATCATCCTGCACGCGCTGTCGGAGAGCATCACCCACCTCGGGGCGGCCTGCCGCACCCTCGCCGAGCGCTGCGTCCGGGGCATCACCGCCAACACCGAGGCCCTGCGGGCGAGCGTGCAGAACTCCATCGGCCTGGTCACCGCCCTCAATCCGCACATCGGCTACACCGCGGCGACCGCGATCGCCAAGGAAGCCCTGGCCACCGGGCGCGGGGTCGCCGAACTGGTGCTGGAACAGGGGCTGTTGCCCGAGGAGCGACTCGCCGCGCTGCTGCGCCCGGAGGAGATCGCCGGCGCGGGCGGCGCACCGGCCTGATCCGGGCGGGCGACGGCCGGCCGGCCGTCGCCCCGGCCCCGACGGCCCTGGGTCCGCGTCCGCGGCGGAAGAAAGGTGTGGTCCGGCCGCGGTACGGCGTACCGTCCTGATCAGGGCGGCCCGCACGATCCCCGCGCGGGCCGCGGGACCGGACACGACGGGAGAAGGCTCCGATGCGTATCGCGCTGTGCCAGATGACCTCTTCGACCGAGCCGAAGGAGAACCTCGCGCAGGTCGCGGACCTGGTGCGCCGGGCGGCCGCCGAGGGCGCGCGGCTGGTGGTGCTGCCGGAGGCGGCGATGGTGACCTTCGGAGCGCCATTGGGGCCGCTGGCCGAACCGCTGGACGGGCCGTGGGCCGAGGGCGTGCGGGCGGTGGCCCGGGAGACCGGGGTGACGGTGGTCGTGGGGATGTTCACCCCGGCTCCGAACGGCCGGGTGGCCAACACCCTGCTGGTCACCGGGCCCGGGGTGGAGACCTCGTACGACAAGATCCACCTCTATGACGCCTTCGGCTTCCGCGAGTCGGAGACCGTCGCGCCGGGCGAGCAGGTGGTGACGGTCGACGTGGACGGCGTCCGGGTGGGCCTGGCGACCTGCTACGACCTGCGGTTCCCCGAACTCTTCCGGGCGCACGCGGACGCCGGCGCGACGGTGTCCGTGCTGGCCGCGTCCTGGGCCGCCGGGCCTGGCAAGCGGGACCAGTGGGACCTGCTGGTGCGGGCGCGGGCGCTGGACGCGACGGTCTGGTTGGCGGCGGTGGACCAGGCGGCACCGGACCAGGACGCCGATCCGGAGGCCCCCACCAAGGCGCCGACCGGTGTGGGGCACAGTGCGCTGATCGGGCCGGACGGCACGGTGCGGGCGCGGCTGGGCGACGCGCCGGAGCTGCTGGTGGTCGAGGTGGACACGGCGGAGACCGAGCGGATCCGGCAGGCGGTGGCCGTGTTGGACAACCGGCGGATGTGAGCGGGTGGCGCGGGCCCCGGTCGGAGCTTCTCGCCGGGGCCCGCGGCGTTCATCCGGCCAGTGGCTCGGCGCTGGTTGACGGGGCGTCACGCAGGCCGAGGCGGAGGTGCTCGACGTGGTAGAGGGCCTGGTCGAGGAGTTCCGCGACGTGGTGGTCGTAGAGGGCGTAGACGATCGAGCGGCCGTTGCGTTCGCCGGTGACCAGGCCGAGGTTGCGGAGCAGCCGGAGCTGGTGGGAGCAGGCGGACTGCTCCATGCCGACGGCGGCGGCGAGGTCCCCCACCGCGCACGGGCCCTCCTGGAGACGGGCCAGGATGCGGAGCCGGGAAGGGGTGGAGAGGGCCTGGAGGGTGGCGGCGACATCGGCGGCCCCTACGGCGTCCAGGCGTTCTCGGGTGGTGGCGCTGCTCGTGTCATCAATTCCGTGGCCCATGGCAGCCATCCTAAGGAGCCCGACCACCGGAATGGATGAAGAGTTGTTCATCTGTTCCTGTACGGTGAGGGTGTCATCCGCCCCTGCCCGCGAAGGGTCGTTCCGTCATGCCTGTCGCCACCGCCGTGCAGCCGTCGCCGGCGGCCACCACCGCCCCCCGGACCGCCCCGCGGCGCACCCGGGTGTGGGCCCTGGCGGAGGCCCGCTGGGCCGCCGCGGCCACCGTCGCGTTCCTGGTGGCGCTGCCGCTCCAGCTCGCCGGCGCCCCCGCCTGGGCCTGGGGTCCGCTGTACGCGCTCGCGTACGCGACGGGCGGCTGGGAACCGGCCCTGGCCGGACTGCGGGCGCTCACCGAGCGGACGCTCGACGTCGACCTGCTGATGATCGTCGCGGCGCTCGGGGCGGCGGCGATCGGCCAGGTGATGGACGGCGCGCTGCTGATCGTCATCTTCGCCACCTCGGGCGCCCTGGAGGCGCTGGCCACGGCCCGGACCCAGGACTCGGTGCGCGGACTGCTCGACCTCGCACCCGCGAGAGCGACCCGGCTGACCGGTGACGGCGGCGAGGAGACGGTGGCCACCGCCGCCCTGGTGGTGGGCGACACGATCCTGGTGCGGCCCGGCGAGCGGGTGGGCGCGGACGGCCGGGTGCTGAGCGGGGTCGGCGAGGTCGATCAGGCCACCATCACCGGGGAGCCGCTGCCCGTGGCCAAGGAGCCCGGCGACGAGGTGTTCGCGGGCACCCTCAACGGCCTGGGCGCACTGCGCGTCCGGGTCGAACGGGACGCCGGGGATTCGGTGCTGGCCCGGATCGTGGCGATGGTCGCGGAGGCGTCGGAGACCAAGGCGCCGACCCAGTTGTTCATCGAGAAGGTCGAACAGCGGTACTCGGTGGGCCTGGTGGCCGTCACGCTGGCGGTGTTCGCCGTTCCCCTGCTGCTGGGGGCGGAGCTGGCCGGGGCGCTGCTGCGGGCGATGACCTTCATGATCGTCGCCTCCCCGTGTGCGGTGGTGCTGGCGACCATGCCGCCGCTGCTGTCGGCGCTCGCCAACGCCGGGCGGCACGGCGTGCTCGTCAAGTCCGCCGTGGTGATGGAGCGGATCGGCCAGGTGGACGCGGTCGCCCTGGACAAGACCGGGACACTCACCGAGGGCACCCCCCGAGTGACCGCGATCCGGCCGCTGCCCGGCGCCGGCCTCTCCCCGGACGCGCTGTTGACCTGCGCGGCCGCCGCCGAGCACCCGAGCGAGCACCCGCTGGGCCGCGCGGTCGTACGGGCCGCGCGCGACCGCGACGGCGCACTGCCCGCGGTCGCGGACTTCGCCGCGACGCCCGGCACCGGCGTCCGCGCCCGGGTCGGCGGCGCGCTCGTCGAGGTCGGGGCGCCGGCCCGGCTGCTGCCGGGCGACGACCGTGAAGTCCGTTCCGTGGTAGGCGAGTTGGAGGAGTCCGGGCACACTGCGGTGCTGGTGGTGCGGGACGGCGTGCCGGTCGGGGTGTTGGGGATCGCGGACCGGTTGCGGACGGACGCGGCGGCGACCGTGGCCGCGCTGCGGGCGCTGACCGGCCGGACGCCGCTGCTGGTCACCGGCGACAATCCGCGGGCCGCCGCCCGGCTCGCCGAGGAGGCCGGGATCGACGACGTCCGGGCCGGGCTGCTGCCGCAGGACAAGGTCGCCGCCGTCCGGGAGCAGGAACGGGCCGGGCGCCGGGTGCTGGTGGTGGGCGACGGCGTCAACGACGCGCCGGCGCTGGCGGCCGCGCACACCGGCGTCGCGATGGGACGGGCCGGGTCGGACCTGGCACTGGAGACCGCCGACGCGGTGATCGTGCGCGACGAACTGGCCACCGTGCCGGCGGTGGTGCGGCTCTCCCGCACCGCGCGGAAGCTGGTCGTGCAGAACCTGGTGCTGGCGTCGGTGTTCATCGCGGGGCTGGCGGCCTGGGACCTGATCAGTGAACTGCCGCTCCCGCTCGGCGTGTTGGGGCATGAGGGGTCGACGGTCATCGTGGGGCTGAACGGGCTGCGACTGCTGCGCGAGGCGGCGTGGCGGCGGGCCGCCGGCCGGGCCGGATGAGGTGCGTCGGCCCGACCGGCGGCGCGCCGCGCCCCGACGCAGCGGCCGGTGGCGCGGCGGGTCAGCCGTCCCCGTCCGCCAACTGCGCCGCCCACCAGGCGTGGAACCCGCCGATGTGGTGCTCGCTGGGCACCAGCACCCCGCCGTCGCGGTAGGCGCGGGAGGCCATCGCCGGCTGGGTGCGTTCGCAGGCGTCGAAGTCCTGGACGTTGACCCGGTGGAAGAGTTCGACGGACTTGGCGACGTCGGCACCGGCGTCGACCACCTCGGGGAGGTACAGCCAGTCGCACTCGACCAGCGTGCGGTCGGCGGCCAGCGGGAACATCCGGTGCAGGATGACGTGGTCGGGGACGAGGTTGAGGAAGACCTGCGGGCGGACGGTCACCGCGTAGTAGCGCCGGTCCTGACTGTCGTCGATGCCGGGCAGCCGGCCGAAGCCGGCGCTGCCGTCGACGGTGAAACCCTGCGCCTCCGCGGCGAACTCCGCGCCGTGGCCCACGTAGTACTGCGCGGCGAGGCCGTCCGCGAACTCCGGTATCACATCGGTGAGTTCGGGATGGATGGTGGCACAGTGGTAGCACTCCATGAAGTTCTCGACGATCAGCTTCCAGTTGGCCCGTACGTCGTAGCTGAGGCGGCGGCCCAAGGCCAGGGTCTCGGTCCGGTAGCGGTCGAGGGCCGCGGCGTCGCCCAACCGCTCCACGGCCGCGCCGATCACGGTGTCCTCGAAGGACGGCGGCTCGTCGGCCAGGCACACCCAGGCGTAGCCGAGCCATTCCCGCAGCGGGACGGTGACCAGGCCGCGTTCGGTGCGGTCGAGGTCCGGCATCCGCTGGAGGTTGGGGGCCGCCACCAGGCGGCCGTCGAGGTCGTAGGTCCAGGCGTGGTACGGGCACTGGAGGTTGCGGCGGACCTCGCCGGACTCCTCGGTGCACAGCTGGGCGCCGCGGTGCCGGCAGACGTTGAGGAAGGCGCGGAGCCGACCGGTGCGGTTGCGGGTGATCAGGACGCTCTCCCGGCCGACCCGGACGGTCCGGAAGGCGCCGGGCCGGCCGAGGTCGGCGCTGCGCACGGCGCAGAACCACAGCCGTTCGAAGAGCGCCTGCTGCTCCCGCCGGAAGACGTCCGGGTCGGTGTAGGCGCGGCCGGGGAGGGTGCGGATCAGGCTGGGTGCGGGCGGGGCGGCGGCCGTCGGTCGGGCGTCGGCGGGTGTGGTCGTCATGGCTGCTCTCCTCAGGCGACCGGGGCGGCGGGCCGGCCGGGGGTTTCCCGGGCGGAGCGACGGGACGGGGCGAACAGGTCGATGGGGTGCGCGGTGCTGCCGGTGAGCGCGAGGTCGGCGACGATCTCCCCGACGACCGGCACGAACTTGAAGCCGTGCCCGGAGAAACCGCAGGCGACGGTGACGGTCTCCGGATGCGCCGGGTGGCGGGCGATCACGAAGTGCTCGTCGGGGGTGTTGGAGTACATGCAGGTGGCGGCCTTCAGGAAGCGGCCGGGCAGGGCCGGGATGCGCGGGGCGAGCTGGTCGGCCATGGCGCGCACCTCGTCGTCGTGCACGGTCCGGTCGATGCCGTCCGGGGTGCAGGCGGTGCCCTTGCGGAAGAAGGCGACCTTGGCGCCGCCGTCGGGGCCGTCGATGGCGGGGAAGCCGTAGACCTGGACGCCCCGGGCGTCCTCCCAGATGTAGATGGGGTGGCGGGCCGGGACGAAGGGGGCGGTGCCGCCGTCGGGTGCGAACCAGTACATGACGTGCCGCTCGATGGTCACCGGCACCCCGAGGTCGGCGAGCAGTTGGGGCGCCCAGGCACCGGGGCAGATCACCAACTGGCCGGCGGTGTAGGCGTTCTCGTCGGTGTGGACGCGGACCCCGGCGCCGCCGGGCAGCTCCTCCCAACGGGTGGCCGGCTCCTCGAAGTGCAGCTCGGCGCCGTCCTGGACGGCGAGCTGGAGGTGGGCGGCGACGGTGTTCTCGGGGCGGACGAATCCGGCGCGCGCCTCGTAGAGCGCGACCTCGTCGGGGGCGGGGGTGAGGGTCGGGAAGCGGCGGCGGAGTGCGACGGCGTCGAGCACCTCGTGCGGGAGGTCCCACTGCCGGGCGGAGTCCAGGCTGCCGCGGACGGTGCGACTGTCGGGGCGGCCGACCATCACGCCGCCGCAGAGGGTGGCGATCCGCCGGCCGGTGTCGCGCTCCAGCTTGTCGTAGAGCTCGTAGCTGCGCAGCAGCAGCGGGACGTAGGCGGGGTCCTCGAAGTAGGACTGGCGGGTGATCCGGGAACCGCCGTGGCTGGAGCCGCGGTGGTGGACCGGCCCGAACTTCTCCAGGCCCAGGACCCGGGCGCCCCGGGCGGCGAGGTGGTGGGCGGCGGCGCTGCCCATCCCGCCGAGGCCGAGGACGATGACGTCGTAGGTGGGAGCCATGCTTCACGCTCCTTCGTCGTGCGGACGGGTACGGAGGGGCGACCGGCCGCGGCCAGGGCGACGCCGCGGCGATCCATCAGCAGCGCCCTAGCGGCGCAGGCGGGTCATCTTCGGGTCGTAGAGCGGCTCTTGGGCGACGGTCGCGGCGAGCTTCGCCCCGAAGTACGCGAGGTGGACGGCGGTGCCGGGGACCGCGACGGCGGCCGGCAGCCAGGCGTAGGCGACGCAGCGGCCGAGGGTGTAGCCGTAGGCGGCGGAGGTGACGTGGCCGACCGGGTTGCCGTCGACGAGGACGGGTTCGTGGCCGAGGACGTGGGCGGCGGGGTCGTCGAGGGTGAGGCAGGCGAGGCGGCGGGCGGCGGTCCGCTCGGCGAGGCCGGTCAGGGCGCTCCGGCCGACGAAGTCGCCCTTCTCGGGCCGGACGGCGAAGGCGAGACCGGCCTCGTAGGGGTGGTGTTCGGTGGTCATGTCATGGCCCCAGGCGCGGTAGCCCTTCTCCAGGCGGAGGCTGTTGAAGGCGCTGCGGCCGGCGGCGATCGCGCCGTGCTCCCGGCCGGCTTCCCAGAGCGTGTCCCAGAGCCGCAGCCCCAGGTCGGCGGTGGTGTAGAGCTCCCAGCCGAGTTCGCCGACGTAGCTCACGCGCAGGGCGGTGACCGGGACGTGCCCGAGGTGGGTGCGCCGGGCCTTGAAGTAGCCGAAGGCGGCGTGCGAGAAGTCGTCGCGGGTCAGCGGCTGGACGAGGTCCCGGGCGAGCGGGCCCCACACGCCGACGCAGCAGGTGCCGGAGGTGACGTCGCGGACCTGCACGTCGGCGGGTGCGTGCCGGTGCAGCCAGTCGAGGTCGGCGGGGCTGTTGGCGCCGATCTGGAAGTGGTCCGGGGCCAGTCGGGCCACGGTGAGGTCGGAGCGGATGCCGCCGGCCTCGTCGAGGAGCAGGGTGTAGGTCACCGCGCCGGGCTTCTTGGCCAGTTGGTTGGTCGTCATGCGTTGGAGGAAGTCGAGCGCGCCGGGCCCGGTGACCTCCAGGCGGCGCAGCGGGGTCATGTCGTAGAGGGCGACCCGTTCGCGGGTGGCGGCGGCCTCGGCGGCGGCGATCGGCGACCAGTGGCGGGCGGACCAGGCGTCCCGTTCGGGCAGGTGGAGTCCTTCGGCGAGCGGGGCGTTGGCCTCGTACCAGTGGGGGCGTTCCCAGCCGCCGGCCTCCAGGAAGTAGGCGCCGAGTTCCTGCTGGCGCGGGTAGAAGGGGCTGGTGCGCAGGGGGCGGGGGTGCTCCGGGGGTTGGAGGGGGTGGATGACGTCGTAGACCTCGACGAAGCTCTGGGCGCCGCGTTCGGCGACGTAGGCGGGCGAGCGTTGGGCGTCCTCGAAGCGGGTGAGGTCGCAGGCGTGCAGGTCGAGGGTCGGCCGGCCGTCGGTCAGCCACTCGGCCATGGCCTTGGCGACGCCGGCGGAGTGGGTGACCCAGACCGCTTCGGCGAGCCAGAAGCCGCGCAGGGTGCGGGCCTCGCCGAGGAGCGGCATCCCGTCGGGGGTGAAGGAGAACACGCCGTTGAAGCCGTCGGCCACCCGGGAGGCGCCCAGTGCCGGCAACAGTGCGACGCTGTCGCGCCAGCTGGGCGCGAAGTCCTCCGGGGTGAACGGCAGCGAGGACGGCATCACCGGGGCGTCGTCGAAGGCCGGGACGGTGAACGGGTCGACGGGCAGGGGGCGGTGGGCGTAGGAGCCGATGCCGAGGCGGCCGCCGGTCGCGTCGACGTGTTCGCGGAAGTACAGGTCGCGGTCCTGGAAGCGCAGGATCGGCCGGCCGGCCGCGGGTGCCGCCGCGGTGGCGGCCCGGTGCGGGTCGTCGAGGCCGGCGAGTTCGGGCAGTGGTGCGGTCGTGGCGTACTGGTGGGCCAGCGGCAGCAGCGGGACGTCGACGCCGGCGAGGGCACCGATCACCGGTCCCCAGAAGCCGGCGGCACAGACCACGTGGTCGGCGGGGAAGACGCCGCGGTCGGTGACGACGCCGGTGACCCGGCCGGCCGCCCGCTCGATCCCGGTGACGGTGTGCCGGCCCAGGAAGCGGGCGCCGTGGCGTTCGGCGCGGGCCATCTGGGCGCGGCAGGCGGGCACCGCGCGGGCCAGGCCGTCGTCGGGCGTGTGGAAGCCGCCGAGGACCCTGCTCTCGTCGAGCATCGGCCAGAGCTTCTTGCACTGCTGGGGGTCGAGGAGTTCGCCGCGCACGCCCCAGGAGGCGGCGAGTCCGGCCTTGCGGTGCAGGTCGGCCCAGCGGGCTTCGGTGGTGGCGATCTCCAGACCGCCGACCGGGTCGAAGCAGGGCTGCCCGTCGACGTCGAGGGAGCCGAACTTGCGGACGGTGTAGGCGGCGAACTCGGTCATGGTCTTGGACGGGGAGGTCTGGAAGACCAGGCCCGGGGCGTGCGAGGTGGAGCCGCCGGGGGCGGGCAGCGGGCCCTGGTCGAGGACGGTGACCCGGCGCCAGCCGCGGGCGGTGAGTTCGTCGGCGAGCGAGCAGCCGACGACGCCGGCGCCGATGATGACGACCCGGGCCTCGACGGGGTGGCGCAGCGGGCCGGTCACAGGACCACCACCGAGCGCAGCACCTGGCCGTCCCGCATCTTGGCGAAGGCGGCCTCGACGTCGTCCAGGGCGAGGGTTTCGGTGACGAAGCCGCCGAGGTCGAGCCGGCCGCTGAGGTAGCGGTCGATGAGGACCGGGAAGTCGCGGCTGGGGAGGCAGTCGCCGTACCAGGAGGACTTCAGGGCGCCGCCGCGCGAGAAGACGTCGATCAGCGGCAGCTCGATCGTCATGCCGGGCTCGGGCACCCCGACCTGGACCAGGGTGCCGGCGAGGTCGCGCATGTAGAAGCCCTGGCGGAAGGTCTCGGGGCGGCCGACCGCGTCGATGACCACGTCCGCGCCGTGCCCGCCGGTCAGTTCCCGGACCGCCTCGACGGGGTCCGTGCGGCGGGAGTTGACGGTGTGGGTGGCGCCGAAGCGGGTGGCGCCGTCCAGTTTGCGTTCGTCGACGTCGACGGCGATGACGCGGCGGGCGCCGGCGATCGAGGCGCCCGCCACGGCCGCGTTGCCGACGCCGCCGCAGCCGATGACGGCGACCGTGTCCCCGCTGCCGACCGCCCCGGTGTGCACGGCCGCGCCGTACCCGGCCATCACCCCGCAGCCGATCAGCCCGGCCGCCTCGGGGCGCGCGGAGGGGTCGACCTTGATGGCCTGTCCGGCGGCGACCAGGGTCTTCTCGGCGAACGCGCCGATGCCGAGGGCGGGGGTGAGCGGGGTGCCGTCCAGGAGGGTCATCGGCCGGGTGGCGTTGCGGGAGTCGAAGCAGTACCAGGGGCGGCCGCGCCGGCAGGACCGGCACTGTCCGCAGGGTGCCCGCCAGGCGAGCACCACGTAGTCACCGGGCACGAGGTCGGTGACGCCGTCGCCCACGGCCGCGACGATGCCGGCCGCCTCGTGGCCGAGCAGGAAGGGGAAGTCGTCGTTGACGGCGCCTTCGCGGTAGTGCAGGTCGGTGTGGCACACACCGCAGCTCTGGACGTCGACGAGCACGTCTCCCGGGCCGGGATCCGGTACGAGAATCCGCTGTGGACCGACGGGTGCGCCCTTTTTCGCCGCGACGACGGCATGGACTTCGTGTGGCATGCCCTACCCCTCAGTGTTGCGCATTGCACGACTGGTTGCGCGATGAGAGACATACTGGAAACCGTGCATCGGCAGCGTCAAGAGGTGCGCGCCGGTGGTTTGGAACGGGCCGGTGACACGTGCCGACGGGCCGTGCGCCGGTCGCGTGCGCCCCCCGCGCACACGACAGCGGGGCCGGTCGCCCCACCCGACCCCGCTGCCGACGACCACCCGCGAACGGTCAGCGGACGCCCGGCCCGCACCGCCCGCCCCCGGTCAACTGGCGTACCCCATCCGCCGGGAGAGCTCCGCACCGGCGGCGACGGTACGTTTGACCACCTCCGGCAGCCGCTGCTCGTCCAGCCGGTACGCGGGCACCGACACGCTGATCGCGCCGATCACCGAGCCGTCGTGCGCCCGTACCGGGACCGCGACCGCGCGCAGTCCGAGTTCCAGCTCCTCCACGGCCACCGCGAAGCCCCGCTCGACCACCTCGGCCAGCTGGTCCCGCAGCTCCCCGGCGGAGGTCACCGTCCGCTCGGTCAGCCGGGGCAGCTTCCGGGCCAGTACGGCCTCACGGACGGGCGGCGGCTGGTAGGCGAGCAGCGCCTTGCCGCTGGAGGTGGCGTGCAGCGGCGTCCGCCGGCCGAGCCAGTTCTGGGCGGTCACCGAGGCCGGGCCGCGGGCCTGCATGATGTTGACCGCGGCGTCGCTCTCCAGGACCGCGATGTTGACCGTCTCCCCCAGCTCGTCGGCGAGCGTCCGGCAGATCGCCGCGCCCTCCTGGGAGATGTCCAGCCGGACGGCCGCGGCCCCGGCCAACCGCAACACCCCCGCGCCGAGGTAGTACTTGCCGCGCTCCTGCTCCTGGGCGACCAGTCCGCGGTTCTCCAGCACGCCCAGCAGCCGGAACGCCGTCGACTTGTGCACGCCCAGCTCCTCGGCGATCTCGGTCACCCCGGCCTCGCCGAGTCTGGCCAGGATCTCCAGCACGGTCACCGCCCGGTCCACCGACTGCACCGCGCTCGCCGCGCCCCGGGGCGGTTTTCCCGCCACCGTGCGGTGCGACGTGCGGCCCGTCCTACCTGCCGGCTGCTTCTCCGCCCGCGCCTCCGCCTTGGCCGTTTTCGTCATAGGTCCGTGTCACCACCCAGCTCGCTGCCACCAGCCAGCCGGCCCGATCGGGTCGGCTTTGACGGAGACCGCTTGACGCGCCGGTCCACCGTCGGGATTCTGTTGCGCATAACGCTCTGTCGTGCGGATTACGAAACTCGATAGTCCCGAACAGTAACAGGGGGGCCCAGTGATACCCGTCTGCCACCTCGCTGATCTGCCCGCCGGCGAGTCCGTTCGCCTCGACACCACACCTCCGATCGCGGTCTTCAACGCCGACGGAGAGCTGTACGCCATCGACGACACCTGCACCCACCAGGACGCCTCGCTCGCGGACGGCTGGCTGGAGGGACGTCTGGTCGAATGCCCGCTGCACGCCGCTTCATTCGATCTCCGTACCGGGGCGGCGACCTGCCTGCCGGCCCGTCGCCCGGTCCGCACCCACCCCGTGACGGTGGCGGACGGCGTGGTCTACGTCCACCTCACCGCCGAGGAAGGCACCGCCGCATGAAGTCGGTCACCGTCATCGGAGCGTCACTGGCCGGGCTCCACGCCGCGCGGGCGCTGCGCGCACAGGGCTACGACGGGCGCCTGACGGTCGTCGGGGCGGAACCGCACCGACCCTACGACCGCCCGCCGCTGTCCAAGGAGTTCCTCACCGCGCCGGCCGGCGCGGACGGCGCCGAGGACCCGTCCGCGGCCAACCGGCTCGACCTCACCGACGCCGAGGAGGTCGCCGAACTCGACGCGGACTGGCTGCTGGGGACCGGGGCCACCGCCCTGGACCCGCGGCACCGCACCCTGAGCCTCACCACCGGCCGCACCCTCACCACCGACGGCATCGTGCTGGCCACCGGTGCCGCCCCGCGCCGCCTGCCCGGTCCCGCGCCGGCCGGCTCGCACGTCCTGCGCACCCTCGACGACGCCCGCGCGCTGCGCGCCGACCTGTCCCGCGGCGGCCAGGCCCAAGTCGTGGTCATCGGCGGCGGGTTCATCGGCGCCGAGGTCGCCGCGTCGTGCGCCGCGCTCGGCCACCACGTCACCGTCGTCGAGGCCGCACCCCTCCCCCTCGTGCCCCAACTCGGCCACGCCATGGCCGAGTTGTGCGCCCGACTGCACGGCGACCACGGGGTCGCGCTGCGCACCGGCACCGGCGTCCGGGGGCTGCGCAGTGCGGGCGCCGACGACCGGGTCACCGCCGTGGAACTCGTCGACGGCCGGCTGCTCCCCGCCGACGTCGTCGTCACCGGCATCGGCGTCCGCCCCACCACCGCCTGGCTCGAAGGCTCCGGCCTCCCGCTCGACGACGGGGTGCGCTGCGACGCCGGCTGCGTCACGCCGATCTCCACCATCGTGGCCGCCGGCGACGTCGCCCACGTGGCCGGCGCCCGCGCCGAACACTGGACCAGCGCCACCGAACAGGCCGCCACCGCCGTGCACAACCTGCTCGCCGGCCGGACCGTCCGCACCCACCGGGCACTGCCCTACTTCTGGTCCGACCAGTACGGCGTCCGCATCCAGTTCGCCGGCCACCGGGCGCCCGGCGACGTGCCGCGCATCGTCGAGGGCACGCCGGACGACCGCAGCTTCCTCGCCCGCTACGAACGCGACGGGCGCACCACCGCGGTCCTCGCCCTCAACCGGGCGCGCCCCTTCCTGCGCCTGCGCCGCGAACTCGCCCGCGCCGCCGAACCGGCCCGCACCGGCTGACCGGCCCACGCCAGCCGACCGGCCGGCGCCCGCTCCGGCCGGACGTCGCGGCGAAATTCCGGGCAGGAGCGGGGCGTTGGCGGGCATGATCGGCGCCATGACCGCCAACATCCCCGACACCGCCCCCGGGCGGGTCACCCCACGAGGTCCCTGGCTGGCACCCGGAATCGTGGTGATCACCGGCATCCAGGCCGCCGGCAAGTCCACCGTGGCGCAGGCCCTCGCCGAACGCCTGCCGCGCGCGGTGCACCTGCGCGGCGACGGCTTCCGCCGCAACATCGTCAGCGGCCAGGTCGGCATGACCCCGGACGCCGGGCCGGAGGCCCTCGCCCAACTGCGCCTGCGCCACCGGCTGACGGCCACCTGCGCCGACGCGTACGCCCGGGCCGGGTTCACCGTGGTCGTGCAGGACATCCTCCTGGGCGAGCACCTCGCCCAGCTGGCCGACGACATCGTGACCCGCCCGCTGGCCGTCGTCGCGCTGCTGCCCGATCCGGAGGCGGTCGCCGCGCGGGAGGCCGGCCGGTCCAAGACCGCGTACGGGCCGGACTGGAGCGTCCGGGACCTGGACGTGTTGCTGCGGTCGGAGACGCCCCGGGACCTCGGGCTGTGGTTGGACACCTCGCGGCAGACCGTCGACGAGACGGTGGACGCCCTCCTCGAACGGGCCTGGGCCGAAGGGTCGGTGGCCTGACGGGCCGCCGTTGGCTCACGCCACCGACCCGCCCGCCCGTCGCCGCATGTGCGTCAGCAACCCCGCGGAGCGGGACGGGACGGCGGCGCCGGACCGTCGACCCCCGCTCGGGTCGTTGCCCGTGCGGCGGACCGGCTCCCGCCGGCGTGGCAGTGGCCGTGGACGGCCCGGGGGCGACGCCGTCCACGGCCACCGGTCCGTCAGCGCAGTGCCATCACGTTGGTGGCCTTCGCGCCGTGCACGTCGAAGATGACCTGCTTGCCGACGTCGGTGGTCTGCGTCTCCATCCCCGAGAACGGGAGCCGTTCTCCGTGCTCGTCGGCGATGATGCCCACACAGTCGCTCTTGTTGAACAGCACGATGGTTCCCTGCGGCATCGTTTCCTCCGTGGACGGACAGATCTCGGCGACGGGCCTCTCCCGCCGACTGCGGTGCGTAGGAAACTTATTACGGAACGTGCGCCAAGAGGGAAGAGAGTGGCGGCCCGCCGGCCACCCGCGACCCAACTTGACCGAAAGTCAGCCCCCTGGGGATTCACTTTCGCGACCAAGCAAACATCAGGGGTCACGCGCGTCCCACCGCCACCGGTCAGCAGCCGTACCGGTCCGCCGTCAACTCCCCCTGCGCCGTGGCCAGCAGACGGTCGTAACAATCCCCTGGCGTCCGCAGGCGGTAGCGCTCGCGCGAGACGCC
This sequence comes from Streptomyces lunalinharesii, assembly GCF_039532155.1. Classification (NCBI taxonomy): domain Bacteria; kingdom Bacillati; phylum Actinomycetota; class Actinomycetes; order Kitasatosporales; family Streptomycetaceae; genus Streptomyces; species Streptomyces lunalinharesii. Next base: position 96,470 of record NZ_BAAARK010000004.1, read on the forward strand.
AGTGGCGTGCCGCTGCTCGCGGGGCACGTTCTGGCGGTACGCGGCGTCGCCGGTGTAGGTGTCGTCCAGCCGCGCCCAGTCGGTGCGCCGGGCGCCGCGCAGGGTGCTGCGGTGGTCGTGGTCGCCCATGGTCATGGTGGTGCGCAGGCGGTCGGCGGTGTCCACGGTGGTCGCGCCGTCCATGGTGAAGGTGCGCTCGGTGCGGTGGGTCGTCGCCGGCCCGCGGCCCCGTACGGTCACCGTCTCCGCGTCCTGCCACCGCGCCCGGAGCGCGTCCGTCTTCTCGTCCGCGGTCCAGCGGTGCGTGGAGGTGGCGGCGACCCGGCGGGCGACCGTCGTGGTGACCCGGCCGTGCGAGGTGTCCAGGTAGCCCGCGACGGTGAGCGCGTGCCCGCCCCGGGCGGTCAACCGGCGCTCGGTGCCCGGCTCGTAGCGGGTCCGGGCGACCGGGTCGTCCGCGCGGTCCGTGACGAGCGCGCCGGTCACCCGCGCCGCGCCGGCGTCCCGCCAGACCAGGACGTTGGTGGGGGTGCTCCAGCCCTCCTGGCCGGCCGGCACGCCGGTGACCGACACCGCGACCCGGTGCGGCCGCCCGTCGTTCAGCAGACCGGCGAACGGGGTGAGGTCGTACTCCAACGGCCGGACGTCGAAGGCGCGCGGGCCGGGTATCACGTACCACAGGAAGGGGTTGGACCAGCCGCCCGTCCACACGGTCGGGAAGGGCGCCGCGATGCCGGCCAGTCGGCCGTCGACCCGCACCTGCACCTCGCGGTACGGGCCGTCCCCGGCCCGGCACGAGTAGGGCACCGCGGCCGGCACCGTCAAGTACCAGAACTCCTCGCAGCCGCCGCCCGATCCGGTGGCGTAGACCTCGGCGACGATGCGTTCGCTGTTGCGCGGCGTGGTCAGGCTCCCCTGGTACGCGCCGTCCTGGGTGTGGGCGCCCTGGAGGGTGCGGACCTCGTCGGGGACGGCGGCCGCCTTCACCCGGCCCTGGGCCGCGTAGAAGGTCAGCGTCACCTTGACCTTGATCACGCCGGTGTAGGTGCCGTCCACGGCGTTGCCGATCAGCATCTCGACGGGCTGCCGCGTGCGCAGCACCGAGGCGTACCGGGTGACGTCCTTCTCCACGTGCCAGGTGACGCCTCGGGGCGAGGGCTCCGGGGTGGAGGTGCGCAGGACCTCCACCCCGCCGATGTGCAGGTAGCCCAGGCGGTCGAACTGCCGCCCGGCCACGGACCCTTCGAGCCGCAGGACGACCTTGCTCCAGCGGTGCCCGCACGGGTCGGCGGCCCCGGGTCCCCCGGGTGGCGTGTAGGTGCCCTTGTAGGGCGTGTAGTCGCGGAAGGCGGTGTCGGCGACCGTGACGCGGCAGGAGGGCGCGTCCGGCACCGGCACGGGTGGCCCCGCGGTGATCGGATCGTGCCAGTCGTTGCCGAACTCGGAGGGCGGCGCGGCGGCCACGGCCGGGACCACGCCCAGCGCCAGACCGAGGACCGCGGCGCACAGTGCGAGAAGCGCTCGTCTCATGGATCAGGAGTGAAGCGCCTCGCACCGCCGTGCACCAGTGCCCCGTTGGCCTGATCGCTACGGGGCACCGCACCGATCCCGCACCAGGCGGCCGAACACCCGGGCCGCGGCGCTCTCGTGGGCGGCCGCGCGACGGAGCAGGACGGCGGTGCGCGCGGGCAGGGCGGGGTCGAGCGGCACGGTGCACAGCTCCGGGTGCTCCCGGGTGACGCGGTCCGGCAGCACGGTGACCAGGGTGGTGCGCCGGACGACGTCGACGAGCGCGGTGAGCGAGTTGGTCTCCACCGCGTGCGGCGGGCGGATGCCGTGTCCGGCGAAGTGCGCGTCGATCCGGGCCCGGGTGGTGAACCCGCCGGTGAAGAGGGCGAGTTGATAGGGCCCCAGGTCCCGCATGCCGACCGGATCCGGTCGGCCGGCCAACGGGTGGTCGATGCCGACGACGATCCCGAGCCGCTCGACGAAGAGCGTCTCGCCGGTGATCCCGGGCAGTTGGTCGCCCCGGAACGCCAGGCCCAGGTCCAGTTCGTCGGCGAGCAGTCCGGCCTCGATGGCGTCCTGGGTCGTCTCCCGGACGTCCAGGGTGATGCCGGGCCAGCACGCCCGGAAGTGCTGGACCAACGGCCCGATCAGGTACGTGCTGAACGTCGGGGTGTGGGCGAGGCGGAGGCGGCCGTGCGCGAGGTCCTGGACGTCCAGCACGGCGCGGGTGCCGGCGTCCAGTTCCGTCAGGGCGGAGCGGGCGTGGCGCAGGAACACGGTGCCGGCGTCGGTCGGCCGGACGGTCCGCCCGGACCGGTCGAGGAGCTGCGCCCCGACGGTGCGCTCCAGCTGGCCGATCTGCTGCGAGAGGGCCGGCTGGGAGAGGTGCAACGCCTCCGCGGCGCGGGTGAAGCTGCCGTGTTCGGCGACGGCGAGCAGCGAGCGCAGGTGCCGGAGTTCCAGGGCCATGACAGCGACTATAAGCAGCAGCAATGGCGATCATGAGTTATCGGTCTTGGACGTTATGCGCACAGTTCGCGCAGGGTGGAAGTCCGCGCCGTCCCGAGCCCCGACCGCCCCGGACGGACCCAACCACCGACCACCCGTGTCCCGAGGACCGCCCGTGCCCCTGCCACAGTCCGACGCCGCCCCGGCGCAACCCGCCACCGCCCCGGCCTCCGCACCCCCGTCCGCCCCCGGCGCCACCGCGCCGCCCGGCATCCGGCGCCCGCTCGTCCTGGCCGTGTGCTGTGCGAGCCTGTTCCTCGTCAGCCTCGACAACACCGCCCTGAACGTGGCGCTGCCGGCCGTCCAACGGGACCTGCACACCTCGGTCACCGGCCTCCAGTGGACCGTCGACGCCTATCTGATCGTGCTGGCAGCCCTGCTGCTGTTCTCCGGTGCGCTCGGCGACCGCATCGGGCACCGCCGGGTCTTCCGCACCGGCCTGGCGCTGTTCACGGCCTCCTCCCTGCTCTGCTCGCTGGCCCCGGACGCCGGTTGGCTGATCGCCTTCCGGATCGTGCAGGCCGTCGGCGGCTCGATGCTCAACCCGGCGGCCATGGCGCTGCTGACCGGCGTCTTCACGGGCCGGCGCGAACGGGCCCGGGCGATCGGGGTGTGGAGCACCGTCCAGGGCGTGACCATGGCGGTCGGGCCGCTGATCGGCGGAGTGCTCACCGACGCCGCCGGCTGGCGCTGGATCTTCCTGCTCAACCTGCCCGTCGGGCTGCTCGCCCTCGCCCTGACCGGCCGGGTCCCGGAGGCCCGCGCCCGGCACGCCCGCCGGCCCGACCCGGCCGGCCAGGTCCTGGTGATGGTGCTCCTCGCCGCCCTCGTCTACGTCATCATCCAGGCCCCCGTCACCGGCTGGACGGCCCCGCCCGTGCTGGCCTGCACGGGTGCGGCCCTGCTGGCCCTCCCGGCACTGCTGCGGATCGAGGGCCGCCGCCACGAACCGCTCATCGAGCTGCGCTTCTTCCGACAACCGTGGTTCACCGCAGCGGTGCTGGGCGCGGTACTGGCCTTCGCCGCGATGGGCGGCTTCCTCTTCCTCGCCGCCCTGTACTGGCAGAACGTCCGCCACCTCTCCGCCGGGGAGGCGGGGCTCCGGCTGCTCCCGATGGCGGTCATGACGATCGTCTGCCCACCGCTCGCGGGCCGCCTGACCGCCGCCTACGGGCCGCGCCCGCCGCTGCTCGCCGCCGGCGCCGCCACCGCGCTGAGCGGACTGCTCTGCGCCGCCTTCCACGCCGAGGCCCACGGCCCGCTCCTGATCACCGCCTACGCCCTCTTCGGCATCGGCTTCGGCCTGATCAACGCCCCGATCACGCACACCGCGATCTCCGGCGTGCCCCGCGAACAGGTCGGCGTCGCCTCGGCACTCACCGCCACCAGCCGGCAGGTCGGCAACGCGCTGGGCGTCGCGGCCATCGGCGCCGTCCTCGCGGTCGACGCCCCCGCCGGCGGCACGGCGGCCTTCCTGCGCGTCGCCCGCCCCGCCTGGTGGATCATCACCGCCTGCGGGGCCGGCGTCCTGCTCCTCGCCTGGCTCCTGGTGCGCCCGCCGACCGGCGCGGCCCGCCCGGACCGCACCGCAGCGTCCACCGCCTGACCCGGCACCGGTAGGCGAGCCGCCCCGCCTACCCGAAGAACTCCCGACACGCGTCGAGACCGTGCACCTCGACCGGAACCGTGCGGTGCGCCTCCCAGGACGCCCGGTCCAGGCGCAGCCGTTGCAGTGTGCGGACGGCGCCCCGCACGGCCACCGTGCACACCCCGTCCGGCGCGTAGCCGAGCTTCTCCGACACGCGCAGCGAGGCCGGGTTGTCGGTCATCGCCGAGGAGGTCACGGCCCGCGCGCCGAGGCCGGCGAAGGCGAGGTGCAGGGCGGCGGCCCGCATCTCCGTGCCGATCCCGCGGCCCTGGTGCGCCAGGCCGAGCCACGAGCCCGTCTCGGCCTCTCGGGTCACGGCGAAGTCGGTGGCGCTGACGTCCTGCCGGCCGACCACCCGGCCGTCGCACCGCACGGCCAGGCTGAGCGTCCACTCCTCGGGGCGCCAGTTCGCGACGGTGCCGAGCACGTGCTGGAACGTCGCTCGCGCGCGCTCCGGCGGGGTGCCGTCGGTCCACGGCACCGTGAAGGGCGTCCGGGCCGCGTCGTGCACTCCCGCGGCAGCGACCGCGGCGAGTTCGTCCAACCACGTCAGATCGGGAAGCCGCAACTCAAGGCGCGGCGTGGTGATCCGCAGGCGGTACGGGGGCCAGGCATGCACGTCCATGACGGGAGCCTGCCAAGACTGTGCCCGGAGGTCCAGCGCATTCGGACGGGCGAGGAGCGGTGGCGGGCGCTCACGGTCACCGTCGAGGGCCCGTACCGCACACCGCCACCCCGGCCTCGGACTGCCGGAAACCTCGCCGCATCCGATGGCGCCCGGATACGTGCCACCGGTCGGCAGTCGCCTCGCGCTCGACGTGGACTCCAGGGAGCCGGAGTTGACGCTGCCCGCCGGCGCACGGTTCACCGAGCCCGTCCTCCTCGGCCTCGCCGCACTCGCCGTCCGGGGCCGCGTCGAACGGGGGTGAGGCCACGGCCGCCGGGCGCCTGCGCTCCGGCCGGCACACCGTGCGGTCCCGCCCCGCCGGCGCCTCCGACCCTCCTCCCGTCACGCGGGCCCACCGGTCCGGTGCGGGCGGAAGGCCGGTCGTTGCCGGCGGGGTTCGGGATGCGGTCCTACAGCTCGGGCTGGTGCGTCTCGCGGGTGTGCTGGTAGGTCCACAGTTCGCGGAACAGGCCGTCCTGCGCTACCAGTTCGGGGAAGGTGCCCTGTTGGACGACGCGGCCCTTGTCCAGCACCAGGATGCGGTCGGCCACGGCCACGTTGGTGAGCCGGTGGGTGATCAGGACCACCGCGCGGGTCGCCGCGATCCGGCGCAGGCCGGCGAAGATGCGGTGCTCGCCGAGCGGGTCGAGCGCCGAGGTCGGCTCGTCCAGGACCAGTAGTCCGGCCGACCGGTGGAACGCCCGGGTGAGGGCGATCCGTTGCCACTGTCCGCCGGACAGTTCCTGGCCGCCGAGCCAGTCGCGGGCCAGCACCGTGTCGAGCCCGGACCGCAGTTCGGTGATCACCTCGTCGGCGCCGGAGCGCGCGCAGGCGTCGTGCACGTCGGCGTCGCCGCCCTCGGTGGGGCGGCCCAGGGTGATGTTCTCGCGGGCGCTCAGCGGCCAGCGCGCGTACTCCTGGGGCACCAGCGCGACCTGCGACCACATGGCGTGCGGATCGAGGTCGCCGGTGGGGACGCCGTCCCAGGTGACCGCGCCGGTGGTCGGCAGGTACAGCCCACTGAGCAGCTTGGCCAGCGTGGTCTTGCCGCTGCCGTTGTAGCCCACCAGGGCGACGACCTCACCGCGCCGCACGTCGAACGAGACGCCCCGCAGCGCGTCGTGGGCGGCCTCCTCGTAGCGGAAGACGAGGTCCTCGACGCGGATCTCGCGCGGGGCCGTGGGCACGAGGGTGCCGCGGCGCATCCGGAAGCCGCCGGCCTCCGTGAGGAACTCCGACCAGTCGTCCATGTAGAGCCCGGTGCGCATGATGCGGGCGCCGCCGGCGACCAGACCGCGCAGCGCCGTGCCGACCGTCTGCAGCGCGAACACCGCGGTGCCGGCGTGCCCGACGCTCATCCGGCCGGTGGCCAGCAGCCACACCACCGTGCCCCAGACCACCGCGGACGCCAACCCGCCGCAGACCGCGCCCACCGCGGACATCCGGGCCCCGGTGTTCGCCGCGCGCCGGTCGGCGCGGTTGATGCGCTCGGTGATCTGCCGGTAGCGGCCGACGAGGAAGTCGGCCATGGTGCCGGCCCGGACCTGGTCGGCGGCGTACCGGTCGCAGACGTGCCACCGCAGGATCGACAGCAGCCGGTAGTCCCCGCCGGCGCGCAGCCGGGCCAGGTAGCGCACCCGGGCCGCGCCCACCTGCGCCACCGCCTGGGGCAGACTGGCCAGCGCCAACAGCGGCAGCAGCGCCGGGTGCAGAGCGGTCAGCACCGCCGCGCCGGCGGCCAGGGAGGCGACCGAGGCGATCAGGTCCTGGCCCTCCCCCACCAGGTCCTGGACGATCTCCGCACCGCGGTCCGCCGCCTCCTTGCGGTGGGTGAATCCGGGCGCGTCATACGCCGACAGCTCGACCTCGGTGACCGCCTGCAACAGCCGGAGTTCGGCCTCCCGGGACATCTGCGGCCCCAGCCGGGACGACAGCCACACGACCACGATCCCGAGGGCCGACCGCACTCCGGCGGCGACCGCCAGCAGCACCACCGACGGCCAGGCCCCGAGCAGCCGGCCGTAGATGTCCCCGCCGGACAGCAGGGCGGTGATCGTCCCGCTGACCGCCAGCAGTCCCAACGCCTGCATCGCGCCGGAGGCGGCCTGGCAGACCAACAGCCCCAGGGCCGCCCACCGGTCGATCCGCCAGGCCAACGCGACCGAACGGCGCACCAGCTGCGGCAGCCGCCGGGCCATGTCCACCAGGCGGATCTGCCGCGCCGCCCGTTCCCGACTGCCCGTCCGATCGACGTACTGCAACTCCTCGGCGTCGGCGGCCACTTCATCGGCCACCGGCCCGGGTTTCTCCTCCGCCGCACGATCCGCCACCCCGACTCGCCTGATCCGCATCGTCCTCGTTCCCCTTCCACGGTCATCGGCTGGTGCCCTCCGACGCGGCGCGCCGGGGCCGCCGGCTCCGTGGCAGGGGCCGGTCCGGTCCCGCGGCGTCAACCGCGCGCCGCGCCGGCACGCGCCACCACGGAGGGATTCGAACGGAACCGGGCCCCGCTCGGCCGCGGAACGTCCGGCGCCCGCTCGCCCTCCATGGCGCGCGATGGGCACAGATGCCCTAAAGAACGGACCGCACCGGCCCCCGTAACGGGTGATCCGGGGGCAGTCGATGCACGCACGTTCCCCTCGCGCGCCGGAGCCCATGGGGGACCTGGCGACCGGGCGCCGACGACCACTCGAACAGCGTGGGTCACTCGTGCGGGGTATTGCGGGCCGCGGCCGGCAGGCGGCCCGCAGGCCGGTGCCCCACCACCGCCGGGCGTCCCCGGCCGGGACCGACGAGCAGCGCGTAGCGGACCCGGCTGGCCTCCGCCCCCATCACCTCCGCCGTCTCCTCCACCGAGTAGCCGAGCACGTCGTGCAGGACGAACGCGTCGTATTCCAGGGCGGGATGGCGCCACCCCACCCGCTCGAAGAGCCCCGGCGTCAGCTCTGCCGGAGCCTGCCCGGGCCCGCCGCTGCGCGCGCGGATCCGGGCGCTCACCACGGTCCAGGCACAGGCCGCCGGGTTGCGCCGACGGACGATGTCGGCCCACCGGATGGCGACCTCCCCCATCGCCTCCCCGAGGACCCGGGACGCCAGCGGTTCCGCCCCGTGGGCCAGGGCGTAGCCGAGGTATCGCGCGCCGTGCAGGGCGTAGAGGGCCTCGAAGGCCGGCGGCAGGGTGACCGCGGGCGGGACGACGGGCCGACGGCCGCCCGGGGCCGGCGCGCGGAAGGGGGCCGGCGCCCTCATCCGAACGCCTCCGCCCGCGGCGTACGGCGCTCGGACACCAACCCACAGGTGAAACGGGAGAGTTGGGTGAGCCGCGCGTGGTCCCAGAGCGGACGGATGTCGTCGGGGCGGCCGTGCAGCACGCCGACGACCGCACCGACGGTCTCCCAGTCCGGCACCAGGGAACCGTGCAGCAGACCGTTGACCTCGCACTCGGTCAGGGCGTTCCCGCTGGAGCGGCAGATCGCGGCGGGGTCCGGGCACGCGGCGGACAGGTACAGCCCGCGCAGCGCCGCGTGCAGGCTCCCGGCCCGGGCCAGTCGCCGTCCGTGGGCGGCGTCCCACAGCGGGCGGACGGTCTCCGGATCGCCGCCGCAGGCGTGCACCATCCGACGGGTCACCTTCCAGGAGGGGCTGCGTTCGCCCGACAGGATCCGGGAGACGTACGAGGCGCTCACCCGCGCCTCGACGGCGAGGGCCCGGAGCGTCTTGTCGCTGGCGCGCTGGAGGTGGGAGAGCGCCGACGCGAGCGCGGTGTGGGAGTCCTGGCCCGGTGGTCCGCCGTCCGGTCCGGCCGCGCCGCCGCCCTCGGCGTCGCCGCCCGCTCTTCCCCCGCCCTCGCCGCCGCCCTCGCCCTCCGGGTACGCGCGGCGCGGCGGGGCGGCGCGGACGGCGACGACCCGCCGCCGCTCGCCGTCCGTCCGGGGGGCCGGCCCGGGCGGGTCGGAGCGGTTCGCGGCGGCCGGGGGCTCCGGCCGGGCGGGGGCGGGCGGCTGCTCCGCCCGACCGGGCGGCGACGTACCGGCCAGCGCCGCGCGGCGCGCCCGGCGCTGGGTCATCTTCCGGGCGATTCTCTCCGCCGTGTACGCCCGGCCGACCTTGTCCACCGTGATGCGCAGGGCCTCGGCGATGGCCGGGCCCTTGTGGCCGCGGTCGCGGGCCTGTTGCACCACGGCGGCGGTCACGCAGGACAGGTCGCTGGAGAGCTCCACGACCTGCCGCAGTCCGGCGAGCGCGTCGCCGTCGCGTATCTGGTGCTGGAGCAGGGCGATCCGGAAGGCCATGTCGTCGGTGGCCTGGCGGGCGTCCTCGTCGTGCGCCTTGGTGTCCGGGGTCCGTTGCGAACTGCGGATCTTGCGGAAGACCCGCCCGCAGTATTCGCTGCAGTACTTGCGGCGCCGCCCGGGACCGGACCCGCTCTCCACTTCGTTGCGGCAACCGACCCTGGCGCAGGGGACCGGTCCGGGATCCTTTGGAGTCATCAGCTGTAATCCTTCTGGGGGATGTGCCACCGTGAACTCGCCGCAGAATTGGGCGATTTGCGGTTTGCCCGCCGAGGAGGCGGCCGGGGCCCGCGGGCCGTCGGGCACCACGGGACGCCTCGGTGTCGTGCCGGGCGACCCGCCGCGGCACCGGAGAGGACCTCCGGCACCGCGACGGGCCCGGCTTCCGACCCGCCGTCCGCGCGCCGCCCCCTACCGGGGACGGCTGCGCCCCGCACCGTGTCAGCCGGTGCGTCGGCGCTGGTGGCGGGGTCGGGGGCGGCGGGCGGCGAGCAGCGCGGCCAGTGCGGCGCCCCACATCCAGCGGACGTCGACGCCCTGCACCAGGACGTTCCCCAGGTGCTCGACGGCCAGGAACGCGGCCAGGGGAGCGGCGAGTTGAACGTCGCAGCGGAGGCCGATCCGGGCCGCGTACCGGGCCTGCACGGGGTCGTTGACCGGGAAGTCACGCCGGTCCCCGGTTTCAACCGGGCCCCTGTGAGGGATGTTAGCTTCGTAGCGCTTCAACTGGGCTGCCTCCGGGCGCCAGTGAGGCGTTCGGTCAGGGGGCATCTGTCCCTCCTCGATCGAGTGCGATGCGAACGAGTGGCCCTGGCTCCGGTTCCCGCCTTGCCAGGGCTACCTCGTGTTCCGGGACGGTACATCGTCACAGATCCGATCCACCAACGCTACGGTCGGTTAATGGCACGATTGCGATTGCCGGCGCCTTCCCGATTGCGAATCCATCGCCGGGTGCAACGTCCGTTCGGTTTTCCGCCCCGAAGAAGCGCGCCCGCAACGCCCCCGCTTTCCCGGCTCACCCGCCTCAACCCCGCGCGAGAACTAGGGTGCACGGGTGACCGCACCCCGGAACGCCACCGCCCTCGGGGTCCCGCGCCCACCCTCCGGTCGCCCGCCCCTCGGGCGCGACCCGCGCCGCCCCTTCCCGGCCGGCCCGCCACCCGTCCGCCCGTGCAGCCGCTCGGCCACCGGACACGCCAAGTCCCTTGCGCAGCACGGTGATTGCGGGCGACTGGCGGTCGTCGGCCGGCCGCTCGCGCGGCGGCCCGGCGGGCGTTGCGGGAGGCACGGGGACGGGCGACGGCGGAGCGGATCGGGCCGGCCTGCGGCGGTGGCTGCGGCCGGGCCGGCACCGCGCGGGCCCGACCCGCCGGGCTCGACGGGGTGCCGGCCGACCGGGCGGTGGGCGTCGTCCGCCGGCAGCACGAGCGGCGCGCCGGGGAACCCCCTCGGCGGAACCGGCACATCCGGCACCGCACGGACCGGCACAACGGTCCGCCGGGCGACGGGACGGCACGGAGAAGGACGAGGAGGACGGTGCGCATGGACAAGGCGAAGGCCCTCAAGGGACTGGCATGGGCGATGGGGGTGGCCTGCGTCGCCATCGGCGTCTACCACCTCGTGCTCGGCATCGCGTCGGTGCCGGGCGAGGAGGCGACCGGCGCCACCGTCGACAGTCGGGAGCGCTTCTACAACGCGATCTTCATCGGGTTCGGCCTGGCCTGGATCTGGGCCGCCCGCCAGGCACCGGTCCCGGCCGCCGCGGTGCGGCTGCTCACCGCGGTCTTCCTGCTCGGCGGGGTCGGCCGGGTGCTGTCGCTCTTCGTGCACGGCTGGCCGCACTGGTTCCAGGTCCCGCTGGCGGCCCTCGAACTCCTCCTGCCGCCGCTCTACTTCTGGCTCGCGGACGCCGACGAGAGGTCCGTCGCGGCGGCCCGCGGCTGACGCACTTCGCGGATGCGAAGACGGGGGCCCGGTCGGTCGACCGGGCCCCCGTCGGGTGTCGCGTCGGTGCCGGGTCAGGGCTCCGGGGTGGTGCCCGGCATCTGGGCGGCGCCGCCGGCGCGGACCGCGGCCAGCACCGAACGGTGCAGCACGGCCACACCGCCGGGCGGCACCCGGACCGGGCCGCCTTCGAGGTCGTAGTGCTCCTCGGCGCCGGTGTACTGGACGACGACCGCGGCGGTGCCGTCGCCCCGGTCGGTGGTGGTGACGGTCAGGTCGCCGGTGATGACGCCGACCTGGACCGTCATCGCGCCGCCGGGTCCGGCCGTGACCCGGTCGGTGCGCGCGTCGGGTGCGGAGGGGGTCACCGTTCGCAGGTGTCCAGCATCTCGGAGAGCTTGGCCTTCTCCGGTTCGGTGACGTTCAGGTGGTAGAGGTGCTTGACGTCGGTCCAGGCCCGCGCGTAGGTGCACCAGTAGGCGTGCCGCGGCGGGGCCCACTGGTCCGGTGACTGGTCGCCCTTCTGTCGGTTGGAGGAGGCGGACACGGCGATGAGTTGGGAGTGCACCAGGTCGTTGGCGAACGTCCGGCGCTCGGGGGTGGTCCACTCGTCGGCGCCGGAACGCCAGGCGTTGGCCAGCGGCACGACGTGGTCGATGTCGAGCTGACCGGAGACGTGGAAGACCTTCGCGTCGTACTCGCTGAACCACGTCCCGGAGATGGCGCGGCACTTCTCGTCCTGCTTGACGTCCTCGCCGTCGCGGGCGAGCACCACCTCGCGGGTGTCGCACTCCCCGTGCTGCTTGATCCAGTGCGGGAACTTCGCGCGGCTGTAGCCGTTCATCGAGTGCGGGGCGGCGACGTGCAGTCCGGCGAGTTCGGAGCGCGCCACCGCGGCGGACGGTGGCTCGGGGAGCTTCAGCGGAGCGGCGTCGAACGCGGTCGGGGCGGGCCGGGCCGCGGGGGCCGGGGCGGGGCGCGGAGCCGGATCGGCTATCGCCGTCGTCGAGGCGGCGGGGAGGACGGCGGCGATGATCAGGGCTGTGGTGGTGGCGGCGCGGCGCCACCAGGCGTTGGTCAACACCCGGAGAGCATCACCAGGAGAAACGGTTCGGCATCCGCGCTTTCACTCCTTGGTGGGCAAGATTGGAAGCCGGTATTCCGCTGCGGGATGCGGGCCGGTATAAGGCGCCTACGGCCGCCGCAGGGGCGCCGCTGGGCACCTGCGCGGCGCGCTCGGCGGGGCGTGCCCGGCAGGTCCGCGACGCCCGGAAGGGCGCCGGATTCTAGCCGGTCGACGGGCCCAAACCTCTGCGATTTCCCGCAGTCTTTCGTGATCAGGATGGTGCGCGCGGCGGCTCGGGCTGCTGGACGGCCCGCGGTTCCCCTCGGGACGGCCCCCGCGGACCAGCCCTGTGGGGACAGCCCTTTCGGCGAAGGCCAGGTACCAGCAACGTGTTCGAGAACCAGCAGAACCCGCAACTGTCGCGACGTCGTCTGCTCGGACTGGCGGCCCTCAGCGGTGCCGCCGTCGCCGGCCTGACCACGATCTCCGCCGCGCCGCGGGCCACCGCCGCCGACAAGGCGAGTCCGCGGGCCGACAGCGGTTCGTTCGTACCGGCCGTGGTCATCGGCACGGGATACGGCGCGGCGGTGTCCGCGCTGCGGCTGGGCGAGGCCGGGGTCCCGACGCTGATGCTCGAAATGGGCCAGCTGTGGAACAAGCCGGCGGAGGACGGCAACGTCTTCTGCGGCATGCTCACGCCGGACCGCCGCTCCAGCTGGTTCAAGTCGCGCACCGAGGCGCCGCTCGGCTCGTTCCTGTGGCTGGACGTGATCAACCGGAACATCGACCCGTACGCGGGCGTGCTGGACCGGGTGCACTTCGACGAGATGTCGGTGTACGTGGGGCGCGGCGTCGGCGGCGGCTCGCTGGTCAACGGCGGCATGGCGGTCGTGCCGAAGCGCACGTACTTCGAGGAAGTGCTGCCGCAGGTGGACGCGGCGCAGATGTACGAGCGGTACTTCCCGCGCGCCAACGCCGCGCTGAAGGTGAACCACATCGACCCGGCCTGGTTCGAGGACACCGAGTGGTACAAGTTCGCGCGGGTCTCGCGCGAGCAGGCGGGCAAGGCGGGCCTGAGCACCACCTTCGTCCCCAACGTCTACGACTTCGACCACATGAAGGGCGAGGCGGCCGGTACGGCGCCCAAGTCCGCGCTGGCGGGCGAGGTCATCTACGGCAACAACCACGGCAAGCAGAGCTTGGACAAGACCTACCTGGCGGCCGCCCTCGGCACCGGGAAGGTCACCATCGAGACCCTGCACCGGGTCACCGCGATCCGGGAGCAGGCGGACGGCAGTTACGTGCTGTCCGTGGACCAGAGCGACGCCGACGGCACGGTCATCGCCCACAAGGAGATCTCCTGCCGCCACCTGTTCCTCGGCGCCGGCAGCCTCGGTTCGACCGAGCTGCTGGTGCGGGCCCGGGACACCGGCGCGCTGCCCCGTCTCAACTCCGAGGTCGGGGAGGGTTGGGGTCCCAACGGCAACATCATGACCGGACGGGCCAACCACGTGTGGAACCCCACAGGTGCCCACCAGTCGTCGATCCCCGCCCTGGGGATCGACGACTGGGACAACCCCACCGCCCCGGTCTTCGCGGAGATCGCGCCGATGCCGGCCGGTCTGGAGACCTGGGTCAGCCTCTACCTGGCGATCACCAAGAACCCCGAGCGCGGCAAGTTCGTCTACGACAAGGCCACCGACCGGGCGGTGCTGCGCTGGACCCGGGCCCAGAACGCGCCCGCGGTCGAGGCCGCGAAGTCGCTGTTCGACCGGATCAACAAGGCCAACACGACGATGTACCGCTACGACCTGTTCGGGCCGCAGCTGAAGAACTTCGCCGACGACTTCTGCTACCACCCGCTCGGCGGCTGCGTGCTGGGCAAGGCCACCGACGGGTACGGCCGGGTCGCGGGCTACCACAACCTCTACGTCACCGACGGCGCGCTCATTCCGGGGTCCATCGGAGTCAACCCCTTCGTGACCATCACGGCGCTGGCCGAGCGGAACATCGAGCGGATCATCGCGGAGGACGTCAAGGCCGCGTCCTAGTCGGCGGCGGCCCACGGCGCCGGTCGGCCGCGGACGCCGAGGGCCGCCCCTTCCGCTCCTCCCCTCCCCCGGGTCTACGGATTTTCCGGTGGCCGGCGTGAGATCAAAGGAGGGTGCGGCCAGCCGAAACGCGCAGGGGCGTGCTCGCCGAACCCCGTATGTCATCGCTGAAAGGGAATCCATGGACTCCGCCCGACGGCCGATCCTTTTCGTCAGCCTTCCGGAGAGTGGGCTGGCAAATCCGTTGCTGGTGCTCGCCGAGGAACTCTCCCGCCGGAACGTGCCGGATCTGTGGTTCGCCACCGACGAGCCGCGGCGCCAGGACGTGAAGAAGATATCGGTGGGCTCCCCGGTGGAATTCGGCTCGCTGGGGGAGGTCGTCAGCGAGCTGTCGGCGGTGACGTGGAGCGACGAGGTCTACCGGGAGATCACCCAGTCGTCGCGGTTCAAGGCGCATCGCGCGGTGATCAGGCAGTCGTTCGTGCCGGCGGCCCAGGATGCGAAGTTCCGGAAGCTGGCGGCCATCGTCGACGAGGTCCAGCCGGCGTTGATGGTCATCGACTGCATCAGCGGGTTCGCCATCGAGCTGGCCATCTCGCGGGGAATTCCGTTCGTGTTGAGCGTGCCGTTCGCACCGAGCAACGTGCTGACGGCCTTCACGCCCTTCGGGAAGCGGTACACGCCCCGGGGCTTCCCCGTCCCGCACACCGGACTGCCGTACCGCATGACGTTGGCGCAGCAGATCGCCAACCAGCTGTTCAAATGGCGGACCCTGGCGATGTTCATGACGCCGCGGATGAGCAAGGTCGTCGCGCAGGACACCCGGCGCCGGAAGGCCCACGGGCTGCCGTCGATGAGCCCGATGGAGCGGATCGAGAGCTCCGAGCTGGTGCTGTGCAATTCGATTGCCGAGTTGGACTATCCGGTGCGCATTCCGTCGCAGATGCAGTTGGTCGGGGCGATGGTGCCGCCCCTGCCGGAGGCGCCGGACGACGAGGAGTTGTCGGCCTGGTTGGACGCGCAGTCCTCGGTGGTCTACGCGGGATTCGGGACGATCACCCGGCTGACCCGGGATCAGGTGAGTTCCATGGTGGAGGTGGTCCGGCGCCTGGAAGGTCGGCATCAGGTGCTGTGGAAGCTGCCGTCGGAACAACAGCACCTGTTGCCGCCGAAGGAAACGCTGCCGGGAAATCTGCGCATCGAGAGTTGGGTGCCCTCCCAATTGGACGTCCTGGCGCATCCGAACGTGAAGGTGTTCTTCACGCACGCCGGCGGCAACGGTTACAACGAGGGCATGTACTTCGGAAAGCCGTTGGTGGTCCGGCCGTTGTGGGTGGACTGCTACGACCAGGCCGTCCGCGGCCGGGACTTCGGCATCAGCCTGACGCTCGACAAGCCACGGGACATGGACGTCAACGACGTGGTCGACAAGTTGACCCAGGTGCTGGAAACCCCCTCCTTCCGCAAGAACGCGGAGCGGCTCGGTGCGCTGCAGCGGGCGGCGGGCGGTCGGGCGGCAGCCGCCGATCTGATCCTCGGGCTGCCGGTTCTCGCCGGGGCCCAGCAGTGAGGAAGCCCGTGCGCGTGGCGCGGGCGTGGGGAAATACGAAGAGGATGAGGTAGCGGATGTCGTTCACATATCCCGTTTCCCGACCCGCGTTGAACGGACGCGAGCTGGAATACCTGACCGCCACGGTCGAGGACGGGTGGATATCGTCGCAGGGGCCGATGGTGAGGCGCTTCGAGCAGGCCTTCGCCGAGTACAACGGGATCGCGCACGGCGTGGCCTGTTCGTCCGGAACGACCGCACTGACGTTGGCACTTCGGGCCCTGGGCGTGGGTCCGGGCGACGAGGTGATCGTCCCGGAGTTCACGATGGTGGCCTCGGCGTGGGCGGTGACGTACACCGGTGCGACGCCGGTCTTCGTCGACTGCGGGGACGACCTCAACATCGACGTCTCCCGCATCGAGGAGAAGATCACGTCGCGGACGAAGGTCATCATGCCCGTCCACATCTACGGGCGGCGTTGCGACATGGACGCCATCATGGACATCGCGTTCCAGTACAACCTGAAGGTCGTGGAGGACAGTGCCGAGGCGCACGGCGTCCGGCCGACCGGGGACATCGCCTGTTATTCGCTGTTCGCCAACAAGATCATCACTTCCGGTGAGGGAGGCATCTGCCTCACCGACGACCCCAAACTCGCGGACCAGATCGCGCACCTGCGGGCCATGGCCTTCACCAAGGACCACAGCTTCCTGCACAAGAAGGTGGCGTACAACTACCGCATCACGGCCATGCAGGCCGCCGTGGCCCTGGCCCAGACCGAGCGCCTCGACGAGATCCTCGAACTGCGCCGCAGGATCGAGAAGCGCTACGACGAGGGACTGGCCGACGTCCCCGGAATCACGTTGATGCCCCCGCGGGACGTGCTGTGGATGTACGACCTCCGGGCGGAACGCCGGGCGGAGCTCCAGGCGTTCCTGGCCGACCACTCCATCGAGACCCGGCTCTTCTTCAAGCCGATGAGCCGGCAGCCCATGTACTTCGACGCGGACTGGCCGTCGCTCAAGGCCAGCGAGTTCGCCGAGGACGGGCTCTACCTGCCCACGCACACCGATCTGTCCCCGGACGACCAGGACTTCATCGTCGGCAAGATCCGCGCCTTCTACGGCGTCGGCTGATCGGCCCCGCCGCAGAGAGGAATTCCGTTCATGACGCACTCGGACCCGATGGTCGTCGACTTCCCCACCCGCAAACCCGGCGTGTCCTTCCCGCCGCCCGACTACGGCGGGTACCGCGAGCACGAGGGACTGGTCCTCTCCCGCCTGTCCAACGGCGCCCGGGCGTGGCTGGTCACCCGGCACGAGGACGTGCGCGCCGTGCTGACCGACCCGAGGATCAGCTCCAACCCCTCGCACAAGGGCTTCCCCAACGTCGGAACGGTGGGCGTGCCCACGCAGGAGCAGATCCCCGGCTGGTTCGTGGGGTTGGACTCCCCCGAGCACGACCGGTTCCGCAAGGCCCTCATCCCCGAATTCACCGTGCGGCGGATCCGGGGGTTGCGCCCGGCGATCGAGCGCACGGTGGACGAGCGGCTCGACGCGATGCTGGCCGCGGGCAACTCCGCCGACCTCGTTGCGGACTACGCCCTGCCCGTGCCCTCCCTGGTGATCTCGACGCTGCTCGGCGTGCCGCCCTCCGACCGCGACTTCTTCGAGTCCCGGACCCGCACCCTGGTCTCGCTCCGCGCCTCGACCGACGCGCAGCGCGAGACCGCCGTCAAGGAGCTGCTGCGCTACATCAAGCGGCTGGTCGGCATCAAGCAGAAGTGGCCGGGCGACGACCTCATCAGCCGGCTGCTGGCCGCCGGTTCGATCGCGCCGCACGAGCTGTCGGGCGTGCTGATGCTGCTGCTCATCGCCGGCCACGAGACCACGGCCAACAACATCGCGCTGGGCGTCGTCACCCTGCTGGCGAACCCCGAGTGGATCGGTGACGACCGGGCGGTGGAGGAGACCCTGCGCTTCCACTCGGTCGCCGACATCGTGTCCCTGCGGGTGGCCGTCGAGGACGTCGAGATCGCCGGGCAGCTCATCAAGGCGGGCGACGGCATCGTGCCCCTGATCGCCGCGGCCAACCACGACACGAGCGCCTTCGAGTGCCCGCACATGTTCGACCCCGCCCGGAGCGCCCGCCACCACGTGGCGTTCGGCTACGGCATCCATCAGTGCCTGGGGCAGAACCTGGTGCGCGTCGAGATGGAGATCGCCTACCGCAAGCTCTTCGAGCGCATTCCCGACATCCGACTGGCCACGCCCGACGAGGGCTTGAGCATCAAGTACGACGGCGTGCTCTACGGCCTGGAGCAGCTTCCCGTCCGCTGGTAGGCACGTCCCGCCAGCGGAAGGCCCAGTACCGTCCGCCCGGCGCGCCAGCGGCCGCCGGTGGACCCCGATCCCCTTGCAGGAGAGACATCGGCATGCGTATCACCATCGATTCGGACCGCTGCGTGGGCGCGGGCCAGTGCGTGCTGTCCGCACCACAGGTCTTCGACCAGGACGAGGACGGGATCGTCAGCCTGCTCGCCGCGCCCGGCGCCGACGACGCGGCCAAGGTCCGTATCGCCGCGGCGTTGTGCCCCTCCGGGGCGATCACCGCACACGAGGGCTGACGCCCGCAACGGGCGATCCACCTGCCGGATCCCCGACCGACGCAACGGCTCGACATCCGGGAGAGATGGTGCCCGTCCACACCGATGACTATGTGATCGACCCGCCGTCCGACGGGGCCGGTGCCTCGGGGGGCCGCACGCTCCCCGAGGTGTTTGCCTCCGCGGTGGCGGCCGCCCCCGACGCGGTGGCCCTCGTCGACGGGGACCGCTCCTGGACGTGGGCCGAGTGGCGGGCGGACGTCGACGCGCTGGCCCGCGGGCTCCAGGAGTCGGACGTCGCGCCCGGCGACGTGGTGGCGGTGCGGCTGCCGAACTGCTGGGAGGTGCAGACCCTGCACCTGGCGGTCGCGGCCGTCGGCGCGGTGCTGCTGCCCCTGCACCAGGGCACCTCGACGGATGAGACGCGCGCGTTGCTGACCCGCGCGGAGCCCGTCCTCCTCGTCCTGTCGGGCGCGGCGGACGAGGGCTCGGCGACGGCCCGTTCACTGCTGGACGGCGTGCCGTCGCTGCGCGGGGTGTTGCTGACCGGCGGGGCGGCGACCGGCGGCGAGGAGCCGCGGGTCGGGACGCTGGACGGGCTGCTGGCGGCCTGGGCGGGCAGTGGGCCCCGGCCGGTGGAGGTCACCCCCGACCTCCCGTTCGTCCTGGTCCCGTCGTCCGGGACGACCTCGGCGCGGCCCAAGCTGTGTCTGCACAGCCACGACGGTCTGCTGTCGCACACCGCGGCCGTGACCGCCGAGGCCGCCGACGCCTTTTCCGGCACGGTCCTCACGGCCTGCCCGATGACCCATCTGTTCGGTCTCCAGGCCGTGCACGCGGCGCTGTCCGCCGCCTGCCGCCAGGTCGTGCTCACCGACTGGGACGCGGACCGCTTCCTGGCCCTGGCCCGGGAGCACGACCCGCGCGTCGTCTTCGCCGTGCCCACGCAACTGTGGGACGTCGTCGGCCGGTTGGAGTCGTCCGAGGGGCCGGCGGGGTTCGCCCCCCGCCAGGTGCGTACGGCGGGCGCCGCGGTCGCGCCCGCGCTCGCCGGGCGGGTGCGGGCGGCCCTCGACTGCGAACTGGTCGTGGTGTGGGGGATGTCCGAGATCGGCACCGGCACCCGCACCCGGGCACAGGACCCCGACGGCAGTGTCGGCGGCCCGGTCGCCGGCGTGGAGCTGCGGACCGTCGACGCGCACGGTGCGGTGTGCGCGGCGGGCGAGACCGGGGAACTCCAGTACCGGGGGCCCGGGCTGTTCCGCGGCTACTTCCGCGAGCCGGAGCTGACCCGCGCGGCCCTCACCGACGACGGGTGGCTGCGGACCGGCGACCTCGCTGCCGTCGACGCGGACGGCGTGGTGGTGCTGCACGGCCGGACCGCCGAGTTGATCAACACGGCGGGCCGGAAGTTCGCCGCCCCGGAGGTCGAGGGGTGGCTCGCGGGCCTCACCGGCCTGGGCCCACTGGCCGTGGTCGCAGCACCGGACGACCGGCTGGGGCAGTATCCCTGCCTGGTCGTGACCGAGGAGGCGGACCGCGCCCTCGGCCTGGGCGAGGTGACCGCGTTCCTGCGGGGACTGGGGGTGGCCGAGCACAAGATCCCCGTCGAACTGGTCACTGTGCGCGCACTCCCCCACTCCCCCGCCGGAAAGCTCGACCGGCAACGGCTCACGCGGCTGCTCGCCGACGGTGCGGCGCCGCCCGTGTCGGCCCGTCCCGGCGCCGTCCCCCCGGCCACCGTCGAGGAGGCCCTGGACCTCGTGCGGGACTGCGTCGGGCGGGTGCTCGGGGAGGACGGCACCACGGTTCCGTTCGCGCCCGACACGGACTTCCGCCGGCTCGGCCTCGACTCGCTCCGTTCGGTACGGCTGCGGAGCCTGCTGTGCGAGGCGACCGGGCTGCCGCTGCCGGCCACCCTGGCCTTCGACCATCCCGATCCGCGCGCCGTCGCCCACGTACTGGTCCAGCAGGAGGACCGACTCCGGCCGGCCGCACGGGGGGTGCCGGCCGACGGTGCCGACCCGGTGGCGATCGTCGGCATGGCCTGTCGGCTGCCCGGCCGGGCCGACTCCCCCGAGGCGCTGTGGGACCTCTTGGCCGGCGGGACCGATGCGATGTCCCCGTTCCCGGACGACCGGGGCTGGGACCTGGAGCGGCTCTTCGACGAGGACCCGGACCGCCCCGGGACCTCGTACGCCCGCGAAGGGGGCTTCCTGCACGACGCGGGCGACTTCGACGCGGGCTTCTTCGGCCTGTCCGACCAGGAGGCGACGGCGACCGACCCGCAGCAGCGGCTGCTCCTGGAGGCCGCCTGGGAGACGTTCGAGCGGGCGGGCATCGACCCGCGGTCCCTCAAGGGCAGCCGCACCGGCGTGTTCACCGGGGCGATGGACCGCGGCTACGGCGCGCAGGCGTCCGCCGTGCCCCGCGCCTGGGAGAGCATGCTGATCACCGGTGCTTCCGCCAGTGCGATCTCGGGACGCATCGCCTACACCTACGGGCTCGAAGGCCCTGCGTTGACGGTCGACACCGCCTCCTCGTCGTCGCTCGTCGCCCTGCACCTGGCGTGCCGGTCCCTGCGGTCGGGCGAGACCGACCTGGCGCTGGCCGGCGGCGTCACCGTGATGGCGAATCCGTCGCCCTTCGCGCACTTCTCCCGGTTGCGGGCGCTGTCCCCCGACTCCCGCGCCATGGCGTACGCGGACTCCGCGAACGGCTCCGCGTGGTCGGAGGGTGCCGGGCTGCTCCTGCTGGAGCGGCTGAGCGACGCCCGGCGCAACGGACACCGGATCCTGGCCCTGGTGCGGGGGTCCGCCGTGAACCAGGACGGTGCCTCCAACGGGCTGACCGCGCCGAGCGGCCCGGCGCAGCAGCGCGTCATCCGCGAGGCGCTGGCCGACGCCGGGCTGCTGCCGCAGGACGTGGACGCCGTGGAGGGGCACGGCACCGGCACCCCGCTGGGCGACCCCATCGAGGCGCAGGCCCTGCTGGCCACCTACGGCCGGGAGCGGCCGGTGCAACGGCCGCTGTGGCTGGGGTCGGTGAAGTCGAACGTCGGTCACACGCAGGCCGCCGCCGGCGTCGTCGGCGTCATCAAGACCGTGCTCGCGCTGCACCACGGCGTGCTGCCCAGGACCCTGCACGTCGACGTGCCCTCGACCAAGGTCGACTGGTCCGCCGGTTCGGTACGGCTGCTGACCGAGGCCCGGCCCTGGCTGCCGGACGACGGGGCGACCCGGCGGGCGGGCGTGTCCTCGTTCGGGCTCACCGGCACCAACGCACACGTGATCGTCGAGGAGCCGCCGGCCGCCGCGGCGCAGGCGTCGCCCGGTGGGGTGCCGGAGACGGCACCGGACGGGGGCGCGGCGACCGCGGCCCCGGAGCCGATCGGTGACCCGACCGTGCCGTGGGTGCTGTCCGCCCGGAGTCCGGCGGCACTGCGCGCGCAGGCGCGGCGGCTGGCCGAACACGTTGCCGCCGACCCCGCGCTGCGCGCCCAGGACGTCGCCCACGCCCTGGCCACCACGCGTGCCGTGCACCGGCACCGGGCCGTCGTCAGCGGCACCGACCGGGCCCAACTGCTGTCCGCGGCAGACCGGTTCGGGCGGGGCGAGGGCTCTTCGGGAGTCACCCCGCACGACGCCGATCCGGGCGGCCTGGCCTTCGTGTTCTCCGGGCAGGGCAGCCAGCGCAGCGGCATGGGGCGCGAGGCCGCCGAGGCGTTCCCCGTCTTCGGGCGGGCCCTGCGCGAGGTCTGTGCCGCGCTGGACCCGCTGCTGGACCGGCCGCTGACCCCGGTGATGTGGGCGGCGCCCGACTCCGACGAGGCGGCCCTCCTCGACGACACGACCTACACGCAGCCGGCGCTGTTCGCCGTCCAGGTCGCCCTGTACCGGCAGTTCGAGTCGTGGGGCGTGGTCCCCGACCACCTGGTGGGGCACTCGATCGGCGAGATCTCCGCCGCCCACGTGGCGGGCGTGCTCGGGCTGCGGGACGCGTGCACCCTGGTGGCGGCCCGGAGCCGGCTGATGGGCTCGCTGCCGCCCGGGGGCGCGATGGTGGCGGTGCGCATCACGGAGGACGAGGTACTGCCGTGGCTCGCGGACGTGACGGACTCGGTGGCGGTCGCGGCCGTGAACGGGCCGCACTCCCTGGTGCTCTCGGGCGCCGAGGCGCCGCTCCTCGCCCTCACCGACCGGCTGGCGGCCGCCGGCCACAAGACCCGGCGGCTCACGGTGAGCACCGCGCCGCACTCGCCGCTGATGGAACCCATGCTGGCCGCGTTCCGCGAGGTCGTCGGGACGCTGTCGTTCGCCGCGCCCGCCGTGCCGCTCGTCTCCACCGTCACCGGCCGGCCGTTCACCGAGGCGGAGGCGCGGGACCCGGAGCACTGGGTGCGGCACGTGCGGCAGTCCGTGCGGTTCCGGGACGGGATCGACCACCTCCTGGACGCGCGCGTCACCGGATTCGTGGAGTTGGGCGCCGAGCCGGCGCTCACGCCGATGATCGACGAGTGCCTGGAGTCGGGTGACGCGCAGCCGGCGGCCGCCGTGCTGCCGAGCCTGCGCGGCGGGGCGTCGGAGCGGCAGTCCCTGCTCACCGCGGTCGCCCGGCTGCACGCCCACGGCGTCGCGGTCGACTGGGACGCGGTGCTCCCCGGGGCCCGGACCGTGCCGCTGCCCACGTACGCGTTCCAGCGGCGGCGGTTCTGGCTGGCGCCGGTGCCCGTGGGCCCGGTGGACCGCGCCGCCGAGGGGGCGGCGGACGCCGGGTCGGCCGGTGACGCGGCGGCCGGTGCGGAGCCGTCGGGGCTGGCGTCCCGCGTGGCCGGTCTCGACGACGCCGAGCAGGACGCGCTCGTGCTGGCCCTGGTGCTCGCGGAGACCTCGGCCGTGCTGGGCGGCGAGGAGCTGTCCGCCGAGCACGGCAACCGTACGTTCAAGGAGTTGGGCGTCAACTCGGTCAACGCCGTCGAACTGCGCAACCGCCTGATCGCGGCCACCGAACTGCGGCTGCCCGCCACGCTCGTCTACGACTACCCCAAGCCGCTCGCCGTGGTCCGCCTCGTGCGCGAACGCCTCGCACCGCCGGACGCCCCCGGTCGCGATGTGGCCGCGCTCGTCGGCGAGTTGCACGCCCTGCTCACGGCCGGCGCGGAGGTGCCGCAGGAAGCGATGGCGCGGCTGAAGGCGGTGACGGCCGGGGCGCGGGCGGCGGACGGCGGTACCGACCCCGGCTCGGACGCGGCGCTGGACCTGGACTCGGCCAGCGACGAGGACCTGTTCCGCCTGATGGACGCGGAGGGCTGACGGGCAGGTGGGTCCGGATGACCTCCGGGGCGCCCACCACCGTCGTCGGACGCCGGGGTTTGCGGGGTGCGGGGTCCGGTCGTCCGACGGGCGGCCGGACCCCGCGCCGCCCGTCGCGGCCAGGGCGTGCGCCGGCGGCGCCCGCCGCTTCGGTGTGCCGGGCTCCGCGCGCCCGTCGTGGCCCGGGTCCGCCGCACAAAACTAGATAATTCCCGCCTATTTCGGGCCGTACGGTCTCGTTATGAGTTCCCCTTCCACGGCGGCGGTGTTATCTGCCCGCCGCATAGCCGTCTCGTTCATGGCCGCCGTATCGGCAGTGGGGGGCGCCACGCCGCTCGCCGCGGCCGATTCCCTCGACCCGTCCCCCGAAGCCGGCCAACACGCCCCGCGGGCACCGCTCGCCGCACACGGGATCCCCTTCACCGACGCCACGGTGACCCAACAGGAGGACGGCTCGTTCGTCGTGGCCTGGAGAGCGCCCGGCGTCGCCTCGGTGGCCGTCCACGCCGAGGGGCGGGTCGTGGCGCGCGGCGGCACCGAGGCCCGCGTCACCGTGCGCGGTCTGCCCGCCGTCGACCGCCAGTGGTTCCGCCTCGTCCCCGACCAGGGCGACCCGCTCACTCTCGCCGACCGCTCGCTGCACCTGCCCAGCGTGCCCAACTTCCGCGACGTGGGCGGCTACCGCACCACCGACGGCAGGTGGGTCAAGATGGGCGTGCTGTACCGCACCGACGGCCTGCACTCGCTCTCCAACGCCGACCTGGCCGTGCTCCAGCGACTGGGCATCCGCACGGACCTGGACCTGCGCGTGCCGGCCGAGCGCGCCGAGGCCCCGGACCGGGTGCCGGCGGGCGCGCGCTACGTCACCGCCGACGTGCTGGGCGGCGACTTCACCCCTGAACTGCCCGCCACGGCCGCGGCATCCGCCCGGTTGATGGCCGGCACCTACCGGCGGTACGTCTCCAGACCTTCCGCGCTCGACGCCTACCGCACGCTGTTCCGGCTCGCCGACACCGCCGGCGCCGCCCCGCTGGCCTTCCACTGCACGGGCGGCAAGGACCGTACGGGCTGGGGCACCGCCGCGCTGCTCACGGCCCTGGGAGTGGACCGCGACACGGTCGTGCGGGACTACCTGGCCACCAACGACTACCTGGCGGCACGGAACGCCGCGACGCTCGCCAAGGAGACGCCGGACACGGCCGCCCGTCTCAAGCCGATCCTGGACGCCAGGCTCCGGTACCTCAACACGGCCTTCGACGAGGTCAAGGCGCGCTTCGGCACCTTCGACACCTATCTTCGGCAAGGGCTGGGACTGAGCCAGCAGGACCTGGAGCGGCTGCGCGAGACGCTGCTCGTCCCCTGACCGGCCCCGGCCCTGTGGCACGACCACACACGATCCCGCGAACGGACCGCAGACAGATCGCTGCGGGACGGCAGCGGCACGGCACGGAGAACGGCCCTTCCGGCACGCTGCCGGGAGGGCCGTCTTGGTGGAGCGTGCCGGGTCGGCACAGTGGTTGCAGTGGTTGCAGTGGTTGTGGTGGTTCCCGGCCGGCAGTCGCGGGTGTCCCCCACCCGGCGGCCGTGACCCGTCGGGTCGCGGTCTCTTCGGCGCATTTTCCCTGCTCGCGGGCGTGTTAGGCGGATGTTGGCGGAGCGGCAGGCCGGCGGTAGCGGCCCCGAGCAGGGTGGTTCCCGTACCGGGGAATCGACGAGTGAGGAGACAGGTATGAAGTCGTGGCGTAGTCGGATCGGTGTCGCGCTGGCCGTCGGTGCCGCGGCGGTCACCGTTCCGCTGACCGCCGCCACCGCCGTCGCCGCGCCCCCGCCCGGCGGCGGCTGGGTGCCGATCGGGGCCGAGAAGTACCCCTCCAAGGCGGTCTGCGAGGCGACGGAACTGCCGCTGGCACAGGCGAACGGGTACCACGAGGTGTGGTGCGACGACAGCAAGGAGATCATGCCCATCTTCAACCGCTGACCACTACGCATCCGGCGGAGCTCCGTTCCGCCGGGTGCGCACGGAAAGTCCGCTGCTCCGGTGCACCGCACCCAAGCAGCGGACTCTCCGCTTTCGCGGTTCCGCCGTGCTCCTTCCGCCTTCGTCCGTCCCCGCCCGTCCCCGTCCGTCCCCGAGGGAACGTGGTGACGTGGGCCCCGGTCCGCCCGCGGACCGGGATGCCGGGGGGGGTGGGGGCGGTGGTGCTGCCACCGCCCCCACCCCCGACGAGCCCTAGGACAGGCCGATCTCGTTGTCGAGGAGGTCGAAGACCTCCTCGTCGGACGCGGACTCGAAGTCGAAGTCCGCATCCGACCGGGGAGCACCCTGCCCGGCCGCCGCGGAGGCGTCCCGCAGGGCGTCCCACTTGGACCGGAGGACTTCCAGGCGGCCGGCCACCTGCTCGTGGACCTCCTCCGTGACGGCGAGCCCGCCGAACGCCTTCTCCAGCCGTTCGAGCTCGCCCAGGAGCGCCTCCGGGCCGGAGGCCGCCCCGGGTGCGATCCGGGCGTGGAGGTGGTCGACCAGCTCCGCCGGCGTCGG
Source organism: Streptomyces lunalinharesii (assembly GCF_039532155.1). Taxonomy (NCBI): domain Bacteria; kingdom Bacillati; phylum Actinomycetota; class Actinomycetes; order Kitasatosporales; family Streptomycetaceae; genus Streptomyces; species Streptomyces lunalinharesii. Next base: position 122,660 of record NZ_BAAARK010000004.1, read on the forward strand.
GTAGTCGAAGAGCAGGGTCGCCGGCAGGCGGATCCCGGTGAGGGCGCCCAGCCGGTTGCGGAGTTCGACCGCGGTGAGGGAGTCGAAACCGAGGTCCAGGAAGGCCCGGTCCTCGTCGATCTCCGCCGCTCCGGTGTGCCCGAGGACCACCGCCACCTGGCCGCGCACGGCGTCCAGTACGACCTCGCGGCCCTCTGCCGCCGACCGGTCGGCCAGGCGCCGGGCGAAGGCCGCCGCGGCGTCTCCGTCCGCCGTGGCCGCCGCCCGGCGTCCCGGGACCCGGATCAGGCCGCGGAGCAGGGACGGGACCTCGCCCTGTCGACGCAGCGTCGCGAGGTCCAGCCGGACCGGCAGCGCGGCGGGCCGGTCGATGGCGAGCGCCGCGTCGAAGAGGGCCAGGCCCTCCTCGGTCGACAGCGGCGGCATGCCCGAGCGGGCCATGCGCTGCACGTCGGCCTCGGTGAGCGTGCCGGTCATGCCGCTGTCCTGCGACCACGGGCCCCATGCCAGCGACGTGGCGGGCAGTCCGGCCGCGCGGCGGAGCTGCGCCAAGGCGTCCAAGAAGGCGTTGCCGGCCGCGTAGTTGGCCTGGCCCGCGCTGCCGAACGTGCCGGCGACCGACGAGAACACCACGAACGCGTCCAGCTCCAGGTCCTTGGTGGCCTCGTGCAGATGCCAGGCGGCATCCACCTTGGGCCGCAGCACCGCCGACAACCGCTCGGCCGTCAACGACCCCACCACACCGTCGTCCAGAACACCCGCCGTGTGCACCACCGCACCGATCCGATGCCCGGAGACCAACTCCCCGACAGCATCCCGATCAGAGACGTCACACGCCACCACGGAAACCTCGGCACCCAACCGCCCGAGCTCCGCCACCAACTCCTCGACACCCTCGGCATCCGGACCCCGCCGACTCACCAGCAGCAGACTCCGCACCCCGTGCTCGGCAACCACATGCCGCGCCACCACCCGGCCCAGACCACCGGTACCACCAGTGATCAACACCGTCCCGGAGTTCCAGTCGGTGCCGGGTTCCATCGCGTCCGGGCGTTCGGCCCGGGCCACTCGCGGGGCGAGGACCTGGTCGTCGCGCACCAGCAACTGCGGTTCGTTCGACGTCAACGCGCGCGGCAGGAGAGCCACTTCGGCCTCTTCCGCCACGTCCACCAGGCCGAAGCGGCCCGGGTGCTCCGCCTGTGCGGAGCGCACCAGGCCCCACACCGCCGCACCCGGGAGGTCCGCTCCGGACACCGCGCCGCGGGTGACGAAGACCAGCCGCGAGTCCGCGAACCGCTCGTCGGCCAACCACGACTGCACCCGCGCCAGGGCCCAGGCGGTCACGGCGTGGACGGACTCCACCGTCCCGGCGGGCGCGGCGGCCAGCGGGGCGAACACGATGTCGTGGACACCGGCCTCCGCCAGGTCGTCGAGATCCGCGTGGGGCTGCAGCGCGAGTTCGTCGAGGACGCCGTGGGCGTCCTTGCCGAGCACGGCCAAGGAGTCGGCCGGCTCGTCCGCGAGGTGCACGTCGGTCCAGTCGACCTGGAAGAGCGCGTCACGGTCGCCGGTCTGCAACTGCCCGGTGGTGATCGGGCGCGCGGTCAGCGACCGGACCGACGCCACCGGCGCACCGGTCGGGTCGGCGAGGGCGATCTGCGTGCCGTCCTCGGTGGAGCGGAGCCGGACCCGCACTCCGGACGCGCCGGACGCGTGCAGGGAAACCCCGCTCCACGAGAACGGGACGGCTGCCTCGGCCGCTCCCCCGTCGCCCAGGAGCCCCGCGTGCAGGGCGGCGTCGAAGAGTGCGGGGTGCAGCGCGTAGGCAGCGCCGTCCGTCCCTTCGGGAAGCCGGACCTCGGCGTAGACGTCCGCGTCGAGCTTCCAGGCGGCCCGCAGGCCCTGGAACACCGGGCCGTACGCGAACCCGGCGTCCGCGAAGCGCTCGTAGCAGTCCGCCACGTCGAGCGGCTCGGCGCCCTGCGGGGGCCAGACCGCCGCCTCGAACGTCACCACCTCCTCGACGGTCGGGGTCACCGCACCGCTGGCGTGCAGGGTCCAGGGGCCCTCGCCCTCGCGGGCATGGACGGACACCGGTCGGCGTCCCCCGTCCTCGGGCTCGCCCACCCACACCTGCACCTGTACCGCGGACCCCGAAGCGGGCAGCACCAACGGCGCGGCCAGCGTCAGTTCCTCCAGTGCGGCGCAACCGACCTCGTCGGCCGCCCGCAGCACCAGTTCCACCAGCGCCGTCCCCGGCACCAGCACCGAGCCCAGCACCACGTGGTCCGCCAACCACGGCTGTGCGGACGTCGACAGGCGGCCGGTGAACAACTGGCCGCCGGAGTTGGCGAGTTCGACCGCCGCACCCAGCAGCGGATGCCCGGTCGAGCCCAGTCCGGCGGACCGCACGTCACCCGCCCGAGCCGCCCCTCCGGCCGGCCAGAACCGCTCGCGCTGGAACGCGTACGTCGGCAGGTCCACCCACCGCGCACCCGAACCGGCGAAGACCGCGGACCAGTCGACGGGCACGCCGTGGGCGTGCAGTCGTGCCACGGCGGTGCGCAGTGCCGTTGCCTCGGGCCGGTCCTTGCGCAGCACGGGGACGAGCACCGACCCGTCCGCGGCACTCTCCGCGGCGAGCGCGGAGAGGGCGCCGTCGGGCCCCAGCTCCAGGAAGCGCGTCACGCCCTGGGCGCTCAGCGCGGCGACCCCGTCGGCGAACCGTACGGCGGCGCGGACGTGGTCGACCCAGTACTCCGCGGAGCACAGCTCTTGTGCGGTGGCGGGCTCGCCGGTGACGTTGGAGACGACGGGCAGCCGCGGCGCGGCGTAGGTCATGCCCTCGGCGACGGCGCGGAAGTCGGCCAGCATGGGTTCCATCAGCGGTGAGTGGAAGGCGTGCGAGACCCGCAGTCGGGTGGTCTTGCGGCCCTCCTCTTCGAAGTGCGCGGCGACGGCCAGCACGTCGGCCTCCGCACCGGAGACCACGACCGACGACGGACCGTTGACCGCCGCGATCGAGACCTGCTCCGACACGTGCGGCAACGCCTCCTCCTCCGTCGCCTGGATCGCCACCATGGCTCCGCCGGACGGCAGTTGCTGCATGAGCCGACCGCGGGCCGCCACCAGGGCACAGGCGTCAAAGAGAGAGAGGACGCCCGCGACGTGCGCGGCGGCGATCTCCCCCACCGAGTGCCCCAGGAGGTGGTCCGGGCGGACACCCCACGACTCCACCAGCCGGTACAGCGCCACCTCGATCGCGAACAGTGCGGCCTGGGCGTAGGCGGTCTGGTTCAACAGGTCCGCGTCCTCGCTCCAGACGACATCGCGCAGGGGACGCTCCAGGTGCTCGTCCAAGGCGGCGCACACCGCGTCGAACGCCTCCGTGAAGACCGGCTGGGTGCCGTACAACTCCCGTCCCATTCCCAGGCGTTGCGAGCCCTGGCCGGAGAAGAGGAAGGCCAGCCGCCCCGACCGGGTGCGGTCGTGCGCCACGACGGCCGGCTCGGTGCGGCCGTCGGCCAGAGCCGACAGCGAGCGCAGCAGGTCCGCCCGGTCCGCGGCCAGGATCACCGCGCGGTGGGAGAACGCCGACCGGCCGGTCGCCAGCGCGTGGGCGACGTCGGTGATCCGGGTACCCGGGCCCGCGTCGTCCAGACGGGCCAGCAGTCGGGCCGCCTGGGCCCGCAGCGCCGGCTCGCTGCGGCCCGACAGCAACACCGGCACCGACCCGGCGGCGTCGACCGCCGCGTCCTCGGTGGCTTCCGGTGCGGCGTCGGCCGCGACGGGCTCGGGCTGCTCCAGGATGACGTGCGCGTTCGTCCCGCTGATCCCGAAGGAGGAGACCCCGGCGCGCCGCGGACCGTCCCCCTGCGGCCACTCGGTCGCGGCGGTCAGCAGCTCCACCGCACCGGCACTCCAGTCCACGTGTGACGACGGCGCATCGACGTGCAGCGTCCGCGGCAGCACACCGTGCCGCATCGCCAGCACCATCTTGATGATGCCCGCCACACCGGCGGCCGCCTGCGCGTGACCGATGTTGGACTTGATGGAACCCAGCAGCAGCGGCCGGTCCGCCGGCCGCTCCCGACCGTAGGTGGCCAGCAGTGCCTGGGCCTCGATCGGGTCGCCCAACGTGGTGCCCGTACCGTGCGCCTCCACCGCGTCCACATCCGCGGTCGACAAACCCGCACTGGCCAACGCCTGCCGGATCACCCGCTGTTGCGACGGACCGTTCGGCGCCGTCAGACCGTTCGACGCACCGTCCTGGTTCACCGCCGAACCCCGCACGGTCGCCAGCACCCGGTGCCCGTTGCGACGCGCGTCGGACAACCGCTCCAGGACCAGGATGCCGACACCCTCACCCCAGCCGACGCCGTCAGCGCCGTCGGAGAACGCCTTGCAGCGGCCGTCCTGGGCGAGACCGCCCTGGCGGGAGAACTCCACGAACGTCGACGGCGTCGACATCACCGTCACGCCGCCCGCGAGCGCCAACTCGCACTCGCCCTGCCGCAGCGACTGGGCCGCCAGGTGCAGCGCCACCAGCGACGACGAGCACGCCGTGTCCACCGTGATGGCGGGACCCTCGAAACCGAAGGTGTAGGACACCCGGCCCGAGGCGACACTGCCCGCGCTGCCGCTGCCCTGGTAGCCCTCGAACTCGCGCCCGGACAGCAGCGTGGAGTAGTCGTGGTACATCACTCCGGCGAAGACGCCGGTCCGGCTGCCGCGCAGGGTGGCCGGGTCCATGCCGGCGCGCTCCAGCGCCTCCCAGGTCGTCTCCAGCAGCAGCCGCTGCTGGGCGTCGGTGGTCAGTGCCTCGCGGGGGCTCATCCCGAAGAACTCCGGGTCGAACTCCGCCGCGTCCTTGAGGAACCCGCCGGAGCGGGTGGCGATGGTGCCCTCGGCGTCGGGGTCGTGGCTGTCGTCGATCTCCCAGCCGCGGTCGGTGGGGAATCCGGACACCGCGTCGGTGCCCTCGGACACCAGGCGCCACAGGTCCTCCGGCGAGGCGACGCCGCCCGGGAAGCGGCAGCTCATGCCGACGATCACCACGGGGTCGTCCGTCAGGGACGGGAGCGCGGACACCGCGAGCGGCGCCGCGGTGTCCGCGCCGAACAGCTCGCCCAGGAGGTGGTCCGCCAGGGCGTCGGCCGTCGGGTAGTCGAACACGGCTGTCGCCGGGAGCCGCAGTCCGGTGGCCCCGGCCAGCACGTTGCGGAGTTCGATGGCGGTCAGCGAGTCGAAGCCGAGGTCCTGGAAGGCACGGTCCGGAGCGACCGTCTCCGGGCCCACGTGCCCCAGGACCGCCGCGATCTGGGCGCGTACGACGTCGAGCAGCGCCGCGCGCCGCTCCGCCGTGGGCAGCCCGGTCAGGCGGGACGCGAGACCGGCTGCCGCGACGGCGCCGGACCGGCGGGCCCGCGTGCGGATCAGGCCGCGCAGCAGCGGCAGGGGCTCGCCCTGTGCGCGCAGCGCCGCGAGGTCCAGGCGGACGGGCAGCGGCGCGGGCTCGTCGGTGCCGAGCGCGGCGTCGAAGAGGGCCAACCCCTCCTCGGTCGACAGCGGCGGCATGCCCTGGCGGGTGATGCGCCGGAGGTCGACGTCGGTGAGAGCGCCGGTCATCCCGCTGTCCTGGGCCCACGCCCCCCATCCCAGTGACACGGCGGGCAGCCCCTGCGCGTGTCGGTGGCGGGCCAACGCGTCCAAGAAGGCGTTCGCCGCGGCGTAGTTGCCCTGGCCTGCGCTGCCGACCGTGCCGGCGACCGACGAGAACACCACGAACGCGTTCAGGTCGAGGTCCCTGGTCGCCTCGTGCAGGTGCCATGCCGCGTCCACCTTCGGCCGCAACACCCCCGCCAGGCGTTCCGGGGTCAACGACTCCACCACGCCGTCGTCGAGGACACCGGCCGTGTGGACCACGGCCGTCGGCTCATGACGGCGGATCAGGTCGGCCACCGCCGCCGCGTCCGAGACGTCGCAGGTCTCGACCGCCGCCGTCGCGCCGGCCCGCGCCAGTTCGGCCACGAGCTCGGGTGCGCCCTCGGCGGTCAGGCCACGGCGGCTGACCAGCAGCAGGCTCCGTACCCCGTGTGCGGTCACCAGGTGCCGTGCCACGGCACGACCCAGGCCCCCGGTTCCTCCCGTGACGAGGACCGTGCCGGAGGTGACCCAGCTGCCCGCGTGCGTGGAGGGGGTACGGGCCAGCCGCGGTGCCAGCACCTCGGTGCCGCGGACCAGCAGTTCCGGCTCGTCGGTCGCGAGGGCCTGCGCCAGCACGGTCGCGTCGGCGTCGTCGTCGAGGTCCACCAGGCCGAAGCGCTGCGGGTTCTCCGACTGCGCCGAGCGCACCAGGCCGTGCACGGCGGCGGCCGCGAGGTCAGCGCCGGACACCGCACCGCGGGTCACGAACACCAGTCGCGAGGACGCGAACCGCTCCTCCGCCAACCACGTCTGCACGCTTTCCAGCGCCCAGGCGGTGGTGCGGTGCACGGACTCCACCACGCCCGCGGCGTCGGCGGGGGGTGCGAGAAGGACCGTCGACGGAACGGTCGGGCCCGCCAGGTCCGCGAGGGTGCGCAACGGCTCGCCCTGCGGCCCGGTGCCCGGCTCGACGCGTTCACCCGTGAGCGGGACGGGGACCCAGTCGACCGTGAAGAGGGCGTCCCGGTCGGCGGCCTGTACCTGCGCGGCCGAGAGCGGACGCGCCACCAGGGAGTCCACGGAGGCGACCGGGGCACCGGAGGTGTCCACGAGCGCGACGGACATCCCGTTCTCCGTGGTGCGGATCCGGACGCGGAGGTGGGAGGCCCCGGAAGCGTGCAGGGCGACTCCGCTCCACGAGAAGGGGACGCCGGTCACGTCCCCGCCGCGCGCCGCCGCCGCGTGCAGGGCGGCGTCGAAGAGCGCGGGGTGCAGTCCGTAGGCGCCGCCGTCCGTGCCCTCCGGGAGGCTGACCTCGGCGTAGACGTCCGCGCCGAGCTGCCAGGCCGCGCGCAGGCCCCGGAACACCGGGCCGTACGTGAGACCCGCATCGGCGAGTGCGTCGTAGCAGTCCGCCGCGTCGACCTGCTGTGCACCCGGCGGGGGCCAGGCGGCGACGTCGAAGGCGACCGCTCGGGCCCCCGAGGTCACCGCACCGCTGGCGTGCAGGGTCCAGGGACCCTCGGTCTCCCGCGCGTGCACCGACGCCGAGCGGCGGCCCGAACCGTCCGGTTCGCCCAGCCACACCTGCACCTGCACGCCGCTGCCCGAGGCGGGCAGCACCAGCGGGGCGGCCAGCGTCAGTTCCTCCAGCAGGTCGCAGCCGACCTCGTCGGCCGCCCGGAGCACCAGTTCCACCAGCGCCGTTCCGGGCACCACCACCGATCCGAGCACCACGTGGTCCGCCAACCACGGATGCGCGGACACCGAGAACCGTCCGGTGAACAACAAGCCACCGGAGCCGGCGAGTTCGACCGCGGCGCCGAGCAGCGGGTGCGCCGGGGAGTCCAGGCCCGCGAACCGCACGTCACCGGAGCGGCCCACGCGGCCCGAGGGCCAGTACCGCTCGTGTTGGAACGCGTACGTCGGCAGGTCCACCCACCGCGCACCCGTACCGGCGTACAGCGTCGCCCAGTCGACGCCGGCGCCGTGGACGTGGAGGTGTGCCAGGGCACCGAGCAGTGCCGTCTCCTCGGGCCGGTCCTTGCGCAGGACCGGAGCGAGCACGACGCCGTCCGGCAGCGACTCCTGGGCCATCGCCGACAGCACGCCGTCCGGACCGAGTTCGAGGAAGCGGGTCACGCCTTCTCGGTGCAGCGCCGCCACCCCGTCCGCGAAGCGCACCGCCTCGCGCACGTGCCGGACCCAGTAGTCGGCCTGGCCGAGCTGCTCGGGCTCCGCGGGGAGGCCGGTCAGGTTCGAGACGACGGGGATCGTCGGCGTGCCGAAGGACAGCCGGGCCACCACGGCCCGGAACGCGTCGAGCATCGGTTCCATGAGCGGTGAGTGGAAGGCGTGCGAGACCCGCAGTCGGGTGGTCTTGCGGCCCTCCTCTTCGAAGTGCGCGGCGACGGCCAGCACGTCGTCCTCCGCGCCGGAGACCACGACCGACGACGGACCGTTGACCGCCGCGATCGACACGTGCTGCGTCAGGTGCGGACGGACCTCCTGTTCCGTCGCCCGGATCGCCACCATCGCTCCGCCCGTGGGCAGTTGCTGCATCAGTCGGCCCCGGGCCGCCACCAGCGCGCACGCGTCCGGAAGGGAGAAGACCCCGGCCACGTGCGCCGCGGCGACCTCACCGATCGAATGGCCGGTCACGAAGTCGGCGCGCACGCCCCACGACTCCGTCAGCCGGTACAGCGCCACCTCCAGCGCGAACAATCCGGCCTGGGCGTAGGCGGTCTGGTTCAACAGGTCCGCGTCCTCGCCCCAGACGACGTCCCGCAGGGGACGCTCCAGGTGCTCGTCCAAGGCGGCGCACACCGCGTCGAACGCCGCGGCGAAGACCGGGTGGCGGTCGTACAGCCCCCGTCCCATCCCCAGGCGTTGGGAGCCCTGGCCGGAGAACAGGAAGGCCGTCCTGCCCGGGCCGGACGCGCCCTCCACCAGGCCCGCGTCGGCCTCGCCGACCGCCAGGGCGGACAGCGCGAGCACCAGCGCCTCGCGGTCCTCGCCCCACACCACCGCGCGGTGGGTGAAGCTCGTCCGTGCGCTCACCAGTGAGCGGCCGATGTCCCGCGCGGAGCGCGCGTCGCGGCGGGCGACGTGGGACAGCAGACGGGCCGCCTGGCCGCGCAGCGCGGCCTCGCTCCGGCCGGAGAGCACCCACGCCAGCGCGCCGGGCTCCTCCTCGGCGACGTCCGGTGCGGCGTCGTCCGCGATCGGCTCGGGCTGCTCCAGGATGACGTGCGCGTTCGTCCCGCTGACGCCGAAGGAGGAGACACCGGCGCGCCGCGGGCCCTCGCCCTGCGGCCACTCGACCTCGGAGGCCAGCAGCTCCACCGCTCCGGCACTCCAGTCCACGTGTGACGACGGCGCATCGACGTGCAGCGTCCGCGGCAGCACACCGTGCCGCATCGCCAGCACCATCTTGATGATGCCCGCCACACCGGCGGCCGCCTGCGCGTGACCGATGTTGGACTTGATCGAACCCAACCACAGCGGCCGGTCCACCGACCGGTCCTGGCCGTAGGTGGCCAGCAGTGCCTGGGCCTCGATCGGGTCGCCCAACGTGGTGCCCGTACCGTGCGCCTCCACCGCGTCCACATCCGCGGTCGACAAGCCCGCACTGGCCAACGCCTGCCGGATCACCCGCTGTTGCGACGGACCGTTCGGCGCCGTCAGACCGTTCGACGCACCGTCCTGGTTCACCGCGGAACCCGCCACGGTCGCCAGCACCCGGTGCCCGTTGCGACGCGCGTCGGACAACCGCTCCAGGACGAGCATGCCGACACCCTCACCCCAGCCGACACCGTCGGCGCCGTCGCCGAACGACTTGCACCGTCCGTCCGCCGCCAGGCCGCGCTGCCGCGAGAACTCCACGAACATCGTCGGGGTGGAGAGCACCGTCACGCCGCCGGCCAGTGCCAGCGAGCACTCGCCCGAACGCAGTGCCTGCGCCGCGAGGTGCAGCGCCACCAGCGACGACGAGCACGCCGTGTCCACCGTCACCGCCGGGCCCTCGAAACCGAACGTGTAGGACACCCGGCCCGAAGCGACGCTGGCCGCGCTGCCGTTGGCGCGGTAGCCCTCGAACTGGTCCGCGACGAGAAGTTGCTCGTAGTCGCCGTACATCACGCCGGCGAAGACGCCGGTCCGGCTGCCGCGCAGCGACGTCGGGTCGATGCCCGCCCGCTCGATGGCCTCCCAGGTCGTCTCCAGCAGCAACCGTTGCTGCGAGTCCGTCGCGAGCGCTTCCCTGGGGCTCATCCCGAAGAACTCGGGGTCGAACTCCGGCGCCTCGTGGAGGAAGCCACCGGAGTGGCTGTACGAGGTGCCGATGGCCTCGGGGTCGGGGTTGTAGAGGGACTCCACGTCCCAGCCGCGGTCGGTCGGGAAGTCGGACACCGCGTCGGTGCCCTCGGACACCAGGCGCCACAGGTCCTCCGGGGAGGCGACGCCGCCCGGGTAGCGGCAGCTCATGCCGACGATCACCACCGGGTCGTCGGCCGTTGCCCGTGGGCTCGGGCCCGCGGGCGCCAGTGCGTCCTGGTCGTGCGCGCCGAACAGCTCGTCCAGGAGGAAGTCGACGAGCACGCCCGCCGAGGGGTAGTCGAACACCGTGGTGGACGAAAGGCGCATGCCGGTCGCCGCATTGAGCCGGTTGCGCAGCTCGACGGCGGTCAGGGAATCGAAACCGAGGTCCTGGAAGGCGCGGTCCGGGTCGACCGTCTCCGGGCCCGCGTGGCCCAGGACGACCGCGACCTGGGCCCGCACCAGGTCCAGCAGGGTCTCGCGGCGCTCCGCCGAACCCAGCGCGGACAGGCGCTCCACGAGGCCGGCGACCGCGGCCGAGCCGGCCACCGTCGAACGGACCCGGGTCCTGACCAGGCCGCGCAGCACCGCCGGCACGTCTCCCTGCTTGCGCAGGGCGGCCAGGTCGAGGCGCACGGTCAGGACGAGCGCGTCGTCGGCGGCCAGTGCGGCGTCGAAGAGCGCGGCGCCCTCCGCGGGGCTGAGTGCGGGCATGCCCGCACGGGCGATCCGCTGGAGGTCGACGTCGGTCAGCGTGCCGGTCATGCCGCCGTCCTGCGACCACGGGCCCCATGCCAGGGACGTGGCGGGCAGTCCGGCCGCGCGGCGGTGGTGCGCCAGTGCGTCCAGGAAGGTGTTGCCGGCCGCGTAGTTGGCCTGACCGGCGCCGCCCCAGAGACCGGAGACGGACGAGAAGAGGACGAACGCCGCGAGGTCCAGGTCCTTGGTGGCCTCGTGCAGATGCCATGCGGCATCCACCTTGGGCCGCAGCACCGCCGACAACCGCTCGGCCGTCAACGACCCCACCACACCGTCGTCCAGAACACCCGCCGTGTGCACCACCGCACCGATCCGATGCCCGGAGACCAACTCCCCGACAGCATCCCGATCAGAGACGTCACACGCCACCACGGAAACCTCGGCACCCAACCACCCGAGCTCCGCCACCAACTCCTCGACACCCTCGGCATCCGGACCCCGCCGACTCACCAGCAGCAGACTCCGCACCCCGTGCTCGGCAACCACATGCCGCGCCACCACCCGGCCCAGACCACCGGTACCACCAGTGATCAACACCGTTCCTGCGGTGTCCCAGGGGACGTCGGTCAGCGCCCGTGCCACCGGCGCCCGCTCCAGCCGCGCCGCGAGCACCGCGCCGTCGCGCAGCAGGAGCTGCGGCTCGTCCGCGGCCAGGGCCAGCGGCAGCACCGCCGGGTCCGCGTCGGGGCCGAGGTCCACCAGGCCGAACCGGCCCGGGTGCTCCGCCTGCGCGGACCGCACCAGGCCCCACACGGTGGCCTGGGTGAGGTCCGTGCCGTCCAGCGCGCCGCGCGTGACGAACACCAGTCGCGAGGTGGCGAACCGGTCGTCCGCCAACCAGGACCGGACCAGGTCCAGCGCCTGGCCGGCGGTGGCGTGCGCCGCCTCCGCAACGTCGCCGGCGCCGGCCGTCACCGGCACGACCACCGCGCCCGGCACCGGACCGGACTCGGCCAGGGTCGGCAGGTCCGGGTAGCCGTCGAACGGTGCGCCGGGCAGGGAGCCGAGCAGGGCCACGGACTCCGCGGCGCCGGCCGGGGGCAGCCGGACGGGGTTCCACGCCATCCGGAACAGCGCGTCGCGCCCGATCCGGTCCGCGGTGCCCGCCAACTGGTCGGCGGCGGGCGCCCGCAGGTCGAGGGTGCCGATGGAGGCGACCGGCTCGCCGGAGGTGTCCGCGACCTCGACGGACAGCGTGTCGCCGCCGTGCTGGACGATCCGGGCGCGGACGGCCGCGGCCCCGGAGGCGTGCAGCGTGACGCCCTCCCACGAGAAGGGCAGCACGCCCCGGTCCAGGCCGTCGAGGGCCCAGGCGTGCAGGGTCGCGTCCAGGAGGGCCGGGTGCAGACCGTACGCGGACGCGTCGCCCTCGGCGACGTCCGGCAGGGCCACGTCGGCGAACACCTCGTCGCCCCGGCGCCATGCGGCGCGCAGGCCCTGGAAGTGCGGTCCGTAGTCGTATCCGCTCGCGGCCAGGTGCGGGTAGAGGCCGGTCAGGTCGACGGGTTCGGCGTCGGCGGGCGGCCAGGACTCGGCCCGGAAGTCGTAGCCGGCGTGGGCGGCGCGCTCGCCGGGCGTCAGCACGCCGCTCGCGTGCTGGGTCCACGGCCGGTCGCCGTCGCCCTCCGGACGGGACCGGATGGTGACCGGCCGGCCGCCGGCCTCGTCGGCGGGCCCGACGTGCAGTTGCAGCTGCACGCCGCCGTGCTCGGGCAGTACGAGCGGGGCGGCCAGGGTGAGTTCCTCGATCCGGTCGCAGTCCGCCTCGTCGGCGGCGCGGACGGCGAGTTCGACGAAGGCCGTTCCGGGCAGCAGCACCGCACCGTTCACCGCGTGGTCGGCCAGCCACGGGTGCGACTGGAGCGACAGGCGTGAGGTGAACAGCAGTCCGGCGCCGTCGGAGAGCTCCACGGCGGCGCTCAGCAGCGGGTGCCCGGCCGCGTCGAGGCCGGCCGCGCTGAGGTCGCCGGTACCGGTGCGGTCGGGGACCGGCCAGTAGCGCCGGTGCTGGAAGGCGTACGTGGGCAGGTCGACGGCGTGCGCGTCGGTGCCGGTGAAGGGCGCGGCCCAGTCGACCGCCGTGCCCTGCGCGTGGAGCTGGGAGAGCGCCGCGAGCAGCGTCGGCTCCTCGGGGCGGTCCTTGCGCAGCGCGGGGACGACCGTGGTCGCGTCCGGCAGCGACTCGCGGGCCATGGCGGCGAGGGTGCCGTCGGGGCCCAGCTCCAGGAAGCGCGTCACGCCGTCGTCGTGCAGGGCGCGGATGCCGTCGGCGAACCGCACGGCCTCACGGACGTGGGTGACCCAGTAGTCGGGGGTGCGCAGTTCGTCCCCGGTGGCCGGGGCGCCGGTCACGTTGGAGACGACGGTCAGGTGCGGCTCGTCGTACGTCAGGTTCTCCGCGACGGCGCGGAAGTCGGCGAGCATCGGGTCCATCAACGGCGAGTGGAACGCGTGCGAGACCCGCAGCAGGCTGGTCTTGCGGCCCTCGCCGGCGAAGTGCGCGCGGACCGCCTCGACGGCGTCCTCGGTCCCCGAGACGACCACGGACGACGGGCCGTTGACGGCCGCGATCGCGACGTCGTCGGTGAGCCGCGGGCGGACCTCGTCCTCGGTGGCCCGGATCGCGGCCATGGTGCCGCCGGCCGGCAGCGCCTGCATCAGGCGTCCGCGGGCCGCCACCAGGGCACAGGCGTCGGCCAGTGAGAACACGCCTGCCACGTGGGCGGCGGCGATCTCCCCGACCGAGTGTCCGGCGACGTACTCCGGCCGCACGCCCCACGACTCCACCAGGCGGAACAGCGCCACCTCGACGGCGAACAGTGCGGCCTGGGCGTAGGCGGTCTGGTTCAACAGGTCCGCGTCCGCGCCCCAGACGACGTCGCGCAGGGGACGCTCCAGGTGCTCGTCCAAGGCGGCGCACACCGCGTCGAAGGCGTCCGTGAAGACCGGCTGGGTGCCGTACAACTCCCGTCCCATGCCCAGGCGTTGCGAGCCCTGGCCGGAGAAGAGCACGGCGTCCTTGCCGTCGTGCGCGGTGCCCGTGGTCAGCGCGCCGTCGTCGGTGCCTTCGGCGAGGGCGGCCAGGGCGCGCACCGCGGTCTCGTGGCTGTCAGTGGCGACGGCCGCGCGGTGCGGGAAGTCGGTGCGTCCGGCCAGCGTGAACGCGAGGTCCGCGAGCCGTGCTTCGGGCGCGCGGTCGAGGTGGGCCAGCAGCCGGGCCGCCTGGTCGCGCAGCGCGGCGTCGGACTTGCCGGAGAGCAGCAGGGGTACCGCCGTCTCGGGGGCGACGGACGGTGCCTCGGCTTCGGCCTCTTCGGCTGGTTCGGCCTCTTCCAGGATCACGTGCGCGTTGGTGCCGCTGACGCCGAACGCGGAGACGCCGGCGCGCCGCGGGCGGTCGGACGCGGGCCACGGCAGCGGCTCGGTGAGCAGGTCGACGGCGCCCGCGGTCCAATCGACGTGCGGGGTGGGCGCGTCGACGTTCAGGGTGCGGGGCAGCAGGCCGTGGCGGAGGGCCAGGACCATCTTCATGACGCCGGCCACGCCGGCGGCGGCCTGGGTGTGTCCGAAGTTGGACTTCAAGGTCCCCAGCAGCAGCGGACGGTCCTGCGGCCGGTCCTGTCCGTAGGTGGCGAGCAGTGCCTGGGCCTCGATGGGGTCGCCGAGCCGGGTGCCGGTGCCGTGCGCCTCGACGGCGTCCACGTCGGACGCGGCCACGCCCGCGTTGGCGAGTGCCTGGCGGATGACGCGCTGCTGGGAGGGGCCGTTGGGGGCGCTCAGCCCGTTGGACGCGCCGTCCTGGTTGACCGCCGAGCCGCGGACGACGGCGAGCACCTGGTGCCCGTTGCGCCGGGCGTCCGAGAGTCGCTCCACGAGCAGCAGTCCGACGCCCTCGGCCCATCCGGTGCCGTCGGCCGCCGCCGCGAACGGCTTGCAGCGGCCGTCCTCGGACAGGCCGCGCTGCCGGGAGAACTCCACGAAGGTCTCCGGCGTCGCCATCACCGTCACGCCGCCGGCGAGCGCCAGCGAGCACTCGCCCGACCGCAGCGACTGCACCGCCATGTGCAGGGCCACCAGCGACGACGAGCACGCCGTGTCCACGGTGACCGCCGGGCCTTCGAAGCCGTAGGTGTACGACACCCGGCCGGAGACCACGCTCATCGAGTTGCCGGTGAGCGAGTGGCCGGTGACGTCTTCGCGACCGGCGTTCAGCACCGAGCGGTAGTCCTGGGTGTTGGTGCCCACGAAGACGCCGGTGCTGCTGCCCCGCAGGGTCTCCGGGTCGAGGCCGGCCCGTTCGAGGACCTCCCAGGACGCCTCCAACAGCAGCCGCTGCTGCGGGTCCATGGCGAGGGCCTCACGCGGCGAGATGCCGAAGAACTCGGCGTCGAAGTCGGCCGCCCCGTAGAGGAAGCCGCCCCCGCGGGCGTAGCTCGTGCCCGGGTGGTCGGGGTCGGGGTGGTAGAGCCGGTCGAGGTTCCAGCCGCGGTCGTCGGGGAGGACGGAGATGGCGTCCCGGCCCTCCGCCAGCAGCTCCCAGAGGTCTTCGGGCGACTGCACGCCGCCGGGGAACCGGCCGGCCATGCTCACGATCGCCACCGGCTCGTCGAAGGCGGCGACGGTCCGTTCCACGACGGCCGTGGTCTGTACCGTGCCGAGGATCTCGGCGAGCAGGTACGCGGTGACCGCGCTGGGCGTGGGGTGGTCGAACAGCAGGGTGGTGGGCAGGGCGAGGCCGGTCGCCGTGGCCAGGCGGTTGCGCAGTTCGACCGACATCAGCGAGTCGAAGCCCACGTCCCGGAACGCCCGCCGCGCGTCGATGGCGTCCGGCTCGTCCAGTCCGAGGGTCTTCGCGGCCTCTTCCTGGACCGTCTGGAGCAGCACCCGTTCCCGCTCGGCGGCGGGCAGTGCGCCGATCCGGCCGCTCAACGGGGAGGAGTCCGCGCGTGCGGCCTCGGGCGTGGCGGCCAGGACGCGGCGCGCCTCCGGCAGGTCGGCGAGGAGCGGGCTGGGGCGGACCGCGGTCAGGGCGGGGGCGTACGCCGCCCAGTCCACGTCGGCCACGGTCACGTTCGTCAGCCCCTGGGCCAGCGCCTGGCGGAGGGCGGCGAGCGCGGAGGCCGGGGCCATGGGGAGCAGTCCGTCGCGGCTCACCCGGTCGGCGACGTTGCTCTGCGTCGCCATGCCGAGGTCCGCCCAGGCGCCCCAGGCCGTCGCGGTGGCCGGCAGTCCTTGCGCGCGCCGGTGTTCGGCGAGCGCGTCGAGGAAGGTGTTGGCGGCGCTGTAGTTGGCCTGTCCGGCGTTGCCGAGGGAGCCGGCGATCGAGGAGAACAGGACGAACAGTTCCAGGTCGAGGTCCCGGGTGAGTTCGTGCAGGTTCAGGGCGGCGGTGGCCTTCGGGCGCAGCACGGCCTCGAAGCGTTCGAGGGTCAGCGCGTCCAGCATGCCGGCGTCCATGACGCCGGCGGCGTGCACGACACCGGTGAGGGGCGTCTCGGCGGGGATGTCCGCGAGGACGGCCGCCAGCGCGTCGCGGTCGGCGGCGTCGCAGGCGACGATGGTGACCGGGGTTCCCCGGTCGGTGAGTTCGGCCGCGAGTTCCGGTGCGCCGGGGGCCGCCAGGCCGCTGCGGCTGGTGAGCACCAGGTGTTCCGCCCCGGCGTCGGCGAACCAGCGCGCGAGTTCGGTGCCGAGCGCACCGGTGCCACCGGTGATCAGCACCGTGCCGCGGGCGGTCCATCCGGCGCCGGTGTCGCCGCCGGGGGCGATCCGGGCCAGGCGGCGGGCGAAGGTCCCGGCGGCGCGGATCGCGACCTGGTCCTCCGCGCCGGCGAGCACGTCGAGGAGGCCGGAGACGGCCCGGGCGTCCGGGGTTTCGGGGAGGTCGACGAGTCCGCCCCAGATCCGCGGGTACTCCAGCGCGGCCACCCGGCCGAAGCCCCACACCTGTGCCTGGAGCGGGTTGGTGAGCGCGTCGCGGTCGTCGACGGAGACGGCGCCGCGGGTCGCGCACCACAGCGGGATCTGCTTGCCGGAGCTCTCCACGGCGCGCAGCAGGGCGGTGGTGGCGGCCAGGCCGCGGGGCACGGACGTCAGGTCGGGGTGCGGGCGCTCGTCCAGGGCCAGCAGCGACAGCACGCCGTCGACGGGGCCGTCGGGCCAAGGGAGCGGCTCGGACGGGTCCTCGGTGCCGGAGAGCACCAGCACCTCGGTGTGCAGGCCCTGGTCGCGCAGCGCGTCCAGGAGCCGGCCGGTCCACGGGTCGTCGGCGACGCCGTCGGGCAGCGCGACGAGCCAGTTGCCGGTGGCGGTGAAGCCGGTGCGGGCGGTGACGGGGGTCCACTCCATCCGGTAGCTCCAGCCGTCCGCCACCGCCTGGGTCCTGCGCTGCCTGCGCCACGCCGAGAGCGTGGGCAGGAGGCTGCCGAGCGAGTCGACCGTGCTGCCGTCGAGGGCCAGGACGGCCGAGAGTCCTTCCAGGTCCTCGCGTTCGACGGCTTCCCAGAATCCGGCCTCGCCGGCCTCTGGGGCGTCGGCGGCGTCGGGTCCGGCAGCGGCGTCGTCGGCGGCGTCCAGCCAGAACCAGCGACGCTGGAAGGCGTAGGTCGGCAGCTCGACGCGGTGGCCGCCGAGCGGGCCGAGCAGGGCGGTCCAGTCGACGGGGACGCCGTGCGCGGACAGGGCGGCGACGCCCTCGGTCAGTGCCTGGGCCTCGGGGTGGCCGCCGCGCAGGAGGGACAGCAGGAGAGGCCGTTCGAGGGTGGTCAGGGAGTCCTGGACCATCGTGGTGAGCACGCTGGTGGGGGCGAGTTCGACGAACGCGGTGACGCCCTCGGCCTCCAGGGTGCGCACGGTGTTGCAGAAGCGGACGCCCTCCCTGATCTCCCGGACCCAGTAGTCGGGGGTGCGCAGGTCGTCGCCGACGGCGAGTTCCCCGGTGACGGTGGAGACGACCGGGATGCGCGGGGCGTGGTACTCCAGGGTCGCGGCGACGCTCCGGAAGTCCTCCAGGATGCTGTCCATGCGCGGGCAGTGGCCGGCGACCCGCACCTTGATGCGCTTGACCCGGCGTCCCTGGCCCTCCCAGTGGGCGGCGACGTCGGCGACGACGTCCTCGTCACCGGCGATGACCTGGGCCTGGGGTCCGTTGACCGCGGCGATGGTGGCGCGGTCCTCCTTGCCGGCGAGGGAGGCCCAGATCTCCTCCTCGGTGGCCTGGACGGCCACCATGGCGCCGCCCGGCGGCAGCGTCGCCATGAGGGCGCCGCGGGCCGAGACGAGCTTCGCGGCGTCCGCGAGGGAGAGGATGCCGGAGACGTGGGCGGCGGTCAGCTCGCCGACGGAGTGGCCGGCGACGAACTGCGGCGTGACGCCCCAGGATTCGAGGAGCCGGAACAGCGCGGTGGCGAAGGCGAAGAGCGCGGGCTGGGTGTAGTCGGTGCGGTCGAGCAGGGCGGCGTCGTCCGTGCCCTCCTCGGCGAAGACGATGTCGCGCAACGGCCGTTCCAGGTACGGGTCGCACTCGGCGCACACCGCGTCGAAGGCCGCGGCGAACGCGGGGTACGCGGCGTGCAGTTCGCGCCCCATGTCCAGGCGCTGGGGGCCCTGGCCGGTGAACAGGAACGCGGCGGGCGTCTGGGCGGCGACGCCGGTCACCAGCCCCGCCGCGGTACGGCCCTCGGCGAGGGCGTCCAGGCCGCGGAGGAAGGCGTCCCGGTCGCCCGCGACGACGGCGGCGCGGTGCTCCATGAGGGAGCGGGTGGTGACCAGGGAGTGGGCGACGTCGGCCGGTTCGAGGGCGCCGCGGGCGCGGACGTGGCGGCCGAGCACCGCCGCCTGGGCCCGCAGGGCCTCGCCGGTCCGCGCGGACAGGATCCAGGGCAGCACGCCGGGCCGGGCGGCCGGCGCCGGCGCGGGCTCGGACGCCGGCTCGGGCTCGGGTGCCTGTTCCAGCACGACGTGCGCGTTGGTGCCGCTGATGCCGAAGGAGGAGACGGCGGCGCGCCGCGGGCGGTCCACCGTCGGCCAGAGCTCGGGCTCGGCCAGGAGCTTGGCGTTGCCCTCGCTCCAGTCGGCGTGCGGGGTGGGCGCGTCCGTGTGCAGGGTCTGGGGCAGCACGCCGTGGCACATCGCCAGCACCATCTTGATGACGCCGGCGATGCCGGCGGCCGACTGGGTGTGCCCGATGTTGGACTTCATGGAGCCGATCAACACGGGGCGGTCGGCGGGGCGTTGCTGTCCGTACGTGGCGAGCAGGGCCTGCGCCTCGATGGGGTCGCCGAGCCGGGTGCCGGTGCCGTGGGCCTCCACCGCGTCGACGTCGCCGGAGCCGAGCCCGGCGTCGGCCAGTGCCCGGCGGATGACGCGCTGTTGGGACGGGCCGTTGGGGGCGGTGAGCCCGTTGGAGGCGCCGTCCTGGTTGACGGCGGAGCCCTTCAGCACCGCGAGCACGGGGTGGCCGTTGCGCACCGCGTCGGAGAGCCGCTCGGCGACCACCAGTCCGACGCCCTCGCCCCAGGCAGTGCCGTCGGCGGCCGCCGCGAACGGCTTGCAGCGGCTGTTGGGGGCCAGGCCGCGCTGGCGGGCCAGGTCCACGAACATCTGCGGGGTGGACATGACGGTCGCGCCGCCGACGAGCGCCAGGTCGCACTCGTCCCGCCGCAGCGACTGCGCCGCCAGGTGCAGCGCCACCAGTGACGACGAGCACGCCGTGTCCACGGTCAGGGCGGGGCCTTCGAGGCCGAGGACGTAGGAGATCCGGCCGGAGGCGACGCTGATGAGGTTGCCGGTCAGCAGGTGTCCGCCGGTCTCCTCCGTCCGCCGGGTGCTGTCCGCGTCGTAGCCGGCGTGGTTGGTGCCGACGAACACGCCGGTGTGGCTGCCGGCGAGGGACTGCGGGGCGATGCCGGCGCTTTCCACGGCCTCCCACGCGGTCTCCAGCAGCAGCCGCTGCTGCGGGTCCATGGCGAGCGCCTCGCGCGGGGCGATCCCGAAGAAGCCGGGGTCGAACTCGCCGGCGTCGTAGAGGAATCCGCCCTCGTGGGCGTACGTGGTGTCCTGGCGGGCCGGATCGGGGTCGTGGAGCCCGTCGAGGTCCCAGCCGCGGTTCCCGGGGAAGGCGGCCATCGCGTCGACGCCGCCGTGGAGCAACTCCCACAGCTCCTGCGGCGACCGCACGCCGCCGGGGAAGCGGCAGGCCATCGACACGATCGCGATGGGCTCGCGCTGCCTCTGCTCCGTCTCGTCCAATTGCTGGCGAGTCTCTTGGAGGTCCGCGATCGCGCGCTTGAGGTACTCGCGAAGCTTCGCCTCGTTCGACATCAGAATGCCAACCCCTCGTGGAATGCCGGTTCTGGGGCCCAGAGCGTCGACACTCACGTCTGACCCACTGTTCACGGTCATCCTCACCCGAGGCGGACTGCGGGTTTCCGTAGTCTCGCGGCACAACGCCAGGTCCGCGCCACAGTGGTGAAAACAGGGCTAAGGGATTCCGGGTGTCTGGGGCACTAGCGTCGCGGCGTCGCGCGCGCACGCGGCGTGCGCGGCGCACCACTGCACCTGTGAAGGGATCCACGCATGACAGCCCCCCACCGTGATCTGCCGTCCCTCGACCTCGCACCCCCCGACTTACTGCGCGTCAGCCCCCTCCTGCGCGACCTCCAGGAGCAGGGGCCGCTCTGCCGGGTGCGCACCCCCGCCGGGGACGAGGGGTGGCTGGTGACCCGCCACACCCTGCTCAAGGAACTGCTGCACGACGAGCGCATCGGCCACTCGCATCCGGACCCGGCGAACGCGGCGCAGTACGTGCGCAACCCGTTCCTGGACATGATGATCACCGACACCGACGCCGAGTCCGCCCGCCGTACGCACACCGAGTCCCGCCAGCTCCTGGCCCCGATGTTCGCCGCCCGGCGGATGCGCGAGATGGAACCACGGGTGGCGGCGGTCGTGGACGCCGTGCTCGACGACTTCACCGGCCGCACGCCACCCGGCGACGTGCACGGCGGCGTGTCCGTGCCGGTGGCGACGACGGTGCTCTGCGACATCATCGGCGTGCCCCCGCAGAGCCGCGAACCCCTCACGGCACTGATGGCCGAGACGGCCGTGCTCGGTGACCGCGAGGGCGTGCGGCGCATGCAGCGCGACCTCTACGCGCTCGTCGCGGAGTTGGTCGGAGGCAAGCGGGCCGAGCCCGGCGAGGACATCATCACCCGCCTGATCGCGGGCGGGCTGTCCGACGAGCGCGTGACGCACCTGGCCGTGGGCCTGCTGTTCGCGGGGCTGGACAGCGTCGTGACCATCATGGACCACGGCGTGGTGCTGCTGGCGGCCCACCCCGAGCAGCGGGCGGCGGCGCTGGCGGACCCGGACGTGATGACGCGCGCCGTCGAGGAGGTGCTGCGGGCGGCGAAGGCCGGCGGCTCGATCCTGCCCCGCTACGCCACCGAGGACCTGACGGTCGCCGGGGAGACGATCCGGGCCGGGGACCTGGTCCTGTTCGACTTCAGCCTCCCCAACTTCGACGAGCGGGCCTTCGACGAGCCGGAGCAGTTCGACGTCACCCGGTCCCCCAACCCGCATCTGACGTTCGCGCACGGCATCTGGCACTGCATCGGCGCGCCCCTGGCGCGCATCGAGCTGAACACGGTCTTCACGCAGTTGTTCACCCGGCTGCCCGGCCTACGGCTGGCGCACCCGGAGGACGAGTTGGCGGTGCGGACCGGCCGGTTGTCCGGCGGGCTCAGTGAGCTGCCGGTGACCTGGTAGTCGGCGCACGGCAACGGCGGGCGACCCAGGGGGCCGCCCGCCGTTGCCGTGTCACGGCGTCGCCGTCACGCGTCGAAGGTCGCCGCCAGCCAGTCGTCCGCGATCTTCGCGGCTGTCGGGGCGTCGGACCGGACGATGGACAGGTGGTCCGCGTCGATCTCGACGATCTCGGCCGACGGGATCATCTGGCTCAGCCCCTCGCCGCCGGCCGCGATGCCCGGGTAGAGCCGCGACGCCTGGATGCTGAGCACGGGGGCGGACATCTGCGGCACGTGGATGCTGTTCAGCAGGTGCATCCACCTGCCCATCGCGGACAGGTTGGGCTTGAGGATCCGCACCTGGGTCGCCTCCGAGGCCAGGAAGTTCGCCTTCAGCAGACCGCCGTAGTCGATGTCCTCGTTCTCCTCGTGCCGGATGCTGAGGGTGTCCAGCAGCACCAGGCCGGCGGGCTTGATGCCCCAGGTGCTCTCCAGCACGCCCGCGGCTGCGTAGGAGAACGCGCCGGCGGAGGAGTGGCCGACCAGGACGAAGGGTTCACCGTCGCTGGCGCGCAGCACGCTCTCCGCGATCGACCGGGCGGCGCACTCGGCCGTGGCCGGCTGCGGGTCCCCCGGGGCGAAGCCGACCAGCGGCAGGGCGATGACGTTCCGTCGGCCGCGGAAGCGGGCGGCGAACCTGGCGTACTCGTGGACGCCGCCGTTGGCGGTGGGCGTGCTGATGCAGATCAGCCGCGGCGACGCCGAGCCCTCGGCGAGCGTGGTCGGCAGCGGCAGGTCCTCCAGTTCCGCGGTGTTCTCGAACGACGGGCCGACCCCGCCCATGGCCGACACCAGGCGCCGGGCCTCGGCGATCCGGTCCTCCCTGATGGAGGTGAGGAAGCGCTCCACCAGCCAGTCCTCCTGCTCGACGGCGCCCGAGCGGGCACCCCCGGCACCGCCCGATGCGGCGCCCCCGGCCGGCCGGGTGCCGAGTTCGCCGCCCAGCCACGTCGCGAGCTTCTCGGTGGTCTTGTTCTCGAAGACCACGGTCGCGGGCAGTTGCAGCCCGGTGGCCGCCGCGAGCCGGTTGCGCAGTTCGACGGAGGTCAGCGAGTCGAAGCCCAGCTCCAGGAACTCCCGGTGGGTCTCTATGCCCTCCGGCGAGGCGTGCCCGAGCACGGCGGCCGCCTCGGTCCGCACCAGGTCGACCAGGGTGGCCGTCCGCGCGTCCTCGTCCAGGTCCGCGAGCCGCCCGGTGAGGCCGCCCGCCGCGTCGGCGGCGGGCTGGCCGGCGGCGCGCCGGCGGGTGGCGACCAGGCCGCGCAGTACGGGCGGCACAGGGCCGTCGATGCGCAGCGGGCCGGCGGTCCGTCCCAGTGCGACGAGGTGGGCCGCGTCGCACGCCCCCGCCGCGTCGAACAGCGCCATGCCCTGCTCGACGGTGAGCGGCTTGGCCCCGTACACGGCGCTCCGCTGGAGGTCGGCCTCGGTCAGGTCGGCGGTCATGCCGCTGCCCGGGGCCCAGGCACCCCACGCGAGGGACTGTGCGGGCAGGCCGTTGGCCGTGCGGAGGCGGGCGAGCGCGTCGAGGAAGACGTTGCCCGCGGCGTAGTTGCCCTGGCCGGGGGCGCCGGTGACGCCCGCGATCGAGGAGTACAGCACGAACGCGGCCAGGTCGAGGTCCTCGGTGACCTGGTGCAGGTGCCAGGCGGCGTCCACCTTCGGACGCAGCACGGCCGCCAACCGCTCGGGCGTCAGCGACGTCACCACGCCGTCGTCGAGGACGCCGGCGGTGTGGATCACGGCGGTCAGCGGGTGCGCGGCGGGCACCGACGCCACGGCGGCGGCGAGGTCCTGGCGGTCGGCCACGTCGCAGGCGCGGACCTCGACCTCGGCGCCGTGGGCGGCCAACTCCTCGCGCAGGGCGTCCACGCCGGGGGCGTCGGGGCCGCTGCGGCTGAGCAGCAGCAGGTGGCGCACGCCCCGCTCGGTGACCAGGTGACGGGCCAGTTCGCGGCCCAGGCCGCCGGTGCCGCCGGTGATCAGGACGGTGCCGTCCGGTGCCCAGGTGCGCGGCATGGTCAGCACGGCCTTGCCGGAGTGCTCGCCACGGTGCACCGCGTCGAACGCTCCAACGGCCCGTCGGACGTCCCGGACGGTGACGGGCAGCGGGTGCAGCACGCCCTGGTCGAAGAGGGCCAGCAGCTCGTCGAACGCCGCCTGGACGCGTTCCGGGTCCGCTGCGGCCACGTCGACGCTGTGGTGGCGCACCTGGGCGTCGGCCCCAGGGTCGTCGCTGTCGGCGCCGAGGTGCAGGAAGTGGCCGTCGGGCGCGGTCAACCGCAGTGCGGCGGCAGCGGGTTCGCCGGTCAGGTCGGTCAGCACCACGTCCATGCCGCGGTCCGCGGTGGCCGCCCGGAAGCGCTGCTCGACGTCGGCGGTCAGGACCGGGGCGATCCGGTCGGGCGCCACGCCGAGCTCCCGCAGGGAGGTCGCCCGGCCCTCGTCGGCGATGACGAACACCTCGGCGCCGAGGTGGCGGGCCAGTTGGACCGCCGCCGGACCGACTCCGTCGGCGTCCACCTGTACGAGGACCGACTGGCCCGGCCGCAGCCCGGCGAGGTCCTTGAGTGCGTGGTGGGCGGTCAGGAAGGCCAGTGGTGCGGAAGCGGCCTGCTCGGGCGTCCAGCCGTCGGGGACGCGGGTCAGCAGCCGCTCGTCGGCGACGGCCACCGGCCCGAGGCCGCCGGGCACCAGGCCCATCACCCGGTCCCCCGGGCGCAGCCGGCTCGTTCCGGGTCCGGTCTCGGTCACCACACCGGTGGCCTCGACGCCCAGCGGCGCGGCCGCGTCCCGGTGCTCGCCGAGGGCGTTGGCCACGTCCCGGGCGTTCACGCCGGCGGCCTGGACCTGGATGCGGAGCTGTCCTTCGGTGAGCGGTTCCAGGGCCTGCGGGCACGGCGCGAGCACCAGGTTGGCGAGGTTGCCACGGGCCGCGCTGTCCAGCCGCCACGGCCCGGCGGGCGGCAGCAGTCCCGCATCGCTGCCCAGGAGTGCCAGCCGCCCCACCTTGATGGCTCCGTCGCGGAGGACGAACTGGGCGTCCTCGGTGGCCAGCAGGCCGGGCAGCTCCGCGAGCAGCGTGGCGAGGTCCCCGTCGCTGTCGTCGACGTCCAACAGGGCGATCCGCCCCGGGTTCTCCGTCTGTGCCGAGCGCACCAGGCCCCACACCGCGGCCGCGGCCACGTCCCGCACGGGTTCGCCCTCGGCGGTGGAGACGGCGCCCCGGGTGAGGAACACCAGGCGGGCGGAGCCGGAGACCTGCTCCTCCCATTCGTGGAGCAGGCCCAGCACCGTGGCGGTCAGCGCGTGCGCGGCGGCGGGCACGTCCTCGCCCGTGCCGGACACGGGGACGACCACGAGGTCTTCGTCGCCGGTCAGTTCCGCCAGGGAGGCGACCGAGGCACCCACGCCGAGGTCGTCGGCGCCCAGCGCCACACAACGGACGGCGGCCGGCTGCACCTCGGGGGCGGCCACCCAGTCCAGCGACAGCAGCGCGTCCTGCTCCGCGGTGCGCCGGGCGGCCACCGGGGCCGCCGCACCGGCCAGTTGACCGCGCAGTACCAGTGCCTCGGCGGACAGGACGGGGGCGCCCTCGACGTCGACGGCGGCGATGGACACCGCGTCGTCACCGGTCTTCACCACGTGGGCCCGCAGCACCGAGGCGCCGCCGGCGTGCAGCGACACGCCCTGCCAGACGAACGGCAGGAGCTGGTCGTCGTCGCCGCCGACACCGGCCATCCGGTGGGTCTGCAGCACCGCGTCCAGCAGCGCCGGGTGGATGCCGTAGGACGCCGCGTCGTCGGCGACCTGGGCCGGCAGTGCGACCTCGACGAACGCCTCGTCCTCCCGGCGCCACACCGAGCGCAGGCCCTGGAAGGCCGGGCCGTACCCGGTGCCGTCGTAGAAGCCCTCCAGGTCGACGGCGACCGCGTCGTGGGGCGGCCAGACCGGGGCTCCGAAGTCCGCGATGCGTTCCGTGGTGGTCAGGGTGCCGTTGGCGTGCTGGATCCACGGCTGGTCGGGCGCGTCGTCGGCGCGCGAGTGGACGGAGATCGTCCGGGTGCCCCGCTCGTCGGGGGCGCCGATCAGCACCTGGACCTGGGCGCCGTTCTCCGCCGTCAGCACCAGCGGGGCGAGCAGGACGAACTCCTCGACCCGGCCGCAGCCGACCTGGTCTCCCGCACGCAGGGCCAGCTCCAGGAAGCCGGCGCCCGGGAAGAGGACGTGGTCACCGATGGCATGGTCGGTCAGCCAGGGGTGGGTCCGCAACGAGAACCGGCCGGTGAACACGGCCTCGTCGGAGTCCGCGAGGGTGAGCGTCGCGCCCAGCAGGGGGTGGTGCGCCGGGAGCAGCCCGACACCGGTCACGTCCCCCGCCGAGACGGCGGGCCGGGGCCAGTACCGCTCGTGCTGGAAGGGGTAGGTGGGCAGGTCCACGCGGCGGGCACCGGTACCGGCGAACCACGCGGCCCAGTCCACCGGCACGCCCGTGACGTGCAGGCGGGCGAGCGCGGTGAGCAGTGCGGTCTCCTCCGGCCGGTCCTTGCGCAGCGCCGGCACGACGGTCACGTCGCCGTCCAGGGTGTGCTGGGCCATCGCGGCCAACACACCGTCGGGGCCCAACTCCAGGAAGACCGTGGCACCCTCGGCTTCGAGTGCCCGCACGCCGTCGGCGAAGCGCACCGTCTCCCGCACGTGCCGCACCCAGTAGTCCGGCGAGCACAGCAGCTCCGCGGCGGCGACCTCGCCCGTCACGTTGGAGACGACCGGGATGCGCGGAGCCTCGTACGACAGCCCCTGAACCGCCTGCCGGAACTCCTCCAGCATCGGCTCCATCAAGGGCGAGTGGAAGGCATGGCTCACCGCGAGGCGCTGCGTCTTGCGTCCCTCGGCCGCCAACTCCGCCGATATGCGCAGGACTTCGGTCTCGTCGCCGGCGAGGACGACCGCCTCGGGGCCGTTGACCGCCGCGATCGACACGCCGTCCACCAACCGCGGCCGCACCTCGGCCTCGGCCGCCTGGACGGCCACCATCGCGCCGCCCGCTGGCAGCGCCTGCATCAACCGCGCCCGGGCCGCGACCAGCGCACTCGCGTCCGCCAGCGAGAACACCCCGGCGACGTGCGCCGCCGCAACCTCACCGATCGAATGCCCGGCCACGAAGTCCGGCCGCACACCCAGCGACTCCGCCAGGCGGAACAACGCCACCTCCACGGCGAACAACGCCGGCTGGGTGAAGCCCGTCTCGTCCAGGCCGTCCGCCCCGCCGAACATCACCTCCCGCAGCGCGTCGTCGAAGTGCGCCAACACCTCGTCCAACGCCGCCGCGAACACCGGGAACCGGTCGGACAACTCCCGCCCCATGCCGACGCGTTGCGCACCCTGGCCGGAGAACAGCACCGCCACCTTCCCGTCGCTCCCGTGGGAGACGCCGCGGGCGACCTCGGAGGTCCCGTCGTCCCCGGCCAGGAGCACCGCGCGACGCTCCAGGTGTGCGCGGGAGGTGGCCAGCGAGAAGCCCAGGTCGACCGGGGAGGCGTCGGTCAGCGCGGTGACCTGCTCCAGCTGCGCGGCCAGTGCGTCCTCGGTGCGCGCGGAGACCGGCCACGGCACGGTCGACGGCGCCAGGACCGGCGCCGCGGGCAGCTCCGCGCCGTCCTCGTCGTCGCCCTCCCCGGCGACCGGTGCCTGCTCGATGATGACGTGGGCGTTGGTGCCGCTGATCCCGAACGACGACACGCCCGCCCGCCACGGCCGGCCGGCCTTGGGCCATTCCTGAGGCTCCGTCAGCAACTGCACCGCGCCGGACGACCAGTCGACGTGCGACGACGGTGCGTCCACGTGCAGGGTCGACGGCAGCACGCCGTGCCGCATCGCCAGGACCACCTTCAAGATCCCCGCCACCCCCGCGGCCGCCTGCGTGTGGCCGAGGTTGGACTTCACCGAGCCCAGCAGCAGCGGGCGTTCGGGGTCACGGCCCTGGCCGTAGGTCGCCAGCAGGGCCTGGGCCTCGATCGGATCGCCGAGAGTGGTGCCGGTGCCGTGCGCCTCGACGGCGTCCACGTCGTCGGGCGACAGTCCGGCGTTGGCCAGTGCCTGCTGGATCACCCGCTGTTGGGAGGGGCCGTTGGGCGCCGTCAGGCCGTTGGAGGCGCCGTCCTGGTTGACGGCCGAGCCCCGCACGACGGCGAGGATCTCGTGTCCGTTCCGGCGGGCGTCGGACAGCCGCTCCACCACCAGCAGGCCCACGCCTTCGGACCAGCCGGTGCCGTCGGCCGCCTCGGCGAACGCCTTGCAGCGGCCGTCCTCGGCCAGTCCGCCCTGCCGGCTGAAACCGGCGAAGCTCATCGGTGACGACAGCACCGTCACGCCACCGACGAGGGCGAGCCCGCACTCGCCGGAGCGCAGTGCGTGGGCCGCCAGGTGCAGGGAGACGAGCGAGGAGGAGCAGGCCGTGTCGACCGTGACGGCCGGGCCCTCCAGACCGAAGGTGTAGGACAGCCGCCCGGACAGGACGCTGCCCGCCAGGCCGGTACTGGCGTGTCCTTCGACGTCCTCACGGGAGTTCAGCACGACGTTGGTGTAGTCGACGCCGTTCGTGCCGACGAAGACACCGGTGTCGGTGCCGCGCAGGGACACCGGGTCGATGCCGGCCCGCTCCAGGGCTTCCCAGGCGCTCTCCAGCAGGATCCGCTGCTGGGGGTCCATGGCCATGGCCTCGCGGGGCGAGATGCCGAAGAAGCCGGCGTCGAACGCGGCGGCGTCCACGAAGCCGCCTTCGGCCGTCGTGCTGCTGCCGTTGCCCCCGCCGGTGAGCGAGCTCAGGTCCCAACCGCGGTCGGCCGGGAACTCCGCGATGCCGTCGCGCCCCTCGCTGAGCAGCTGCCAGAGGTCTTCCGGCGAACGCACGCCGCCCGGCAGACGGCAGGACATTCCGACGATGGCGAGCGGCTCCTGTTGGGCGGACTCGGCCTCCCGGAGCCGTTCTCGGGTCTGGTGCAGGTCGTTGGTGACCCACTTCAGGTAGTCAACGAGCTCGTGGTCGTTCGGCATGACGAGGAACCTTCCGTATGAATGGGGGCCGGGTTCAGCGGTCGCTGTGACGCCCGAGTTCGTTGTCGATGAAGGCGAGGATTTCCACCGCGCTGGCGGATTCGAGACGTTCGGCGACCCCGGAGCCGTTCTCCTGCTCCGCGGCCCCCCGCCACCTGTCCAGCAGTTGCGACAGGCGGTTGGCGACGGCGGTGCGCGTGCGGGAGTCGGGCGCGCCGGCCGCGAGTGCGGCGTCGAGCCGATCGAGTTCCGCGAGCAGGGCCGGGCCCGCCGCGGTCCGGGCTTCGTCCACGAGCTGCGGGACGAGGTGTTCGGAGAGGGCGAGGGGGGTGGGGTAGTCGAAGACGAGGGTGGCGGTCAGCCGCAGACCGGTCGCGGTGGCCAGCCGGTTGCGCAGTTCGACGGCGGTCAGCGAGTCGAAGCCCAGGTCGTGGAACTCCCGCCGGGCGTCCACCGCCTTGGCCGAGGCGTGCCCGAGCACGGCGGCGGCCTCGGTCCGCACGAGGTCGGTCAGCAACCGGACCCGGTCCTCCGGCCGTGCCTGCGCCAGGTTCCGGGCGAGCACGGCGGGGGCGTCGGCGCCGGGGGCGGAGTTGGCCGCGGTCCGCCGGGCGCCCTTGACCAGGCCCCGGAGGACCGGCGGAACGGCGCCGCGGACCCGGGTGCCGGCGGCGACCGGGCCGACCGGGACGAGGTGGGGTTCGTCCGTCGCGGTGGCGGCGTCGAACAGTGCCAGGCCCTGCTCGGCGGTGAGCGGCGGCACGCCGGTGGCCGCGATCCGCTGCATGTCCGCGTCGGACAGTGCCCCCGTCATGCCGCTCGCCTGCGCCCACGCGCCCCAGGCGAGGGACTGGGCGGGCAGGCCCCGGGCGGCGCGGTGCCGGGCCAAGGCGTCGAGGAAGACGTTGCCGGCGGCGTAGTTGGCCTGTCCGGCGCCGCCCATCACGCCGGAGATCGAGGAGAAGACGACGAACGCCCCCAGGTCCGTCCCCCGCGTCAGGTCGTGCAGGTGCCAGGCCGCGTCCGCCTTCGGGCGCAGCACGCCCGACAGCCGTTCCGGGGTCAGTGCGGTGACCACGCCGTCGTCCAGCACACCGGCCGTGTGGATCACCGCGGCCAGCGGATGGGTGAGGGAGTCGAGCACCCGGCCGAGCGCGGCCCGGTCGGCGGTGTCGCAGGCCGCGATCGTCACGTCGGCGCCGAGGGCGGTCAATTCGGCGCGCAGTGCGGCGGCACCCGGTGCGCTCTCGCCGCTGCGGCTCACCAGGACGAGGTGCTTGGTCCCGTGCTCGGCCACGAGGTGCCGGGCGAGGAGGCTGCCCAGGCCACCCGTGCCGCCGGTGATCAGCGTCGTGCCGTCCGGGTCCCAGGCGGGGAGGTGCGGGGCGGCGTCGTCGGGTGCGGCGAGCCGGGCGAGCCGGGCGAGGTGCACCGTGCCGTCGCGCACGAGGAACTGGGCGTCGCCGGCGGCCAGCAGCCCCGGCAGCGCGGCCGGGAGGTCCGCGTCCGGGGTGTCCACCAGGGCGAAGCGGTCCGGGTGTTCCGACTGCGCGGAGGCCACCAGGCCCCACACCGCAGCGGCGACCAGATCGTCACCGGACACCGCGCCGTCGGTCACGAACACCAGGCGGGCGGCGGCGAACCGCTCGTCCGCCAACCATGCCTGGATCAACTCCAGCGCCCACGCGGTCCGTTCGTGGACGGCGCCGGGGACGTCGTCGCCGGCGCCCGGCACCGGGGCGACGACGAGTTCGGGCACGTCCGCCAGGGACGCCAGTCCGCCGGTGCCCAGCGTCACGCTGCGCACCTCGTCGGTGGCCGGTGTCGGGGCGGCCGGTACCCAGTCCAGCCGCAGCAGCGCCCCTTCCTCCGCACCGCTGTCGGCGGGTCGCGCAAGGGGCTTCCGGGCCGCCAGGACCAGAGAGTCCGCCGAAAGGACGGGGGCACCCGCGGCGTCGGCGACGGCGACGGCGTACGTGTCCGGGCCGGTCCTCGTCAGGCGGATGCGTACGTCCGAGGCCCCACTGGCGTGCAGTTCGAGCCCGTGCCAGGCCGACGGTGCGAGGTCCCCGTCGGGCGCGACCGCCTGCGTCACGGCTTCCAGCAACGCCGGGTGCAGGCCGAAGTCCGCCGCGTCGGCCACCTCGTCGGGCAGCGCGGCCTCGACGAAGGTCTCGTCGTCGAGGGTCCACCGGGCGCGGACGGTCCGGAACACCGGGCCGTGTTCGACGTCCTCGTCGTGGTCCGTCGCTGCGGCGCCGGCCGGCGGCCACGCCGAGGCGTCGAACGTCGCCGTCCCGTGCGCCGTTCGTCCGGCGGTCGGTGCCTCGGGCGTCAGCGTGCCGTGGGCGTGGTCCGTCCACGGCCGGTCGGACGTGCCCGCGGCCCGCGAGGACACCCGGACCTCGCGCCCGCCGTCCGGGTCGGGGGCGCCGAGCCACACTTGGAGGAGCACGGCGTCGTCGCCGGCCAGGACGAGCGGCTCGGTGAGGGTGAGGGCGTGCAGGTGGTCGCAGCCGATCTGGTCGCCCGCGCGGACGGCGAGTTCGACGAAGCCGGCGGCGGGGAAGACGCATGCGCCGTCCACCACGTGGTCCAGCAGCCAGGGGTGGGTGCGCGGGGACAGTCGGCCGGTGAGCAGCAGCCCGCCCGAGCCCCCCAGCGGCACCGCCGCGCCCAGCAGGGGGTGTGCGGCGGGGAGCAGGCCGGCGGCGGTCACGTCCCCGGCCGACGCGGCGGGCGCGGGCCAGTAGCGCTCGCGTTGGAAGGAGTAGGTGGGCAGGTCCACGCGGTGGGCGCCGGTACCGGCGAACCACGCCGCCCAGTCCACCGGCACGCCCGCGACGTGCAGCCGGCCGAGCGCGGTCAGCAGGGCGGGTTCCTCGGGCCGGTCCGCGCGCAGGGCGCTGACGCACAGCGCGGCCTCGTCCAGGCTGTGCTGCGCCATCGCCGTCAGGACGCCGTCCGGGCCCAACTCCAGGAAGACCGAGGCGCCTTCGGCCGCCAGGGTCCGCAGGCCGTCCGCGAAGCGGACCGTCTCCCGCACGTGCCGCACCCAGTAGTCGGGCGAGGACAGCAGCTCCGCGGCGGCGACCTCACCCGTCACGTTGGACACCACGGGTATCCGCGGGGCCTGGTACGACAGCCCCTCGGCCACCCGCCGGAAGTCCGCCAACATCGGGTCCATCAACGCCGAATGGAAGGCGTGGCTCACCGCGAGGCGTTGCGTCTTGCGTCCCTCGGCCGCCAGCTCCGCGGCGATCCGCAGCACCTGGGGTTCCGCACCGGCGAGGACGACCGCCTCGGGGCCGTTGACCGCCGCGATCGACACCTCGTCGACCAGCCGCGGCCGCACCTCCTCCTCGGACGCCCGGACGGCCACCATGGCCCCGCCGGCCGGCAACGCCCGCATCAACCGCGCCCGCGCCGCCACCAGCGCACAGGCGTCCTCCAGGGACAGCACCCCGGCCACGTGCGCCGCCGTGATCTCCCCGATGGAGTGGCCGGCCACGAAGTCCGGGCGGATGCCCCAGGACTCCACCAGTCGGAACAGCGCCACCTCGACGGCGAACAGCGCGGGCTGGGCGAACCCGGTCCCGTCCAGTCCGTCGACGTCGCCGAACATCACCGGGCGCAGGTCCGGCAGTTCGGCTGCGAACTGCGCCAGCACCGCGTCCAGGGCCGCCGCGAACACGGGGTGCCGGCCGTGGAGTTCCCGGCCCATCCCGACGCGTTGCGCGCCCTGCCCCGAGAACAGCACGGCGAGCGGGCGGTCCGCCTCCGCCCGGCCCCGTGCCGCCTCCGTCAGCGCG
The DNA here is from genome assembly GCF_039532155.1 of Streptomyces lunalinharesii. Classification (NCBI taxonomy): domain Bacteria; kingdom Bacillati; phylum Actinomycetota; class Actinomycetes; order Kitasatosporales; family Streptomycetaceae; genus Streptomyces; species Streptomyces lunalinharesii. Next base: position 155,055 of record NZ_BAAARK010000004.1, read on the forward strand.
CCGTCGGGGGACGCGAGCAGCACCGCGCGGTGCGCGAACGGCGAGCGCCCCGAGGCGAGCGAGAAGCCCACGTCCAGCGGCGACGCCGTACCGCGGCCGGAGGTGATCCGTTCGACCTGTGCCGCCAGTGCCTGCTCGGACTTGGCCGACACCAGCCACGGCACGTCGGTGGGCGCCGTGCCGGGTTCCGTCCGCGGCGCGTCGTCGGGGACGGCCCGTTCGATGATGACGTGGGCGTTGGTGCCGCTGATCCCGAACGACGACACCCCGGCCCGCCAGGGCCGGTCGCCGGCCGGCCACCCCTGGGGCTCCGTCAGCAGCTCCACCGCGCCGGACGACCAGTCGACGTGCGACGACGGCTCGTCGACGTGCAGGGTCGGGGGCAGCACCCCGTGCCGCATCGCCAGGACCACCTTCATGACCCCGGCCACCCCCGCGGCCGCCTGCGTGTGGCCGAGGTTGGACTTCACCGAGCCCAGCAGCAACGGGCGTTCGGGGTCACGGCCCTGGCCGTAGGTGGCAAGCAACGCCTGGGCCTCGATCGGGTCCCCCAGGGCGGTGCCCGTGCCGTGCGCCTCGACCACGTCCACGTCGCCGGTCGACAGCCCGGCGCCGGCCAGTGCCTGCCGGATCACCCGCTGCTGGGCCGGGCCGCTGGGCGCGGTGAAGCCGTTGGAGGCGCCGTCCTGGTTGACGGCCGAGCCGCGGACGACGGCGAGGACCGGGTGCCCGTTGCGGCGGGCATCGCTCAGGCGCTCCACGAGGAGGACCCCCGCGCCCTCCGACCAGCCGGTGCCGTCGGCGGCGTCGGCGAACGCCTTGCACCGGCCGTCCGCCGCCAGGCCGCCCTGCCGGCTGAACTCCATCAGGGAACCGGGCGACGCCATCACGTTCACGCCGCCGACCAGGGCCAGCGTGCACTCACCGGCCCGCAGCGCGTGGGCCGCCGTGTGCAGGGCCACGAGGGACGAGGAGCAGGCCGTGTCGACGGTCACCGCGGGGCCTTCCAGGCCCAGCGTGTAGGACAGCCGGCCGGACGTGGCACTGGCGGCGATGCCGGTGCCGATGTCCCCGGTGGCGTCGGTCAGCGAACGGATCAGCAGGTGGGCGTAGTCCTGGCCGTTGGTGCCGATGAACACGCCGGTGCGGCTGCCGCGCAGCGTGGTGGGGGCGATGCCGGCGCGCTCGATGGCCTCCCACGAGGTTTCCAGCAGCAGCCGCTGTTGCGGGTCCATGGTGACGGCTTCGCGCGGGGAGATGCCGAAGAAGTCGGCGTCGAAGTCCCCCACGCCGTCGAGGAAACCCCCTTCCTGGCTGACGGCGTTGCCGCGGGCGTCGACGCCGGCGTCCCGCAGGGCGCCCAGGTCCCAGCCGCGGTCCGTGGGGAAGGCGCCGATCGCGTCCTTGCCGGCGGCCAGCAGTTCCCACAGGTCCTCGGGCGACGCCACGCCGCCCGGGTACCGGCAGGCCATCGCCACGATGGCGATCGGTTCGGTGGCCGCGGCGACGAGCTTGTGGTTCTGCCGGCGCAGGTGCTCGGCCTCCTTCAGCGAGGCGCGGAGGGCTGCGACGACGGTTTCACTGGATGTGGTCATGGTCCGCTCTTTCAGCTCTGTCCACGCTCGTGGGAGGAGTCGCCGTCGAACGCCGCCTGTACCAGGTCGGCGACGTCCATGGCGTCGATCGATGCGTCGTAGGCGTCGTCCGCCGTCGTGGCGGCCGCGTCGTCGGAGGCCGCGGCCTGTTCGGCGACGAGCTTCAGCAGGGGGTCGAGCACGCCGATCTCGCGCAGTCGCTTCATGGGGACGGAGGTGAGGAAGGCCCGGACGCCCGCGGCGTCCGCCTCGTCGTCGGCCGTCTCCTGCCCCGGCTCGGCGTCGGGGACGAGCCGGCCCAGGATGTGGTCCGCCAGTTCGTTGGGGTTGGGGTGGTCGAAGACGAGCGTGGTGGCCAGGGCGAGTCCGGTCGCGGCGCCGAGTTGGTTGCGCAGTTCGACGGCGCTGAGCGAGTCGAAGCCGAGGTCGCGGAACGCCCGGTCGGCGCCCACGGCGTCGACCGTGGGGTGTCCGAGGACCGCCGCGGCGCGGCGGCGGACCAGGTCGAGGACGACCCGGGTGCGCTTGGCGGGCGGCAGGTCGGCCAGTTGGGCGCGCAGCGCGTCGCCGGTGGCGTCGTCGCCGTCGTCGTCCGCCGTCCGGTGCTCGGTGCCGGTCGGTTCGCCGAGCAGCGGGCTGGGCCGTACCGCGGTGAAGGAGCGCAGGAACCGGTCGCGGTCGAGGTCGGCGACGACCTCGGTGGGACGCCCGTCCATGACGGCCCGGCGCAGCGCCACGACGGCGAGGTCCGGGTCGAGGGGACGGATGCCGGTGCGCTGGGCCACGTCGGCGGCCCGCTGGTCGGCCGCCATGCCCCCGCCGCCCCACACGCCCCAGGCGAGCGAGGTCGCGGCCAGGCCCTGGGCCCGACGGTGTTCGGCGAGCGCGTCCAGGTAGGCGTTGGCGGCCGCGTAGTTGGCCTGGCCGGCGTTGCCGACCGTGCCCGAGGACGAGGAGAACAGGACGAACGCGGCCAGGTCCAGGTCCCGGGTGAGGTCGTGCAGGGCCAGGGCCGAGGCGGCCTTGGCACGGAACACGGCCTCGTAGCGGTCCGGGGTGAGGCTGTCGAGGACGCCGTCGTCCAGGACGCCCGCGGTGTGGATCACACCGGTCAGCGGGGCCTCGTCGGGGATCGCGGCGAGGACCTCGGCGAGCGCGTCGCGGTCGGCGACGTCGCAGGCGGTGAGGGTCACCTCCGCGCCCAGCGCGTTCAGTTCGGCGCACAGCCCGTCCGCGCCGGGCGCGGTGGCGCCCCGGCGGCTGAGCAGCAGCAGGTGCCGGGCGCCGGCCGCGGCGAGCCGGTGGGCCACCTGGGCGCCCAGGGCTCCGGTGCCGCCGGTGATCAGGACGGTGCCGGTGGGGTCCCACTCCCGCGCGTCGCGTCCGGCCGGTACGGGCACCAGCCGGCGGCCGAGGGCGGCGGAGGGCCGGATCGCGATCTGGTCCTCCGTGCCCGGTGCCGCGAGGACCTCCGCGAAGCGGGCCGCGGACCGGCCGTCGAGGGTGTCGGGCAGGTCGATCAGACCGCCCCAGCGCTGCGGGTACTCCAGGGCGGCGACCCGCCCCAGGCCCCAGACCGCGGCCTGGGCGAGCCCGGGCACCGGTTCGGCGGGGGTGGCGGCGACCGCGCCGCGGGTGACGCACCACAGGGGTGCGGTCAGGTCCGCGTCGCCGAGCGCCTGGATCAGGGCGGTGGTCAGGGCCAGGCCCGCCGGGGCCGCCGCGCCCGGTGCGGGTGCGTCGACGAGCGCGAGCAGGGACACCACTTGGGTGAACTCGGCGCCCTCCTGCGCGAGTTCACGCAGTCGCGCGGCGAGGTCCGCGCGGTCGGGGCCGGGCGCTTCCAGGCGCACGGTGTCCGGGCCCAGGGCGGCGACGGCGTCGGCGACCCAGGGGTCGTCGGCGTGGCCGGCCGGGAGGACGGCGAGCCAGGAGCCGGCCGCGGTGGGGGCGGCCTGCGGGGTCAGCGGCTGCCAGGTGATCTGCTGCCGCCAGCCGTCGACGGTGTGTTCCTCGTCCCGCCGGCGGCGCCAGTCCGCGAGCGCGGGCAGCACCTTGGCCAGGGCGTCCCCGTCGACGTTGAGCGTCGTCTCCAGCGCGGCGAAGTCGGCCTCGCGCACCGCCGACCAGAAGCCGTCGTCCGCGGCGGACGGTGCGGCCGGGTCGGTGGCCGGCTGGGTCGCCGGCCAGTACCGCTGGTGCTGGAAGGGGTAGGTGGGCAGGTCGGTGCGGCGGGGCGCGGCCGGGCCGAGCAGGGCGGCCCAGTCGGGGGCGGTTCCCCCGACGTACAGCCGGGCCACGGCACTGACCACGGACTCCTGTTCACCGCGGTCCCGGCGCAGCGCCGGGACGGTGACCGGCTGCCCGGGCAGGGCTTCCAGGGTTTCCTGGGCCATGGCGCAGAGCGTGCCGTCGGGGCCGAGTTCCAGGAAGGCGGTCACGCCGCGTTCGGCCAGGGTGCGCACCCCGTCGCCGAAGCGGACCGCCTCGCGGACGTGGCGGACCCAGTAGTCGGGGTCGCACACCTCCTGCTCGGTGGCCGCCTGACCGGTGACGTTGGACACGAGCGGGATCGCCGGGGCGTGGTACGTGAGGCTTCCGGCGACCCGTCGGAAGTCCTGGAGCATGGCATCCATGTGCACGGAGTGAAACGCATGACTGACCCGCAAACGCGTAGTCTTCCGGCCGTCGACGGTGAACTTCTCCGCGATGCCCAGCACCGCGGCCTCGTCGCCGGAGAGCACCACCGACCGCGGTCCGTTGACCGCGGCGACGGACACGCCGTCGGCCAGGTGCGACCGGACCTCCTCCTCGGTGGCCTGCACGGCGACCATGGCGCCGCCGGTGGGCAGGGCGTTCATCAACCGGGCCCGGGCGGCCACCAGTCGGCAGGCGTCGTCCAGGGAGAGGACCCCGGCGACGTGCGCGGCGGTGATCTCGCCGATGGAGTGGCCGGCGGCGAAGTCCGGGCGGATGCCCCACGACTCGACCAGTCGGAACAGCGCCACTTCGACGGCGAACAGGGCGGGCTGGGTGAAGCGCGTCTCGTTCAGCAGCTCCGCCTCCCCGAACATCACGTCCCGCAGCGGCAGGTCCAGCTCCCCGTCCAGGCGGGCCGTCACGGCGTCCAAAGCCTCGGCGAACACCGGGTAGCGGGCATGGAGTTCACGCCCCATGCCCACGCGCTGCGCGCCCTGGCCGGAGAACAGCACCGCGAGCCTGCCGCGGCGGTCCGCGACCTGGCCGTGCAGGACCTGGGGCGTGTCGAGGCCGTCGGCGAGCGCGGCCAGGCCGGTGAGCAGCCCCTCGCGGTCCTCGGCGAGGACCGCGGCCCGGTGGGCGAAGACCGACCGGGTGGTGGCCGTGGACAGCGCGAGCTCGGCGACGGTGAGGTCGGGCCGGGCGGTCGCGTAGGCGTGCAGCCGTCGGGCCTGGGCGCGCAGTGCGTCCGGCACGGCACCGGTCACCGGGACCGGCAGCGGGCCGCCGGCCTCCTCGGGGCGCGCGGGTGCGTCCGCCGCGACCTCCGCGGGCTGTTCGATGATCACGTGGGAGTTGGTGCCGCTGGCGCCGAAGGCCGAGATGCCGGCCCGGCGCGGGCGTCCGGTACGCGGCCATTCGGCGGCCTGGTCCAGCAGTTCGACGGCTCCGGCGGTCCAGTCGACGTGCGCCGAGGGCTCGTCGATGTGCAGGGACCGGGGCAGCACGCCGTGCTGCATCGCCAGCACCATCTTGATCACACCGGCGACGCCGGCGGCCGCCTGGGTGTGGCCGATGTTCGACTTCAACGAGCCCAGTCGGAGCGGGAGTTCGGCGTCCCGGCCCTGCCCGTAGGTGGCGAGGAGGGCCTGCGCCTCGATGGGGTCGCCCAGGGTGGTGCCGGTGCCGTGCGCCTCCACGGCGTCCACGTCCGCCGGCGCCAGACCCGCGTTGGCCAGCGCGCGCTGGATGACCCGGCGCTGCGAGGGGCCGTTGGGTGCGGTGATGCCGTTGCTGGCGCCGTCCTGGTTGACGGCCGAGCCGCGCAGTACCGCGAGGACCTGGTGGCCGTTGCTCCGGGCGTCGGAGAGCCGTTCCAGGACGAGGACGCCGACGCCCTCGGACCAGCCGGTGCCGCCCGCCGCGGAGGCGAAGGGCCGGCAGCGGCCGTCGGACGCGAGGGCTCCCATCTCGCCGAACTCGACGAAGTTCACCGGGCTGGACATCACCGTCACGCCGCCGGTCAGCGCGAGGGAGCACTCCCCCGCCCGCAGGGCCTGGGCGGCCAGGTGGAGCGCCACCAGGGACGACGAGCAGGCCGTGTCGACGCTGACCGAGGGGCCTTCCAGACCGAAGGTGTAGGACACCCGGCCGGAGAGCAGGCTCGCCGACTGCGCGGTCTGCGCGTGGCCCAACTGGCCGGCCTCGGGCCGGTAGTCGCCCGAGCCGCCGCCGACGAACACCCCGGTGTCGCCGCCGCGCAGTCCGGCGGGGTCGACGCCGGCGCGCTCCAGGGCCTCCCAGGTGGCTTCCAGGAGGATGCGCTGCTGCGGGTCCATCACCATGGCCTCGCGCGGGGCGATCCCGAAGAACCCGGGGTCGAAGTCCGCCACGTCGTAGAGGAAGCCGCCCTCGCCGGTGACGGTCCGGCCGCGGCCGTCCCGGTCGCCGTGCAGCAGCCGTTCCAGGTCCCAGCCGCGGTCCGTCGGGAAGCCCCCGATGGCGTCGACTTCGTCCGTGACCAGCTTCCACAGGTCCTCGGGCGAGCCGACCCCGCCCGGGTAGCGGCAGCTCATGCCGACGATGACGATCGGGTCGTCGGTCGTGGCGGCGGACCCCACCCGCAGCGCCGCGCCGTGCTGCGCCGTGTCCTCGCCGAGGAGTTCGGCCCGCAGGTGGTCGGCGAGCGCCTCGGCCGTGGGGTAGTCGAAGACGAGGGTCGCGGGCAGCGCCAGACCGGTGGCGGTGGCGAGCTGGTTGCGCAGGTCCACGCCGGTCAGCGAGTCGAAGCCGAGGTCCCGGAACGGCTGGCCGGTGGGTACGGCGTCGGCGTCCGCGAACCCGAGCACCGCGGCGACCCGGGCCCTGACGAGGGCCAGCAGGACCTCGGTCCGTTCCGCGTCCGGGCGGGCGGCGAGTTCGGCCCGCAGGCCGGTCGCGGTGCCCGCCGGGCCCGCCTCGGCGGCGTCCGGCTGCGCCAGCGCGGCCCGGGCCTCCGGCAGCTGCGCGAAGAGGGCGCTGCGCCGGTTGCGGGTGAAGGCGGGCACGAACCGGTCCCACTGGACGTCGGCGATCGTCACCGCGGAGGTGTCGGTGCCGAACGAGCCGGCGAGCGCGGTCAGGGCCCGTGCTGAGTCCATCGGGGGCAGCCCGTTGACCCGCAGGTGGGCGGCGAGGCTGTCGGACGCGACGTCGGCCCAGCCGCTCCAGGCCACCGTCACGGCGGGCAGTCCCCGCTGCCGCAACACCCTGGCGATCTCGTTGAGTTCGGTTCCGGCCGCGGCCTCGGTGGCCCGGCCGCCGGCGCCCCAGGTGGCGGCGATGGAGGAGAAGAGGACGAACGCGTCCAGGGGACGGTCGCCCCTCGCCGCCTCGGCCACCTCCGCCAGGCTCGCCACGTCGGCGCGCAGCGCGGCCAGGGCCGCGTCGGGCTCCTCGGCGTCGGACGGCTCGTCGGTGTACACGACGGCGGTCAGCGGCGCCTCGGCCGGCAGCGCGGCGAGCGCGGTCAGCAGGGCCTCGCCGTCGGACGGGCCGCAGTCGAGCACCGTCACGGGGACGCCCAGGGCGTCGAGTGCGGCGCGCGCCGGTGCGGGGTCCGATGCGGTGGGGTCGACCAGCAGCAGGTGCTGGGCGCCCTGTTCGGCGAGCCAGCGGGCACAGTGTCCGCCGGTGCCGGCCGCCGGGCCGACGATCAGGACCGTGCCGGTCGGCTGCCACGGGGCCGTCGGGGCGTCGGGGGCGACGCGCACCAGCCGGCGCCCGAAGAGGCCGGCGGGCCGCAGCGCCACCTGGTCCTCGTCGCCGATGCCCGCGAGGGCGGTGCGGAGCCGTTCGGTGGCGCGCCGGTCGAGCACCCGCGGCACGTCGACCAGGCCGCCCCAGCGGTCCGGGTGGTCCACAGCGGCGATCCGGCCGATGCCCCACACCGTCGCCTGGGCCGGGCTGACCTCGGTCTCCGCGCGGCCCACCGTGACCGCGTCGCGGGTGACGCACCACAGCGGGGCGTCGATCCCGGCGTCGGCCAGGGCCGCCACCGCCTCGGTCGGCCAGGCCGGACCGGTGGGCAGGGCGTCGGCGTACGGGGCGGCCAGCAGTGAGAGTACGCCCGCGAACTCGGCGTTCTGAGCGGCGATTTCGGCCAGCGGCTCGGTGAGTGCGGCCGGGTCGTTCGGGTCGGCCTCGACGACGACGGCCGTCTCACCGAGGGCCGCGAGGACCGCGGCGGTCCACACGTCGTCGGTGCCGCCGGTCGGGACGAGCGCCAGCCACCGTCCGGTGAGGGTGCCGGGCGCGGTGCCGGCCAGCGGGGTGAAGGTGACCCGGTAGCGCCAGCCGTCGACGGTCGAGCGTTCGACGCGCTTGCGGCGCCAGGCGGAGAGCGCGGGCACCAGGGTCGACAGGGCGTCGTCGTCCAGTTGGAGGTCGTCGGCGAGCGTCGGGAGGTCCGCACGCTCCACCGCGTCCCAGAACTCGGCGTCCGCGGAGTCCTGCGGGACGTCCTGTCGGTCCTGTGCGGTCGCGATCTCCGGCCAGAACCACTCCGGCTGGAAGGGGTAGGTGGGCAGGTCCACGCGGCGGGCGCCGGTACCGGTGAAGATCCCGGACCAGTCGACCCCGACGCCCACGACGTACAACTGGGCGAGCGCGGTGAGCAGTGCGGTCTCCTCGGGCCGGTCCTTGCGCAGCGCCGGCACGACGGTCACGTCGCCGTCCAGGGTGTGCTGGGCCATCGCGGCCAGCACACCGTCGGGGCCCAACTCCAGGAAGACCGTCGCACCTTCGGCTTCGAGTGCCCGCACGCCGTCGGCGAAGCGCACCGTCTCCCGCACGTGCCGCACCCAGTAGTCCGGCGAGCACAGCAGCTCCGCGGTGGCCACCTCGCCCGTCACGTTGGAGACGACGGGGATCTGCGGGGCCTCGTACGACAGCCCCTCGGCCACCCGGCGGAAGTCCGCCAACATCGGCTCCATCAGCGCCGAGTGGAAGGCGTGGCTCACCGCGAGGCGCTGGGTCTTGTGTCCCTCGGCCGCCAACTCGGCGGCGATGCGCAGGACTTCACTCTCGTCGCCGGCGAGGACGATCGCCTCGGGGCCGTTGACCGCCGCGATCGACACGCCGTCGACCAGCCGCGGACCGACCTCGCGTTCGGTCGCCCGGACGGCCACCATCGCGCCGCCCGCAGGCAGCGCCTGCATCAACCGTGCCCGGGCCGCGACCAGCGCACAGGCGTCGTCCAGGGACAGCACCCCGGCGACGTGCGCCGCGGCGAGCTCACCGATCGAATGCCCGGCCACGAAGTCCGGCCGCACGCCCAGCGACTCCGCCAGGCGGAACAGCGCCACCTCCACGGCGAACAACGCCGGCTGGGTGGAGCCCGTCTCGTCCAGGCCGTCCGCCCCGCCGAACATCACCTCCCGCAGCGCGTCGTCGAAGTGCGCCAACACCTCGTCCAACGCCGCCGCGAACACCGGGAACCGGTCGGACAACTCCCGCCCCATGCCGACGCGTTGCGCGCCCTGGCCGGAGAACAGCACCGCCACCTTCCCGTCGCTCCCGTGGGAGACGCCGCGGGCGAGTTCCCGTACCTCGGCCCCGTCGGTCGCGAGGACCGCGCGGTGCGCGAAGGCCGTACGGCCGGTGGCCAGGGAGTGGCCGACGTCGAGCGGTGCGGTGTCGGTCAGTGCCGAGACCTGCTCGATCTGGGCCGCCAGGGCGGCCGCGGACCTGCCCGACACCGGCCAGGGCACCAGGCCCGGCGTCGTGGTGGGCTCCGCCGCCACCGGCACGTCGGTGTCCGGTGCCTGTTCGAGGATGACGTGGGCGTTGGTGCCGCTGACGCCGAAGGCGGAGACGCCGGCCCGGCGGGCGTGCCCGGTCTCGGGCCAGTCCTGCTGCTCGGTGACGAGCGCGACGGTGCCGTCGGTCCAGTCGACGTGCGAGGACGGGGCGTCGACGTGCAGGGTCTTGGGCAGCACGCCGTGGCGCATCGCCAGGAGCATCTTGATGGTGCCGGCGACGCCGGCGGCCGCCTGGGTGTGGCCCAGGTTCGACTTCACGGCGCCGAGCAGCAGCGGCTGCGGCCGGTCGGGACCGTAGGTGGCGATCAGGGCGCCCGCCTCGATGGGGTCGCCGAGGGTGGTGCCGGTGCCGTGGGCCTCGACGACGTCGACGTCGGCGGGGGCGAGGCGGGCGTCGGCGAGGGCCTGGCGGATGGCGCGCTGCTGGGCCCGTCCGTTGGGCGCGGTCAGCCCGTTGGAGGCGCCGTCCTGGTTGACGGCGGTGCCGCGCACGATGCCCCAGACGTCGTGGCCGTTGCGGCGGGCGTCGGAGAGCCGTTCCAGGACGAGGACGCCCACGCCCTCGGACCAGCTGGTGCCGTCGGCCGCGTCGGCGAAGGGCTTGCACCGTCCGTCCGCGGCCAGTCCGCCCTGCATCGTGAACTCGGTGAAGGCGCCGGGGCTGGACATCACCGAGACGCCGCCGGCCAGGGCCAGCGTGCACTCGCCGTTGCGCAGCGCGTTGGCGGCCAGGTGCAGGGCGACCAGCGCGGAGGAGCAGGCGGTGTCGACGGTGACGGCCGGGCCCTCCAGGCCGAAGGTGTAGGAGAGGCGGCCGGACATGACGCTGGCGGTGTTGCCGGTGGCGACGTGGCCGCGCAGGTCGGCGGTGCCGCTGGCCTGGCGCAGGAGGGTGGTGTAGTCCTGGCCGTTGGTGCCGACGAAGACGCCGGTGCGGCTGCCGCGCAGCGCGCTCGCGTCGATGCCGGCCCGCTCGAACGCCTCCCACGAGGTTTCCAGCAGCAGGCGCTGCTGCGGGTCCATGGCCAGCGCCTCGCGGGGCGAGATGCCGAAGAAGCCGGCGTCGAAGAGGCCGACGCCCTCCAGGAACCCGCCTTCGAGGGTGGCGGAGGCGCCCTGGGCGAGCGCGTCGAGGTCCCAGCCGCGGTCCGCGGGGAACCCGCCGATGGCGTCCTCGCCGTCGCTCAGCAGCCGCCAGAGGTCTTCCGGCGACCGGACGCCGCCGGGGAAGCGGCAGTTCATGCCGACGACGACGATGGGGTCGTCGTCCGCGGCACGGCCGGCCGGCGCGGGGGTGTCGAGGTCCGAAGCCGGCAGGGTGCCGAGGAGTTCGGCGAGCAGGAACTCGGCGAGTGCGGTCGGGGTCGGGTGGTCGTAGACGAGGGTCGCGGGCAGTTTCAGGCCGGTGCCGGCCGTGAGGGTGTTGCGCAGTTCGACGGTGGTCAGCGAGTCGAAGCCGAGGTCGCTGAAGGCGCGGTCGGCGCCGATGTCCGAGGTGCCGGTGTGCCCGAGGACCGCCGCGACCCGGGTGCGCACCAGGTCCAGGACGAAGCCGGGGCGCGCGGTCGGGGAGAGTCCGACCAGCCGCTGGCGCAGGGCCGGTTCCGGCAGTGCGGCCTGCGGCGTCCCGGCCGGCGACGTGGCCCGGCGCAGTGCCGGCAGGTCGCCGACGAAGGGGCTGGGCCGCAGTGCGGTGAACACCTCCGCGTAGCGCGGCCAGTCGATGTCCGCGAGGGTCAGCGTCGGGACGCCGTGCTCGATCGCCCGCCGCAGGGCGGCGAGGGCGAGGCGGGGCGGCAGGGGGGTGAAGCCGCCGCGGCGGATCCGCTCCTGGACACCGGTGCCGTCGGCCGCCATGCCGGTCTCGGCCCAGGGACCCCAGGCCACCGAGGTGGCGGGCAGGCCGAGGGCGTGGCGCTGTTCGGCGAAGGCGTCGAGGTAGGCGTTGGCGGCGGCGTAGTTGCCCTGGCCGGGTGCGCCGAGGGTGCCGGCGACGGAGGAGAAGAGCACGAACGCGCTCAACTCCCTCTCGCGGGTGGCCTCGTGGAGGTGGTGGGTGGCGGTGACCTTGGCGCGCAGGACGGCGGTGAACTGCTCGGGGGTGAGCGTGTCCAGGGTGCCGTCGTCGACGGTGCCGGCGGTGTGGAACACCGCGGTCAGCGGCTCCGCTTCGGGGACGGCGGCCAGGACCGCGGCGAGCGCGTCGCGGTCGGCGGTGTCGCACGCCGCGAGGGTGACCCGGGCGCCGAGTTCCTCGACCTCCGCGGCGAGTTCCGCGGCGCCGGGGGCGTCCGCGCCGCGGCGGCTGACCAGCAGCAGGTGCGGGGCGCCCGCCGCGGCCAGCCAGCGGGCGACGTGGCCGCCCAGGGCGCCGGTGCCGCCGGTGACGAGCACGGTGCCGGTGGGGCTGAAGGTGCCCGCGTCGGGGGCCGGTTCGGCCCGGTGCTGGGCCAGGCGACGGCCGAAGGCCGCGGTGGTGCGCAGCGCGAGCTGGTCCTCGCCGCCGTTGTCGGCGAGGACGGCGGCCAGGCGGCGCAGGGTGCCGGCGTCGAGCGCGTCGGGCAGGTCGATCAGACCGCCCCAGCGCTGCGGGTGCTCCAGGGCGGCGACCCGGCCCAGGCCCCAGACGGCGGACTGGGCGGGGCGGGCCGGGTGTTCGGCCCGGTCCACGGCCACGGCGGTGCGGGTCACGCACCACAGCGGGGCCTCGATGCCCGCGTCGCCCAGGGCCTGGACGGCGGTCGTCGTCAGCAGCAGGCCGGCGGTCGTGGCGTCGGCGGCGTCGGCGTCCCCGTCGCCGGCCGTGGCCAGCAGCGACAGCACGCCGGTGAACTCGCCGTGTTCCGCGCCGAGTTCCGCCAGTCGCCCGGCCAGGTCCGGGCGGTCCGGGGCGGTGACGACGAGGCGTACGGCGTCGGCGCCGAGGACGTCGGCGATCGGGTCGAGCCAGGCCGACTCGCCGTCGGCCGGTGCGAGCACCAGCCAGGTCCCGGTGGGACGTGCGCTGGCCGCCGGGACGGTCAGCCGCTTCCAGGTGGTGCGGTAGCGCCAGCCGTCGACGGTGGAACGCTCCCGGCTGCGGCGCCGCCAGGCGGAGAGGGCGGGCACGACGGTGGTGAGGGTGTCGTCGTCCAGGTCCAGTGCGGACCCCAGGGACGCGAGGTCCGCGCGCTCCACCGCCGACCAGAACTCGGTGTCCGCCGCGTCGGCGGGCTGTCCGGGTGCGGTGGTTGCGGCGTGCGCCTCGGGCCAGTAGCGCTCGCGCTGGAAGGCGTAGGTGGGCAGGTCGATCCGGCCGGCTGCGCGGCCCGCGAAGAAGGCGTCCCAGTCGACCGCTACCCCGTGCAGGTGCAGCTGGGCCACTGCCGTGGCCAGGGTCTGGGCCTCGGGCCGGTCCCGGCGCAGGGCCGGGACGGCGGTGGCGCGGGTCTCCTCGTCGGTGCCCTCGCGGACCGCGCCGGTGAGCACCGCGTCCGGGCCGAGCTCGAAGAAGGTCGTCACACCGTGGTCGGTGAGGTGCCGCACGGCGTCGGCGAAGCGGACGGTGCCGCGGACCTGCCCGGTCCAGTACTCCGGCGCGGCGAGCTCGTCGTGCGTGAGGAGGGTGCCGGTGACGGTGGACACCAGCGGCACGGTCGGTTCCTGGCAGGTGACGCCACGGACGACGCGGGCGAAGTCCGCCAGCATCGGGTCCATGTGCGGCGAGTGGAAGGCGTGGCTGACGCGCAGCCGCTTGGTGCGCCGGCCCTGCTCCTCGAAGTGGGCCGCGACGGCGCGCACCGCGTCCTCGTCGCCCGAGACGACCAGGGAGGTCGGGGTGTTGACGGCGGCGATGGTGGCCCGGCCCTCGTAGGGGGCGAGCGCGGCGGTCACCTCGTCCTCGGTGGCTTCGACGGAGGTCATGGCGCCGCCGGCGGGCAGTTCGGCCATCAGCCGGCCGCGGGCCGCCACCAGGGTGCAGGCGTCCTCCAGGGAGAGGACGCCGGCGGCGTGCGCGGCGGCGAACTCGCCGATGGAGTGGCCCGCGACGTAGTCGGGGCGCAGGCCCCAGGACTCGGCGAGGCGGAACAGCGCCACTTCGAGGGCGAAGAGCGCGGGCTGGGTGTAGCGGGTGTCGTCCAGCAGCGCGGCCTCGGGGGTGTCCGGGGCGGCGAAGAGGATGTCCCGCAGCGGACGGTCGAGTTCGAGGTCGAAGCGGGCCAGGACGGCGTCCAGCGCCTCGGCGTAGACCGGGTGGTGGTCGTAGAGCTCACGGCCCGTTCCGGGGCGCTGGCTGCCCTGGCCGGTGAAGAGGAAGGCCAGCCGGCCGTAGTCGGGGCGGCCGGTGAGGAGCCCGCCGTCGGCGGTCGCGTCGCGCAGCGCGGTCAGCGCCCGGACGAGCGCGTCGGGGTCGTCGGTGACGACGGCCGCGCGGTGCTCCAGCGCGGACCGGGTGGTGGCGAGGGACCGGGCGAGGTCGGTGAGCGGCAGGTCGGGGTGGTCGGCGAGGTGCGACAGCAGTCGGCCGGCCTGGGCGCGCACGGCCGCTTCGGTGTGTCCGGACAGGACCAGCGGAACGGCGGTGGCGTCGAGGGGGCGGGCGGGTGCGGTGTCGGTGGTCTCCTCGGGCTGCTCCTCCGGGGCCTGTTCGAGGATGGTGTGGACGTTGGTGCCGCTCAGGCCGAAGGAGGAGACGCCCGCGCGGCGCGGGTGCCCGGTGCTCGGCCAGGGCAGCGGCTCGGTGAGCAGGTGCAGGGCGCCGGTGCTCCAGTCGACGTGCGAGGAGGGCCGGTCGATGTGCAGGCTGTGCGGCACGGTGCCGTGGCGCATGGCCATGACCATCTTGATGACGCTGGCGACGCCGGACGCCATCTGGGTGTGGCCGATGTTGGACTTCACCGAACCCAGCAGCAGCGGGTGTTCGGGGTCGCGGCCCTGGCCGTAGGTGGCGAGCAGGGCCTGCGCCTCGATGGGGTCGCCGAGCGCGGTGCCGGTGCCGTGGCCGTCGACGACGTCGATGCCGTCGGGGTCCACCTTGGCGTTGGCCAGTGCCTGGCCGATGACGCGCTGCTGGGACGGGCCGTTGGGGGCGGTCAGGCCGTTGGAGGCGCCGTCCTGGTTGACGGCGGAGCCGCGGATGACGGCCAGGACCTGGTGCCCGTTGCGGCGGGCGTCGGAGAGCCGTTCGACGAGGACCAGCCCGACGCCTTCGGCCAGGCTCATGCCGTCGGCCTGGTCGGAGTACGCCTTGCAGCGGCCGTCGGGCGCCATCGCGCGCTGGCGGCTGAAGCCGACGAACGCGGCGGGCGTGGACATGATGCTGACGCCGCCGGCCAGCGCCAGGGAGCTCTCGCCGTTGCGCAACGACTGGCAGGCCAGGTGCAGGGCGACGAGGGAGGACGAGCAGGCGGTGTCGAGGGAGACGGCCGGGCCCTCGAAGCCGTAGGTGTAGGAGAGGCGGCCGGACAGGACGCTGGAGATGGTGCCGGTGATCAGGTGTCCCTCGGCGCTCTCCGGGCTCGCGCCGGAGGCCCCGTAGTCCTGGTAGCTGGCGCCGATGAAGGTGCCGGTGCTGCTGCCGCGCAGGGTGGCCGGGTCGATGCCGGCGGCCTCCATCGCCTCCCAGGAGGTCTCCAGCAGCAGGCGCTGCTGGGGGTCCATGGCGAGGGCCTCGCGGGGCGAGATGCCGAAGAAGCCGGCGTCGAACTCGGGGGCGTCGTGCAGGAAGCCGCCCCGGGTCGAGTAGGTGTGGCCGGTCCGGTCCGGGTCGGGGTCGTAGAGGCCCTCGGCGTCCCAGCCACGGTCCGTGGGGAACTCACCGATGGCGTCGCCGCCCTCGACGACCAGCCGCCACAGGTCCTCCGGCGACCCGACGCCGCCGGGGTAGCGGCAGCTCATGCCGATGATGGCCAGGGGCTCGTCGTCGACGGTGGCGGTGTACGCGGTCGGGGCGCCGGTGCCGGTCGCGGACCCGGCGAGGGACTCGCGCAGGAAGGCGACGAGGGCGCGCGGGTTGGGGTGGTCGAAGACCATGGTGCTCGGCAGGGCGAGACCGGTGACGGTGGCGATCCGGTTGCGCAGGTCGACGGCGGTCAGCGAGTCGAAGCCGACGTCGCGGAAGGCGCGCTGCTCGGAGAGCACGTCGGGCGAGGCGTGGCCGAGTGCGGTGGCGGCCTCGCCGCGGACCAGGTCC
Organism: Streptomyces lunalinharesii; assembly: GCF_039532155.1. Classification (NCBI taxonomy): domain Bacteria; kingdom Bacillati; phylum Actinomycetota; class Actinomycetes; order Kitasatosporales; family Streptomycetaceae; genus Streptomyces; species Streptomyces lunalinharesii. Next base: position 170,822 of record NZ_BAAARK010000004.1, read on the forward strand.
AGCAGGAGCCGCTCCTGCTCGACGGCGGCCAGCCCGCGCAGCCGGTCGGCGAACTCGCTGCCGGATGCGGCGGCCTGGTCGGTGTTCTCCACGAGCCGCCGGACCTCCGGCACGTCGTCGAAGAGCCGGGTGGGGCGCGCGGAGGTGTAGACGGGGTAGTAGCGCTCCCAGTCCACGTCGGCGACGGCCAGCTGCGTCTCGTCGTCGTCGAGGGCCTGCCGCAGGCCGGTCAGGGCCATGTCGGGGTCCATGAAGACCAGTCCGCTGCGGCGGATCTGGCCGGGGTCGACGCGGCCGAGCTTGAGGTCGTCGGCCCAGATGCCCCAGGAGACGGCGGTGGCCCGGGCGCCGCGGGCGCGGCGGTGCTCGGCCAGGGCGTTGAGGTGGGCGTTGCCGGCCACGTAGGCGGCGTGGGCGCCACTGCCCCACAGGCCGGCGGTGGAGGAGTACAGGACGAAGGCGTCGAGGTCGTCGCCGAGGAGTTCGTCCAGGTGCTGGGCGCCGTTGACCTTGGCGTCCATGACCTTCGCGAAGTCGTCGAGGGTGGTCTCCTCCAGGGTGGCCAGTTCGATGGTGACGGCGGTGTGCACGACGGTGCGCACGGTGCGGCCCTCGGCGGCGAGCGCCTCCAGCATCCGGGCGACCGCGTCGCGGTCGGTCAGGTCGCAGGCGACGACGCTGGCCTCGCAGCCCAGCTCGGCCAGTTCCCGGACCAGGTCGTCGGAGCCGGGGGCCGCCGGGCCGCGGCGGCTGGTGAGCACGACGTGCTCGGCGCCCTGTCCGGCGAGCCAGCGGGCCAGGTGCGGGGCGAGGGTGCCGGTGCCGCCGGTGACGAGGGTGGTGCCCCGCGGCGTCCAGGGGTGGGCCGGCGACGGGTCGGCCGGGGTGGCGCGCACGACGCGGCGGGCGAGGACGCCCGAGGCGCGGACGGCGAGTTGGTCCTCGCCGGTGCGGCCGGTCAGGACGGCGGCCAGGCGCTCGGCGGCCCGCCGGTCCAGCTCGTCGGGCAGGTCGACCAGGCCGCCCCAGCGCTGCGGGTGTTCCAGAGCGACGGTCCAGCCGAGGCCGTGGATCTGGGCCTGGTCGGGGCGGGTGAGGCGGTCGGCGCGGCCGGTGGAGACGGCGCCCCGGGTCAGGCACCACAGGGGCGCGTCGAGGCCGGCGTCGCCGAGCGCCTGGACGAGCGTGACGGACAGCGCCGTCGCGCGGCTGAGCGCCGGCTGGTGCGGGCTCGCGCCCTCGGCGGCGGCCAGCAGGGACACCACGCCCGCGAGGTCCGCCGCGCCGTCGAGGTCGGCCAGGCGCGCGGTCAGCGTGGCGCGGTCCAGGCAGGCGTCGTCCAGGACGAGGGTGCGGGTCTCGGCGCCGTGCGCGGTGAGGACGCCGGTGACGTCGTCGCCGGCGGTGTCCGCGGTGGTGACGACGAGCCAGGTGCCGGTCAGGGCCGCCGTGGGGAGGGCGGTCAGCGGCTGCCACGTGGCGCGGTAGCGCCAGGAGTCGACGGCCGCCAGGTCGCGGCGGCGTCGGCGCCAGTCGGACAGGGCCGGCAGGACGGGCTCCAGGGCGGCGCGGTCCAGGCGCAGACGGGACGCGAGGGAGTCGACGTCCGCCTCCTCCACCGCGGTCCAGAACTCCGCGTCCGCGGGGTCCGCCTCGACCCGGTTCGCGGACCGGTCGCGAACGGCCCACATCTGCTCGCGCTGGAAGGCGTAGGTGGGCAGCGGCACCCGGCGGGCGCCGGTGTCGGCGAAGACGGCGGACCAGTCGACGCGCGCGCCCCGGACGAATGCCTCGGCCAGGGAGGTCAGGAAGCGGTCGGTGCCGCCGGTGTCGCGCCGGAGGGTGCCGAGCACCGCGGCCGTGCCGCCGGCCTCCTCGACGATCGCCTGGACGCCCATGGTGAGGACGGGGTGCGAGCTGACCTCGATGAAGAAGCCGTGGCCCTGGCCGAGGAGTTCGCCGATCGCGGGCTGGAAGCGGACGGTCTGGCGCAGGTTGGTGTACCAGTAGTCACCGTCCATGGTGGTGGTGTCCAGCCAGTCACCGGTGACGGTGGAGAAGAACGGCACCTCGGACGGGCGCGGGCGGACCGGTGCCAGGACGGTGTGCAGTTCCTCCCGTATCTGCTCGACCTGCGCGGAGTGCGAGGCGTAGTCCACGGCGATGCGCTTGGCGCGGACGTCCTCGGCGACCAGTGCGGCCTGTAGGGCGTCCAGCGGCGCGGTGGCGCCCGAGACGACGGTGGAGCGGGGGCCGTTGACCGCGGCGATCGACAGGTCCTCGTAGGCCGTCAGGCGCGCCTCGACCTCGGTGGCGGGCAGCGGCACGGACAGCATGCCGCCGGTGCCGGCCAGTCCGCGGGCGATGGCCTGGCTGCGCAGCGCGACCACGCGGGCCGCGTCGGTCAGGGACAGCGCCCCGGAGACGGCCGCCGCGGCGATCTCGCCCTGCGAGTGGCCGACCACGGCGTCCGGGGAGATGCCGTAGGAGCGCCACAGTGCGGCCAGCGAGACCATCACGGCGAACGAGGCCGGCTGGACGACGTCGACGCGCTCCAGCGTGGGTGCGCCGTCGGCCTGGCGCACCACGTCGAGCAGGGACCAGTCGACGAACTCCGAGAGGGCGGTGGCGCATTCGGTCAGGCGCTCGGCGAAGACCGGGGACTCGTCGAGCAGCCGCGCGCCCATGCCGACCCACTGGGAGCCCTGGCCGGGGAAGACGAAGACGGTCTTGCCGTCGGTGTCGGCCGTGCCCTGGACGACGCCGGGCGCGGAGCCGCCGGTGGCGAGGGCGTCGAGGGCCGCGCGCCGGGTGCGGTCGTCGGTGCCGACGACGACGGCGCGGTGGTCGAAGAGGGTGCGCGCGCTCACCAGGGAGTGGCCGACGTCGAGGGCGTCGGGCGCCGGCTCGGCGTCGAGGTGGGCGGCGAGGTTGGTCGCCTGGGCGCGCAGCGCGCCCGGGGTGCGGGCGGACAGCGTCCAGGGGACGGCGTCGCCGACCGGGGGCACCGACGGCGCGGGGGTCGCTCCCTGCGGGCGGGGGGCCTCTTCGAGGATGGTGTGGGCGTTGGTGCCGCTGATGCCGAAGGAGGAGACCGCGCAGCGGCGCGGGCGTTCGCCCTCGGGCCAGTCGGTGGCCTCGTGCAGCAGCGCGACGGTGCCCGGGGTCCAGTCGATGTGGCTGGAGGGGGTGTCCGCGTGCAGGGTGCGCGGCAGCGCGCCCTGGCGCAGGGCCAGCACCATCTTGATGACGCCGGCGACACCGGCCGCCGACTGGGTGTGGCCGATGTTGGACTTCACCGAGCCCAGCAGCAGCGGCTGTTCGGCGTCGCGGCCCTGGCCGTAGGTGGCGAACAGGGCCTGCGCCTCGATGGGGTCGCCGAGCGCGGTGCCGGTGCCGTGCGCCTCGACGGCGTCGATGTCCTTGGGGGCGAGCCCCGAGTTGGCCAGCGCCTGACGGATGACGCGCTGCTGGGACGGGCCGTTGGGGGCGGACAGGCCGTTGGAGGCGCCGTCCTGGTTGATGGCCGAGCCGCGGACGACGGCGAGGATCTCGTGGCCGTTGCGCTGGGCGTCGGAGAGGCGCTCCAGGACGAGGATGCCGACGCCCTCGGCGAGGGTCATGCCGTCCGCGCCGTCGGAGAACGCCTTGCAGCGGCCGTCGCCGGCCAGGGCCCGCTGCCGGCTGAACGCGACGAACGGGTTGGGGTTGGTCATGACGGTCGCGCCGCCGGCCAGGGCCAGGGAGCTCTCGCCGTTGCGCAGGGACTGGCAGGCCAGGTGCAGGGCGACGAGGGAGGACGAGCAGGCGGTGTCGACGGTGACGGCCGGTCCTTCGAGGCCGAAGAGGTAGGCCAGGCGGCCGGAGAGCACGCTGGGGCTGGTGCCGGTCACCAGGTGGCCGGCGGAGCCGTCCTCGACGCCGAGTCCGTACTCCTGGTAGGTGGAGCCGATGAAGGTGCCGGTGGCGGAGCCGTGGACGGCGGTCGGGTCGATGCCGGCGTACTCGAACGCCTCCCAGGTGGTTTCCAGCAGCAGCCGCTGCTGCGGGTCCATCGACAGGGCCTCGCGCGGCGAGATGCCGAAGAAGGACGCGTCGAACTCGCCCGCGTCGTGCAGGAAGCCGCCCTGGGCGGAGTAGGTGGTGCCGGGGTTGTCCGGGTCCGGGTGGTAGAGGCCGGTGTCCCAACCGCGGTTGACGGGGAAGTCGGTGATGGCGTCGACGCCGTCGCTGACCAGGTCCCACAGGTGCCGCGGGGACCGGACGCCGCCGGGGAAGCGGCAGCTCATGCCGACGATGGCGATGGGCTCGTCGAAGGCCCCCGACGCGGCGACCGCGGTCGCGGCCGCCTGGCCGCCGGTGCCGAGGAGCTCCTCGCGCAGGTGGCGGGCGAGGACGGCGGGGGTCGGGTAGTCGAAGACGAGGGTGGCGGGCAGGGCCAGGCCGGTGAGGGCGGCCAGCCGCTTGCGCAGTTCCACGGCGGTCAGCGAGTCGAAGCCGGCGTCGCGGAAGGCCCGCCGCTCCGGGATGGCGTCCGCGGAGTCGTGGCCGAGGGCGACGGCCGCCTCGGCGCGCACCAGGTCGGCCAGCAGCCGCGCCTGCTCGTCCTCGTCGAGGCCCCGCAGGCGCGCGGCGAACTCCGGCGCGGCGCTCGCGTCCTCGGCGTGGTCGAGTGCCTGGACCTCGGCGAGTTCGTCGAAGAGGGCGCTCGGGCGGGTGGCGGTGAAGACGGGGTGGTAGCGCTCCCAGTCGATGTCGGCGACGGTGACCGCGACGTCCTTGTGGAGGACGGCGCGGCGCAGTTCGGTCAGGGCGTTCGCGGGCGCGAGGAAGCGCAGTCCGCGCCGCTGCAGTTCGTCGGTGACGGCCTCGTGGGTGGCCATCCCGGCCTCGGCCCAGGGCCCCCAGGCCACGGAGGTGGCGGGCAGGCCGCGGGCCGTGCGGTGCTCGGCGAGGGCGTCGAGGTAGGCGTTGGCGGCGGCGTACGCGCTCTGTCCGGCGCTGCCCCACACTCCGGCGATCGACGAGACCAGGACGAAGAAGTCCAGGTCGTGGCCGTCCAGGAGGCTGTCGAGGTGGGCCGCGCCGAGCATCTTGGCGGCCATCGCCTGCGCGGCGTCGGCCAACGGGGTGTCGGTGAGGGCGGCGTTCTGCCCGACGCCGGCGGCGTGCACGACGCCGGACAGCGGGTGCTCCGCGGGGACGGCGGCCAGCAGGGCGGCCAGTGCGTCGCGGTCGGCGGTGTCGCAGGCCGCGACGGTGACCTGAGTACCCAACTCTCCCAGTTCTGCGGCGAGTTCGGCCGCGCCGGGGGCGTCGGGGCCGCGGCGGCTGGTGAGCAGGAGGTGGTCGGCGCCGCTGCGGGCGAGCCAGCGGGCCACCTCGGCGCCGAGCGCTCCGGTGCCGCCGGTGACGAGCACCGTGCCGCGCGGCGCGGTGAAGGCGTCGGCGGGCGGCAGTTCGGCCTGCGGGTGGCGCACCAGGCGTCGGCCGAGCGCACCGGTGGCCCGGATGGCGAGCTGGTCCTCGCCGCCCCGGGCGGCCAGCGCGCTGACCAGGTACTGGGTGGCGGGGGCGTCGAGCGTGGCCGGCAGGTCGAGCAGGCCGCTCCACAGCCGCGGGTGCTCCAGGGCGGCGACCCGTCCCAGTCCCCAGACCGCGGCCTGGAGGGGGTTGGTGAGCGGGTCGGCCGGGTCGGTGGCGACCGCGCCGCGGGTCAGGGTCCACAGGGGGGCGCCGAGGTCGACGTCGACCAGCGCCTGGGTCAGGACGAGGCTCAGGGCGAGCCCGGTGGGCAGTTCGGCGCTGACCTCGGTGCCGGGCAGGTCGGCGAGCGGCAGCAGGGACAGGACGCCGGCGAAGGCGCGGTCCTCGGTCCGCAGGGCGTCGAGCCGGGACGCGAGGTGGCCGCGGTCGCGGCAGGCGTCGTCCAGGGTGAGGGTCTCGAACTGGGCGCCGTGGCCGCGCAGGGCGTGCAGGACCTCGTCGCCGTCGATGCCGTCGGCGGTGACGAGCAGCCAGGTGCCGTCCAGTACGGGCGCGGCGGTCGCCGTCACGGGTCGCCAGGCGACCTGGTAGCGGGTGGAGTCCAGCAGCGCCTTCTCCTGCCGGAGCTGGCGCCAGGAGGACAGTGCGGGCAACAGCGCGTAGAGGGAGGCGTGCTGTTCGTCGCGGAGCCCGAGGAGGGTGGCCAGTTCACTCGCGTCGCCGCGTTCGACGGCGCCCCACAGTGCGGCGTCCGCCGGGTCGGCGGCGGCCTGGGCGAGGCGGGCCGGGGCCGGCTCGGGCCAGTAGTGCTCGTGCTGGAAGGCGTAGGTGGGCAGTTCGACGGTGCGGGCGCCGGTGCCGGCGAGGTACCCGGGCCAGTCGACAACGGTGCCGCGCACGTGCAGGCGGGCCAGTGCGGTGGCCGCGCTGCGCTCCTCGTCGCGGCCGGAGCGCAGCAGCGGGACGACGTGCACGTCCGCGGCGTCGCCGAGGGCCTCCTGGGCGGGGGCCGACAGCACGCTGTCGGGGCCGACTTCGAGGAACGTGCCGGCGCCGCAGTCGTGCGCGGCGTGCACGGTGTCGGCGAAGCGGACCGTGTCGCGGGCGTGCGCCACCCAGTAGTCGGCGGAGCGCAGCTCGTCGTCGGTGGCGGGGCGCCCGGTCAGGCCGGAGATGACGGTCACATCCGGCGCGTGGTAGGTGAGTTCGGCGGCGACCTCGCGCAGCCCGTCGAGCGCGGGCTCCATGAGCGGCGAGTGGAAGGCGTGGCTGACGGCCAGGCGCTTCGTCTTGCGGCCCTGGGCGGCGAAGTGGGCGGCGATCTCCTCGGCGGCGGCCAGGTCGCCGGCGACCACGAGGCTGTGGGGGCCGTTGACGGCGGCGAGCGAGACCTCGTGCTCACGGCCGGCGAGCAGCGGCGCGGCCTCCTCCTCGGTGGCCTGGAGGGAGATCATCGCGCCGCCGGCGGGCAGCGCCTGCATCAGCCGGCCTCGGGCGGCCACCAACCGGGCCGCGTCGGGCAGGGAGAGGACGCCCGCGACGTGCGCGGCGGTGATCTCGCCGATGGAGTGGCCCAGCAGCACGTCGGGGCGGATGCCCCAGGTGCCCAGCAGGCGGTGGAGCGCGACCCCGAGGGCGAACAGCGCGGGCTGGGTCCACTCGGTGCGGTCCAGCAGCGCGGCCTCGGGGCTGCCCTCGGGGGCGAACAGGACGTCCTTGAGGGGACGGTCCAGGTGCGGGTCGAGGGCGGCGGTCACCTCGTCGAGGGCGCGGGCGAACGCGGGGAAGCGGGCGGCGAGTTCCCGGCCGGCGCCGGGGCGCTGGCTGCCCTGGCCGGAGAACATCACGGCCAGCTTGCCGGCGCCGCCGACCTCGCCGTCGGTGAGGGTGGCGGTGGGCCGGTCGGCGGCCAGGTCGGCCAGGGCGCGCAGCAGTTCGTCGCGGTCGCCGAGGACCACGGCGCGCTGGTCGAAGTCCGCCCGGGTGGTGGCGAGGGACAGCGCGACGTCGGCCGGGTCGAGGGCGGGCCGCTCGTCGAGGAAGGACCGCAGGCGGGCGGCCTGGTCCCGGAGCGCGGCCCGGCTCTTGCCGGACAGCGTCCAGGGCACGACGGCCGGGGTGCGCGCGGGCTCTTCGCGGCGCTCGGGGGCGGCCGCCGGCTCCTCGACGATGAGGTGGGCGTTGGTGCCGCTGAAGCCGAAGGAGGAGATGGCGGCGCGGCGCGGCCGGTCGGCCTGCGGCCAGGGCGTCTCCTCGGTGAGCAGGCGCACCGCACCGGCGTCCCACTCCACGTGCGAGGACGCCTGGTCGGCGTGGAGGGTGCGGGGCAGCACGCCGTGGCGCAGGGCCAGCACCATCTTGATGACGCCGGCGACGCCGGCCGCGGCCTGGGTGTGGCCGATGTTGGACTTCACGGAGCCCAGCAGCAGCGGCTGTTCGGCGTCGCGGTCCTGGCCGTAGGTGGCGAGCAGGGCCTGGGCCTCGATGGGGTCGCCGAGGGTGGTGCCGGTGCCGTGGCCCTCGACCGCGTCGACGTCCGAGGTGGTCAGGCCGGCGGCGGACAGCGCCTGCCGGATCACCCGCTGCTGGGACGGGCCGTTGGGAGCGGTGAGGCCGTTGGAGGCGCCGTCCTGGTTGACGGCGGAGCCGCGGACCACCGCGAGGACCTGGTGCCCGTTGCGGCGGGCGTCGGAGAGGCGTTCCAGGACGAGGACGCCGACGCCCTCGGACCAGCCGACGCCGTCGGCGCCGTCGGAGAACGCCTTGCAGCGGCCGTCCGGGGACAGGCCGCGCTGCCGGGAGAACTCGATGAGGGCGCCCGGCGTCGACATCACCGTGACGCCGCCGGCCAGGGCGAGCGTGCACTCCCCCGCGCGCAGCGCCTGCATCGCCCAGTGCATGGCGACCAGCGAGGACGAGCAGGCGGTGTCGACGGAGACGGCGGGGCCTTCGAGTCCCAGGGTGTAGGAGACGCGCCCGGAGACGACGCTCGGGGCGGTGCCGCTGCCCTGGTGGCCCTCGAACTGCCCGCCGGCGAGGACGGTGGCGTAGTCGTTGTACATCACGCCCGCGAACACGCCTGTGCGGCTGCCGCGCAGGGACGTCGGGTCGATGCCGGCGCGCTCGACGGCCTCCCAGGACGCTTCGAGGAGCAGCCGCTGCTGGGAGTCGGTGGCCAGGGCCTCGCGGGGGCTCATGCCGAAGAAGGCGGGGTCGAAGTCGGCGGCGTCGTGCAGGAATCCGCCGAAGCGCGAGTAGGACGTGCCGATGCGGTCCGGGTCCGGGTCGTAGAGCGCGTCGAGGTCCCAGCCGCGGTCGGTGGGCAGGCCGGAGATGGCGTCGGTGCCCTCGGACACCAGCCGCCACAGGTCCTCGGGCGAGGCGACGCCGCCCGGGTAGCGGCAGCTCATGCCGACGATCACGATGGGGTCGTCGTCCGCGGCGGCGCGGGGGGCGCTGCTGGCGGTGGCGGCCTCGGAGCCCATGAGTTCGGCCAGCAGGTGCGTGGCGAGGGCGTCGACGGTCGGGTAGTCGAAGATGACCGTGGCGGCGGTGCGCAGGCCGGTGGCCGCGTTGAGCCGGTTGCGCAGTTCGACGGCGGTCAGCGAGTCGAAGCCCAGGTCGCGCAGCGGCCGGTGGGCGTCGATGTCGGCGGTGCTGGCGTGGCCGAGCACGCCGGCGACCTGGCCGGCCACGAGGTCGCGCACGACCTCCCGGCGGTCGGTCTCCGCCAGGCGGGAGAGCCGCTGGGCGAGGGTGACGGCCGCCTCCGAACCGGAGACCACCGAGCGGCGGGCCGGCCCGCGGATCAGGCCGCGCCACAGCGCCGGCACCTCGCCCTGGAGGCGCAGCACGGACAGGTCGAGCCGGGTCGGCAGCAGGACGGCGGCGTCCGTGGCGGTGGCGGCGTCGAAGAGGGCGGTGCCCTGCTCCACGGTGAGCGCGGGGGTGCCCATGCGGGCCATCCGCGCGAGGTCCTCGTCCGTCAGACCGCCGGTCATGCCGGCGGTGGGCTCCCACGGGCCCCAGGCCAGGGAGAGGCCGGGCAGGCCCTGGGCGCGGCGCAGTTGGACGAGGGCGTCGAGGAAGGCGTTGGCGGCGGCGTAGTTGCCCTGGCCCGCCGTGCCGACGGTGCCGGAGAGGGAGGAGAAGACCACGAAGGCGGCCAGGTCCAGGTCCCGGGTGGCCTCGTGGAGGTGCCAGACGGCGTCGGCCTTGGGCCGCAGGACGGTGCTGAGCTGCTCGGGGGTGAGGGACTCGATGACGCCGTCGTCGAGGGTGCCGGCGCTGTGCACGACGGCGGTGACGGGGTGCGCGGCGTCCACTCCGGCCAGCAGCAGGTCCACGGCGGCGCGGTCGGCCAGGTCGCAGGCGGCGATGGCCACCTGGGCGCCGTGTTCGGCCAGTTCGGCCACGAGTTCCGGGGCGCCCTCGGCGTCCGGGCCGCGGCGGCCGACGAGCAGCAGGTGGCGCACGCCGCGCTCGGCGACCAGGTGCCGGGCCACGACGCGGCCCAGGCCGCCGGTGGCCCCGGTGAGGACGACGGTGCCCTCGGGGTCCCACGGGGCGGCGGTCTGCGGCGCCTGGGCGCGGGCGAGCCGCGCGGTGAGCACGGCGGTGCCGCGGACCGCGGTCTGCGGCTCGTCGAGGGCCAGGGCCCGCAGCAGCGGCTCGGTGGCGGGCTCGTCGAGGGCCGGGTCGAGGTCCAACAGGGCGAAGCGGCCCGGGTGTTCGTTCTGTGCGACGCGGACCAGGCCCCAGACGGCGGCGGCCACCGGGTCCGGCGCCTGCCCGTCGTCGGTGGCGACGGCGCCCCGGGTGACGAAGACCAGCCGGGAGTCGGCGTACTGCTCGCCGGCCAGCCAGTTGCGCAGGCACTCCAGGACGTGGGCGGTGCGGGCGTGCACGGAGCTGACGACCCCGTCGCCGCCGTCGCCGGCCGCACCGGCGACGGGGGCGAGCACCACGTCCGGGGCTCGCCCGGCGTCCACGCCGGGCAGTGCCGTGACCACCAGGTCCGGCGAGGCGAGGGCCTGCTCCAGGCCGAAGAGGTCCGGGCCGAGGACGGCGAGCGCGCTGGGCGCCTCCTGGGCGGGCTGGCGCGGTGCGGTCCAGCGCAGCGCGAACAGGGCGTCCCGGACCAGGGAGTCGGTGACGCCGAAGCGCTCGTCCGGCACGGCGCGCAGCACGAGCGAGCCGACGGAGGCGACGGGGGCGCCGGTGGTGTCGGCGACGGCGAGCGCCATCGCATCGTCACCGACCGGGGACAGCTTCACCCGGACCGTCGTCGCCCCGCTGGCGTGCAGGGTCACGTCCTGCCAGGAGAAGGGCAGGCCGCCGCGGGCCGCGTCGCCCAGGTCGGCGAAGGCGGCGGCGTGCAGCGCGGCGTCGAGCAGGGCGGGGTGGATCCCGAACGACGCGGCGGACTCGGCGGCGGAGCCGTTCGCGTCGGGCAGGGTCACCTCGGCGTAGACGTCCTCGCCGCTGCGCCAGGCGGCGTGCAGGCCCTGGAAGAGGGGGCCGTAGCCGAAGCCGGTGTCGGCGAGGCGGTCGTAGAAGCCGCCGAGGTCGAGCGGTTGGGCGTCGGCGGGGGGCCAGACGGTGGCGTCGAAGTCGGCGTGGTGCTCGCCGGCGACGAGGGTGCCGGAGGCGTGCTCGGTCCAGGGGAGTTCCTCCGGCCCGTCGGGGCGGGAGTGGACGCTGACCGCGCGGCGGCCCGAGTCGTCGGGGCCGCCCACCCAGACCTGCACCTGCACGCCGCCGTCCTCGGGCAGCGGCAGCGGGGCGGCCAGGGTGAGTTCCTCCACCCGGCCGCAGCCGGCCTCGTCCCCGGCGCGCACGGCCAGTTCCAGGAAGGCGGTGCCCGGCAGCAGCACCGTGCCGCGCACGGCGTGGTCGGCGAGCCAGGGGTGGGTGCGTCGGGACAGCCGTCCGGTCAGCAGCAGGCCGTCGGAGTTGGCGACGGACACGGCCGCGGTCAGCAGCGGGTGGTGCGCGGCGCCCAGGCCGGCGGCGCGCACGTCACCGCCGGTCGCGGGCAGGCTCTTGGGCCAGTAGCGGCGGCGCTGGAAGGCGTAGGTGGGCAGCTCGGTGCGGCGGGCGCCGGTGCCCTGGAAGTAGGGCTCCCACTGGACGGTCACGCCGCGGGTGTGCAGGCCCGCGAGTGCGGCGGTGAGGGTCTCGGCCTCGGGGCGGCCCGGGCGCAGCACCGCGAGCGTGGCGGGCACGCCGTCGGCGGCGTCGGCGGATGCGGGGGCGCCGTCGGCGGTCTCGGTCGCGGCCAGGCACGTCTGGGCCATGGCGGACAGGACGCCGTCGGGGCCCAGTTCCAGGTAGGTGGCGGCGCCGTGGCCGTGGAGCCAGTCCAGGGCGTCGGCGAACCGTACGGCGTGCCGGGCGTGGTCCACCCAGTAGTCGGGGGAGGTCAGTTGCTCCACCGTGGCGAGGGTCCCGGTCAGGCCGGAGACGACCGGGATGACGGGTGCCTGCGGGGTGAGCCGGGCGACGACCGCGCGGAACTCCGCCAGCATGGGTTCCATGAGCGGCGAGTGGAAGGCGTGCGAGACGCGCAGTCGCTTGGTCTTGCGGCCGAGCGCGTCGAAGTGCGCGGCGACGGCGTCGACGGCGTCGCTGCGGCCGGCGACCACGACGGCGGTGGGGCCGTTGACCGCGGCGATCGAGACATGCTCCGCCCGGTCCGTCAGCAGGGGCCGGACCTCGTCCTCGGTGGCTTCCAGGGAGACCATGGCGCCGCCTTCGGGCAGCGCCTGCATGAGGCGGCCGCGGGCGAGCACCAGGGCGGCGGCGTCGGCCAGCGTGAAGACGCCGGCGACGTGTGCCGCGGCGATCTCCCCGATGGAGTGGCCGGCGAGGAAGTCCGGCGTGAGGCCGAAGGACTCGGCGAGCCGGTACAGCGCCACTTCGAGCGCGAAGAGCGCGGGCTGGGCGTAGCCGGTCCGGTCGAGCAGGGCGGCCTCGGGCGTGCCCTCGGCGGCGAACAGCACGTCCTTCAGGGGCCGTTCCAGCCCCTGGTCGAGGTGGCTGAGGACCTCGTCGAGGGCGGCGGCGAAGACGGGGAAGCGGACGGCGAGTTCGCGGCCCATGCCGGGCCGCTGGGAGCCCTGGCCGGCGAAGAGGAAGGCGAGCTTGGCCCGGGTGCGGGCGGTGTCCTGCACCAGGCCCGGGGCCGGCGTGCCGTCGGCGAGCGCGGTGAGGGCGGCGCGCGCCCGGTCCAGGTCGGCGGCGGTGAACGCGGCGCGGTGTTCGAGGCCGGAGCGGGCCGTGGCCAGGGAGTGGGCCACGTCCACGGGCGCGAGGTCGGGGCGGGAGGCGAGGTGGGCGAGCAGCTGTGCCGCCTGGGCGCGCAGCGCCTCCCGGGTGCGGCCGGAGACGAGCCACGGCACGACGCCGGGCTCGACGGTCTCGTCCGCGGCCGGCTGCGCCGGGTCCTCCTGACCGGCCTCGGGGGCCGGGACGGCCGGGGCCTCTTCGAGGATCGTGTGCGCGTTGGTGCCGCTGAGGCCGAACGACGAGATGCCGGCCCGGCGCGGCTGTTCGCCCTGCGGCCAGGGGACCTGCTCGGTGAGCAGGCGCACGGCACCCTGGGTCCAGTCGACGTGCGAGGACGGCGCGTCCACGTGGAGGGTGCGCGGGAGCTGGCCGTGCCGCAGGGACAGCACCATCTTGATGACGCCGGCCATGCCGGCCGCCGCCTGGGTGTGGCCGAGGTTCGACTTGACGGAGCCCAGCAGCAGGGGGTGTGCGGCGTCGCGGCCCTGGCCGTAGGTCGCCAGCAGGGCCTGGGCCTCGACGGGGTCGCCCAGGGTGGTGCCGGTGCCGTGCGCCTCGACGACGTCGACCTCGTCGGCCGAGAGCCGCGCGCTGACCAGCGCCTGCTCGATGACGCGCTGCTGAGAGGGGCCGTTGGGGGCGGTGAGGCCGTTGGAGGCGCCGTCCTGGTTGACGGCGGAGCCGCGGATGACGGCGAGGACCTCGTGCCCGTTGCGGCGGGCCGTCGAGAGGCGTTCCAGGACCAGGACACCGACGCCCTCGCCCCAGCCGGTGCCGCCCGCGGAGTCGGCGAAGGAGCGGCAGCGCCCGTCGGCGGCGAGCCCGCCTTGGCGGCTGAACTCCACGAAGGTGGTGGGGCTGGACATGACGGTGACGCCCGCGGCCAGTGCCAGGGAGCATTCGCCCTGGCGCAGGGAGTGCGCGGCCAGGTGCAGGGCCACGAGGGAGGACGAGCAGGCGGTGTCGATGGTGACGGCCGGGCCCACGGTCCCGAAGAAGTAGGCGAGTCGGCCCGAGAGGACGCTGGTGGCCGTGCCGGTCAGGCCGAAGCCCTGGACGTCGTCGTCCGGGCCCACCCGGTATTCCGGCGGCATCGCGCCGACGAACATGCCCGTCCGGCCGCCGCGGACCACCGCCGGGTCGATGCCGGCCCGCTCGAACGCCTCCCAGGAGGACTCCAGCAGCAGGCGCTGCTGCGGGTCCATGGCGAGCGCCTCGCGGGGCGAGATCCCGAAGAAGGAGGCGTCGAACTCGGCCGCGTCGCGCAGGAATCCACCGGAGTACTGCCCCGCGTCCTCGGTCTGCAGCTCCCAACCGCGGTCGTCGGGGGCGGTGGTGATGGCGTCCCCACCGTCGGCGAGCAGGGACCAGAGCTCTTCGGGGCTGCGCACGCCCCCCGGGAAGCGGCAACTCATGCCCACGATCGCGATCGGCTCGCGGGCCGCCGCCTCCAACTCGCCCACCCGCTGCCGGGAGCGCCGCAGGTCGGCGCTGGCCCGCTTGAGGTAGTCGCGGAGCTTCTGTTCCTGATCCATGTTCGCCACGTTCCAACCCATCTCAAGACCGTCGGACAGCAGAGGATTTCGCTGCGGGCAGCTGGTACTGGGGACGGCTGCACCACGGCGACGGAGTTATCTGCGTGCCCTGCACGAGGCAGCTCGACTTCCCGCACGCCACGGGCCCAGTCTCTACGGGGGTGGTCATGGAATTCCGTAGATTTGGCGGGGCGCGGGGTCGGCCGCACGCGGACGGGCCGGGGCGCCGCGCATGCGCGGCGGCGCTCCCGGCACCAGGTGTGTTCTCGGCTCGCCTTCCGAACGGACCGGGCGCCAAAGGCAGCCCGTGGCCCGCGCCCGCACGGCGAACCAGTGAAATGCGGGGCGGTGTTACTTGATGAAGTCGTCCACGACGCGGGGCGGCCAGGTGCCCACCGTGAGCACGCCCATGGCATAGGCACGGGAGACCAGGGCTGCCCGGTTGGGGGCCTTCAGTTTCCGCAGTAAACCGGTGACGTGGTACTCCACGCCGTGCTGGCTGAGGTACAGCCGTGAGGCCAGCGGAATCGTGGACAGACCGGCCGCGATTCCCTCCAGAATTCGCGCGTCGATCTCGCTGAGCAGTTTCCGTTTCGGCGCCACGACGGCGTCGTCGTCGGAGGAGTTCCGGCCGGACCGCATGACGACGAGCACCGCGGACGGGTCGGGGCCGTAGCCGCGTACGGCGGCGGCGGTGAGGCTGCCGTTGAACACGTCACCGGTGGGTCGCAGCGCCATCACGGGCGTGGCGAACCGGTCCCGGCGGCCTTCCAGGAGCCGCTCGAACTGCCGCATGAGCGGCTGCCGAACGCTGGGGTGGACCAGGTCGCGGAAATTGCGCCCGAAGACGTCGGGGGCCGTCGTCGAGGAATCAGAGGGGAGCGGGGCTATGACATCTGCTGGGGACGTGGCGGGGCTCGCGAATTGCCGGAAGAAGTCCTGATTGGCCTGACGGATCGTCAGAGCGGGGTCGAGCACGGAAATGCAGACGCTCGACCGCTCCTCCCCCCGGACCGCCGCGCCGACCGAACCGGTCGAGCCGGGATCTTCCGATAACTGCAGAGATTCCACCAGAGCAGAGAACCTCAAGGGACCGACATCCTTTCCAACCCCCGCTGGCACATCAGAATTTCAAGAGACGAGTGAGAAGGAGAATCCAGAGATTGAGGCGAGGCAGGGGATCGGGCGGCCCGACATCAGCCGGGATGGAATTTCGAACTCCCCTGCACAATCGACACTAAGGAACCGTCCGGACGAGCGTCAACGCTCACCCGGCCCCCATCCCTAATCCTGTGGTCCGACGGTCCGCACGGTACGGTCCGCCCCCGAACTTTCGGCGCCCGAACACTCCGCACCCCTTACCGCCGGTACGCCCGTACCGAAGGGGCGCCCGTACCGGCGCACTCAACGCGCCGCGAACGCCTGGGACGCGCTCCGGCCACCCAGCAGCTCGCGACGCCCCGCCACGCCCAACTTGCGGTAGCACGACGTCAGCCGCTTCTCCACGGCGCGGGTGCTCACGCCCAGCTGCTCGGCGATCTCCTGGTTGGTCAGCCCCCGGCCCACCAACGCGACGACCTGGCGTTCACCATCGGTGAGCGGCGCCTCCTGGCTCGGGCCGGCGGTTCCCAGGGCCGCGCGGGCGCGCTCGGTCAGCCAGGGTGCGCCACAGGCAGTGCTCAGGTCAACGGCCTCGCGCAACATCACCTTCGCCTCCTTGCTCCCCTCCCCCGCGATCCCCAACTGGAGGAAAGTACGGGCGAGTTCCAGCCGGTTGGCCGATCTGCTCAGGACGGCGGCGGACTCGCGCAGGGCGGGGACGCCCCCGCCGCCGGGCAGGAGGGCGTGCAGGCGCAGGGCGCGGCCCAGCGCCGCGGGCGCCGCCCACTGGTGCGCCCAGGCGAGTTCCTCCTCCGCCAGGGCCAGGGCCGGGCCGACCTCGCCCAGGCGCTGGTGGAGGACGATGGCGCGGGGCCGCCAGGGGAAGAGGGTGGAGTTGCGCCACTCGGCCGCCTCCAGTTGGCGTCCACAGGCCAGCAGAGACCCCAGGGCGTCGGCGTCACGGCCGCGGCGGACGTCGAGCGAGGCCACCAGGAGGTGCCGCATCGCCGTCATGGCGAGACTGGCCGGCCAGCGCTTCTGGGAGTCCTCCAAGAGGGACTCGATCAACGGGGTGTTGCCGGATTCCATGGCCACCGCGGCCCGGACCACCGCGGCCGGCGCGCGCCACTCCGCGTCGGCCAGGCGGGCGGCCCGGTCGGCCTGTTCGGCGGCCTGGGTCAGGCGTCCGCAGGCCAGCTGGATCAGGGCATTCTCGGCGTGCACGCCCGCGTTCGGGCGGTCGGCGTGCTGCTCGCCGGACAGACGGGTGTTCATGCCCTCCACCGCATCGGCGGCGAACAGGGCCAACGCGACCAACGGGAGCGTGGTGCGGGGGTACGCGGAGGCCACCGGCTCGCGTTCCAGGATCTGTCCGGCCAGGGCGGCGACGTCCGATGCCGGCAGGGTGCCGGACAGCACCCCCGCGTTGATCAGGACGGCCGCCAACTCGCGGGCACCGCTGGTCTCCAAGGGCGGCGTGGTGCCCAGTGAGCGCAGGCGGTCCCCCGCGCCGGCCAGCTCGGCCGGGTTCTCCAGCCCGGCGTGCCACAGGCGCGCTTCCAGGCGCAGGGCTATCTCGCAGGCGCCCCCTTGGTGGGGTCCCGTGGGCTCGAAGTCCTCGCAGACGTTGCGCAGGAGGTCCGCCACCGAGGGGGTGGCCTCGCCCAGCAGGCTGGGCGGGATGAGCAGGGTGGCGGCCGCCCGGTCGGTGGCCGACGACAGCAGGCGGACGGCCTGGCTGACGTGGCGTTCGCAGGCGGCGGGGTCGGTGCCGCGTTCGGCCTTGGCCAGTTCGAGCAGCAGGTGGGCGCGTTCGCCGTCGCCGGCGGTGCTCTCCAGCAGCGCGCGCCGCAGGTAGCGGGCGGCGGCGTCCGCCGCACCGCGGCGCTCGGCGGCCTCCGCGGCCGCCCGTAGGACCCCCATGGCCCACGGACGGTGGGTGGCGGTGACCGCCATCAGAAGATCCGCGACGTTCTCGGCCGGCCGGCCCGCCTGGTGCAGGATTTCGGCCGCGGTGACCCGGGAGTGTTCGCACGCGGCGATGGTGAGGCCGGCTTCGACGGCGTCGCGCACGACGCGGTGCAGGAAGCGCGGCGTCTCCTGGCGGGCGAGCAGGCCGAGGCGGCGCAGGGCGCGCAGGGCCCGCTGGTAGCTCATGGTGTCCAGCCGCGCGTGGTGCTGGATGAGGTCGGGTTCGCCGTGATCGCCGAACGCCGCGATGGCCGCTGCCAGGTCGCGTACCGGATCGGGTTGGGCGTGCAGGCACCCGGCCAGGCGGTCGCGGAGCTGGGTGGGGCGCACGGTGCGGACCCGCTCAGCCTGTTCGGGGGTGGGGCGGTGGCCGTCGAGGGCGTGGTCGCGCAGGACGGACTGGAGGAAGAGGGGGTTGCCGCCACAGGTGTCGTGGCAGGCCCGGGCGTAGCACTCCGCAGGGGCCTCGCCCACGTGGTGGTGGATCAGGGTCCGGGTGCCGTCGAGCGAGAGCGGGGCGAGGTGCAGGATGTCGGCGGCGTCGGCCAGGTCGCCGACGAGCGGGTGCTCGGCCCGCGGGTCCCCGTCCCGCAGGGTGCAGACGAGGGCCATCCGCATCCCGTGTGCGCGCCGCACCAGGTAGGCGAGCCAGCGCAGGGAGGGCAGGTCGACCCACTGGAGGTCGTCGACGAGGAGGAGCACGGGGGTGGTGGCGCTGGCGTCGGCCAGGAGCGACCGCAGGCCGTGCAGCACCGCTTCGGAGTCGGGGGCTTCGTGGTCGCCGAGGACGGGCAGGCCCTCGGCCAGGAGGGGGCCGAGGAGCTGGTGGACGATGCCGTAGGCGAAGTCCTGCTCCATGGGGGCGGCATTGGCGCGTAACACCGTTAAGCCGCCCGGGGGTGAGGCACCGGCCTCCTGGAGGAGCGTGGACCGTCCGATGCCCAACGGGCCGGTCAGCAGGAGCACCGAGGGGCGGCCCTCCCGTGCCTGGCGCACCGCGACGTCGATCCGGGCCAGTTCGGATTCCCGCTCGTACAGCATCGGTCATGCCCCTTCCATCGGCCGGTACCGTGCCCGGAGTTCCTCGCGTGAAGCGAGGTGGAGTTTCTTGTAGGTGCTGCTCAGCCGCAGTTCGACGGTGCGCCGGCTCACCGAGAGCTCCTCGGCGATCTGGCGGTTGCCCAGGCCGCGGCAGGCCAGCTCGGCGGTCTCCCGCTCGACGGTCGACAGAACGCCCCATTCCTCCTCGGACAGGGACTCCCCCGAGGCGGCGGTCGGTTCCAGGCAGTCGGCCAGCGAGCGCACGCGTTCGGCCAGGCGGTTGGAGGTGCGGGCGACGCGGTGGTCGGACAGTTCGGTCAGCAGTCGGGCCGCGGCGTCGCGGTCGCCCTTGATGGCCTCCTCGGTGGTGAGGTCGGCCAGGGCCCAGGCGTAGGCGAGGTGGTTGGGCCCGCGCGGGATGCCGGTGGGGACGCCGGAGCCGGCGACCGCCCCCGGTTCGTCGACGGCTCTGAGGCACAGCTGGGCCAGGCCCAGTGCGCTGGGGGCACCCCAGCGACGGGCCAGGGTGAGTTCTTCGTGGATCAGGCGTCGGGCCTGTACCCGGTCGCCGAGGCGGACGCAGGCCAGGGCGGCCAGCGAACGCCACGGCAGCACGACGGGGTTGATCCACTGCCGGCGCACCAGCCACCGTCCGCTCTCCTTGAACAGTTCGACGGCCTCGGCCCAGCGTCCCTCGTCGGCCGCCACCCGGGCGCGGATGAACAGCAGCAGGGGCCAGTGGACGCTGGCTTCGGTATCGGACGGGGTGGGAACGGCGGTCAGCGCCCGGGCCTCGTCGTGCCGGCCGTTCTCCATGGCGATGACGCAGCGCACGGCCGTGAAGTGCGGGGCGGCGTAGGGGTGCCAGGCGGCGGCGGGCAGGGCCCGTTCGGCGCCGGCCACGGCGCGTTCGGCCGCGGCCACGCGACCGCCGCGCAGGTGCAGGTCGGCGCTCAGCACCAGGGCGCGGGCGAGGCCGGCACGACTGTGGCTGCCGCGCAACTCGGCGACGAGGGCGGTGAGGTGGTCCTCGGCCTCGGCGGCGGCGTCGGTGAACCACAGGGACCTGACGGCGACCAGGCGCGGCATGACGGGCACGGCGCGCCCCCCTTCCAGGGCCCGGCGGGCCAGCTCCGCGGCCCGTTCGCGGTGCTGGCCGAGGGTGGCGAGCTGACCGGCGCGGATGCCCGCCGGGGCGGGGGCGAGGGGCTGTTCGGGCAGGGCCGGCACGCCGGGGGCGGGGACGTCGCGGACCTCGGGCCGGCAGCGGATGGCGTACCAGTACAGCGCGATCAGATCGTCGCGCGCACGGCCGTGGGCGGTCTCCAGGGCCTGGGCGGCGACGCAGCGCCCCCACGAGTCGTCGCCGCGCGCCAGGCCCATGTCCAGAGCCCGCACACGCAGTTGGGACCATCTCTCGCCGTCTCCTGTGCTGTTGACGACGGCGGCGAGCCTGCGGTCGCTCGCCACGGGCTCGGCCACCGCCTCGGCACTGGCCAGGTCGAGGCTGACCTCGGCGCGCCGAACCGGGGGCAGAGGCTCTTCGAGGGCCCGGTTCAAGCAGGTCACGGCGCGGGCGAAGGCGCTGCGACGGGCGGCGGCGACCCCCCGGCCCGCCTCCTGGGGCTCGCCGACGGCGGAGGTCTGCGGGTGGGCGCGGGCGAGGTCCTCACTGCGGCGGACGGCGGCGCCGTAACTGCCGTACAGCGTGTGCATCGCCCAGGGCTCGCCGATCGGCGGGGCGTGGAGCAGGAGGTCGGCGGTGTCCTCGTCGGCGGCGCCGGAGCGGTAGGCGAGGCGGGCGGCGCGGGCGTACAGGCCGGCGCGTTCGGCGGTCGGGGTGTCCTCCAGGATGCGGGCCCTGGCGACCTCCAGGCGGATGCGCTCGAAGGGGCCGTCGGGGAGGGTGAAGCCGGCCGTCTGCAGCGCCGAGCGCAGCCGGGACTCGTGCGCGGTGCGCACCCCGGCCAGGTGGCAGATCCGGGTGAAGTCCATCAGGTCGCCGGCGACGGCCAGCGCGCGCAGGACGGCGATGGACTCGTCGGTCAGGCCCCGCAGGGCGCGGGCGCAGCGGTCCCCGACGATGCCGGTCATCACGGTGCGCAGTTGCGGGACGAGGGCCTCGGTGGGGCGTTGACCGGCGTCGGCCAGGCTGTGCAGCGTCGCGTGCAGGATGGCGGGGCTGCCGTGGGACGCCTGGACGGCCGCGGTGGCGAACGGCTCGTCGCAGGGGGCGCCGAAGATCGTGCTGGTCAGGGTGGCGACCGCGCGGGGGCTCAGTCCGGGGACGGTGAGGTGGCGGGTCAGCCGTGCGGCGGGGGTGTCGGCCAGCCAGTCGGGGCCGTGCGCGTCCACGCCGGTGCGGCCGAGCAGGAGGGCGAGCGGGAGGCCGGCGGACAGTCGCCGCACCAGCGCCTGGAGCCAGCGCTGGGAATCCGGGTCCAACCACTGGGCGTCCTCCACGGTCACGAGGGTGGGGGTGCGGCGGACGGTGTGCAGGAGTTCCTGGAGGCCGGGCAGACCGGCCGGCTCGGGGTTGCCGCGCAGCACCTGGAGCGGGCGTTCGGCCTCCGGTCCCACCTGGCTGAGGAGTTGGATCACCGCGCCGTGCCGCAGCTCGCGCTCGGTCAGGGAGCCGGTGGCGCGCAGGACGCGCACCGACCGCTTCTCGGCCAGCCGGCCGGCCCAGCGCAGCAGGGCGTTGTGGCCGAAGCCGGGGCGGCCGGTCACCACGACGACGGCGGGTTGGCCCTCGCCCAGCTCGGCCACCGTCTGTTTCAACTGCGCCTGCTCCGCCTCCCGTTCGAGCAGGGCCGGGTCGATGCGCAACCGCGCCGCCCAGGTAGCTCCAGCGTATGACTGTGCACCGTTCGGTCTCGCCACAGGCCCCATCCCGGTCCGCTCGCCCTCAATCCCGTCCGCCTGCCGGTGGCGCCGGGTCCGGCGCCCGTGCTCCGCGTTCCCCCGAGGAGCGCAGGACCATGGCGAGCTGGGCCCGCTCGGCGATCCCCAACTTGCGGTACACGCTCGTCAGGTGCATCTCGACCGTGCGCACGCTGACGTACAGCGACTGCGCGATCGAACGGTTCCCGGCGCCGCCGGCGGCGAGACTGGCGACCCTGCGTTCCATGGCGGTGAGCAGGTCCAGCGGCGAGGCGGTCAGCTTCCGCATGCGGCCGCCGGCGGCCACCAGGGCGTCGCGGGCGTCCTGGCCCAGCGCGAGGGCCCCGCAGCGCTGGGCCAAGCCGGCCGCGGTGCGCAGGTGCTCGCGCGCCTCCCGCCGGTCACCCCGCGCCAACAGGGCCCTTCCCAGGGCGAGTTCAGCCCGGGAGTGTTCGACGCGGGCCGGCGAGGCGGCGAGTTCCCGGACCGCCTCGCCCAGCAGTTCCACGCCGCGCTCGCCGGGGGTGGCCAGCCCGCGCGCCAGGGCCGCCAGCCCGAGCGCGCGCGGGGTGCCCCACTGCTGGGCGAGCCGCGTACCGTGCGCGGCCGGCTCCTGGGCCTCCGCCGCGCGGCCCAGTTCCGCGAGGACGCCGGCCGCCTCCATCCACCAGGGCAGGAACGCCGCCTGACGCACCTCGGCCTCCTCCAGCGACCTGCCGCACTCGCGGAACAGCGCCAAGGCGCCCTCCGGGTCCCCCAAGGCGTGACGGGCCCTCCCCAGGACCATCAGGTAGCGGTGGTAGGTCCACACGTACTGCTCGCGCCAGGCGGGCTCGGTAGCGGCCAGCAGCCGTTCGGCGTCCGCGGCCTCGCCCCGGTCCACCAGGACGCCCGCCAGGGCCAGGCGCGGCATGACCAGCGTCCCGCTCCACCGCTCCGAGCTGCTGAGCCGGACCGCCGTCCTGGCGTCCGCGAGGGCGTCCGGGAGGGCGCCCACGCCGTGCTTGAGGACGGCGCGGATGGACAGGGCCAGGGAGTAGGTCCAGATGGCGGAGTTCTTCCGGCCGTGGCGCAGGACGCGGTCCAGGGAGTGCACCGCCTCCTCGGTGCGGTCGGCGAAGCCGAGGACGAGCGCCGAGTTGATCAGCGTCCAGTTCTTGAGGCGCAGATGGGGGCTGGCGGTGGCGCGCAGCGCCTGCTGGACGGCCGGTTCGGGCGGCCCGCCGTCGAACGCCGTCAGTATGCCCATGGCCGCCAGCTTCTGGCACTGGGCGGGGGTGTCGCCCTCCGGCAGGGCCATCGACGCGGCCCGCTTGCGGGTGGCGGCGAGGGTGCTGCGGCCGTGCGAGCCGACGATCAGGAACACCGCCTCGACGAGCGTGCGCAGCTCCCGGTCGGCCGGCGCGGGGTCGGGGCCGAGTTCGGCGTCCAGCGCGTCCAGGACCTCTTCGAGGATCTTCAGGGCGACGGAGCACTCGCGCACGGCCAGGCCGGTCGTGCCGAACTGCGCGGCGATCCGCGCCCGGGTGCGCACGTCGACGCTCGGCGCCAGCGCCTCCCGCAGCAGGCCGACCGCCTCGGGCGGGTCCGTGTCGGCCAGGACCCGGGCTAATCGGACGCGGATGTCGACGCTGTCGGGGTCCACTTCCAGCACGCGGTACAGGTAACGGGCCGCGGTCTCCGGCGCGCCGCGCTCCTCGGCGCGGGCCGCGGCCTCCAGCAGGACGCCCGGCACCCAGGGTTCGCCGATCGCGGGCAGCCGCAGCAGGTGGTCGGCGATCTCTTCGGCGGGCCGGCCCGCGTCGCTCAGGAGCAGCGCCGCCCGCGCGTGCAGGCTGGCCAGCGCCTGGGGGTCCAGGGGCGCCAGCACCGCCGCGCGCACCGCGCTGTGCGCCAGTTGGCCGTTGCCGGGCACCAGCCCGGCCTCGCACAGCACCCGTCGGGCGTCCTCGACGGCATCGGCCGGTACGGCGGCGAGCGGACCGACGTGGTCGGCACCCCGTTCGCCGAGGACGGCCACCGCCCGTGCGACCTCGCCGACCCAGGGCGGCTGCCGGTCGAGGAGTTCGCGCGCCCAACCCGCCAGGACGCGCTCGGCGGTCTCGGCGATCCGGTCGGCGCCGCCCACCCCCGGTCCGGCTCCGGCCGCCCGCAACTCGCGCAGTATTCGGCCCAAGAGGCGGGGGTTGCCCCCGCTCGCGGCCCGGGCGCGGGTGACGAAGACGGGGGCGGCGGGCACCGGGAAGAACTCCCGCACGGCCTCCCCGACGTCCTTTTCGGTCAGCGGGTGCAGGCGCAGCGTCGTGGTGCGGCAGTGGGCGACCAGGTCCGCCAGGGCGTGGTGCGCCGGGACGCCACGGGTCAGCGCGGTGGCCTCGGACTGCCGGGTGAGGGCGACGAGGAGGGGGCGGTCGTCGGACCGTCGCAGCAGGAACTCCAGCCAGCGCAGCGAGAGTTCGTCGCAGTGCCGGGCGTCGTCCAGCGCCAGGACGAGCGGGCGGCGGTCGAGCGCGTCGGCCGCGTACCGGTACAGCGCGTGGAACGCGTGCTGGACGTCCGGAGCGTGCGGTGGTCGACCGTCCAGCGCGCCGGGGGCGAGTGCCGGAACGGCGGGGTGGGCGGCGCCGCACAGGAGGGCGCGCCGGGCGCCGGGGCCGAGCAACGCGCGTAAACCGCTGAACGACGAGCGCGATCCGCCCACCACGCAGCTGCCCTGGAGAACCGCGGCGTCCCGACAGGCGTCCCCCTTGAGGAAGGCACGTAGGAGGGCGGTCTTGCCGATCCCGGCCGGACCGGTCACGACGACCGAGCGCGCACGTCCGGAGAACGCTTCGCGGGTGCAACGGTCGAGTTCCCGCACGACATCGGCCCGACCGACCAAGGTGCGGCCTATATCAGGATCTACGCTCCGGCTCCGCACCATGGACTCCTCGCACCTCGGAGACACAACGGATGTGACGGGGCATCATCACATCGATCCGTAAATCACCCTAAAGAGTGATGTCTGAGGTGCGTTAGAGTACATGACCTTCAGATTATGTGGCGTGCAACACGCCGCCGCGGCAGACCATTCCCCAGGGAGATGATCTTGCAGCGGCGGTGGTTGCGCTCGTGACATTGGCTCCTTTTCCCCTGGCAGTGACGCCGGGACGTGGTGGGCCGAGCCGGCCCGGTGTGCAGCGCGCCCCTCTGACGGGGCGGGCGGCGGGGATATCCGCAGCGTCCGCGCACGGTCTTCCGGTGCAGGCCGCCGTGGTGCCGACGAGACGGGGCACCCGGACCGCGCTCCGCGCGCCGAGATGCCCCGCGTGCCCGGCCGGACTACCAGATACCGGCCAGCAGATCCCCGTACTCCCGCTCGTGGGAGACCTGTTGCAGATCGGAATCGACCATCATGCGCATCAGTTCCGGGAAGTCCACGCCGGGCTCCCAGCCCAGCTTGGCGCGGGCGCGGTCGGCGTCCGCGCAGAGGATCTCCACCTCGGCCGGACGCACCAGGGACGGGTCGATGCTGACGTAGTCCTCCCAGTCCAGGCCCACGTGCTCGAAGGCGATGCGGACCGCGTCACGGACCGAGTGCATTTGGCCGGTTCCGATCACGTAGTCGCCCGGTTCGTCCTGCTGGAGCATCAGGTGCATGGCGCGGACGTAGTCGCCGGCGAAGCCCCAGTCCCGGACGGCGTCGAGGTTGCCGAGGGACAGCTTGTCCTGGTAGCCGAGCTTGATGCGGGCGACCGCGAGGGAGATCTTCCGGGTCACGAACTCCGCGCCACGGCGCGGGGACTCGTGGTTGAAGAGCATGCCGGAGACCGCGTACATGCCGAAGGACTCGCGGTAGTTGCGGGTGATGAAGTGCCCGTAGATCTTCGCGACGCCGTACGGGCTGCGCGGCCGGAAGATGGTGGTCTCGCACTGCGGGGTCTCGGCGACCTTGCCGAACATCTCCGACGAGGACGCCTGGTAGAAGCGGATCTGACCGCCGTCGGCGGTCCGCGAGCCGTTCAGGCCGCTGACCATGCGGATCGCCTCCAGCATGCGCAGCACGCCCATGCCGTTGACCTCGGTGACGAGTTCCGCCTGCTGCCAGGACATCGGCACGAACGAGATCGCGCCGAGGTTGTAGACCTCGTCGGGCTGCACCGTGTCCACCGCCGACACCAGGCTGGCCTGGTCCATCAGGTCGCCGTTGACGAAGGACAGGTCGGAGACCAGCCGGCTGACCCGCGACTTCCGGGGATTGGCCTGACCGCGTATCAGTCCCCACACCTGGTAGCCCTGTCCGAGCAGGTGCTCGGCCAGGTAGGAGCCGTCCTGACCGGTAATTCCGGTGATCAGCGCACGCTTGGACATCTCATTCCTTTCCTTCACTGAGAAACAGACCGCCCAAACGCAGAGCCGAGTCTGCTACTTGACCTCTCGGCGTCGAATGGCGTCGAATGCGCCGCGGTCCAGACGCCGGGTAAGTGAACGCTTCCAAGCGGCCGGTCGCGGCGTCAAGCAATTCCGGCAACACTACGGAATTCCGGAGTCTCCACCACCGGTTCGCGCCGGTCGAGTTCGGGACGGGACACGGATCGGAACGGCCCCACATGAACTGCCCCGAGAGACTACGGATTTTCCGGTGCGCGGTGCGCTGCACTGTCCGGACGTGCCCCGTCCAGGCCCGGTGGGCGCCTCTTCCGGCGCCACCGACCGGACCTACCCTCACCTGGAGCGTTGCCCGGTGCTGCTCAGAACCCTCCGAACCCGACTGCGCCCCCACCGGCGCGCCGTCACCCTGCTGGCACTGCTGCAACTGCTCCAGATCCTGGCCACCTTGGCCCTCCCGTCGCTGGGCGCCGCCGTCATCGACAACGGGGTCCTCAAGTCCGACAGCGGCTACATCATCCAACTGGGCCTGGCCATGGTGGCGCTGGCGCTGCTCCAGATCGCGGCGTCCATGGGGGCGGTGTCGCTCAGCGCGCGGACGGCCATGGCGATGGGCCGCGACCTGCGCTCGGCCGTCTTCCGCCGGGTGCTGGACTTCTCGGCCCGCGAGGTCGGGCAGTTCGGCACCCCGTCACTGATGACGCGCACCGTCAACGACGTCCAACAGGTGCAGATGCTGGCGCTGTCCGCGTTCGGCGTCGTCGTGTCCGCGCCCCTGATGTGTCTGGGCAGCATTGCACTCGCCCTCCAGCAGGACATTCCGCTCGCACTGCTCCTGGTGGTACTGATGGTGGCGGTAGGAATCTCCTTCGGCCTCATTCTCGGCCGCACCGACCCGTTCTACGACCGCATGCAGAATTACTTGGACCGCGTCAACGGACTGTTGCGCGAACGCATCACGGGAGTGCGCGTCGTACGGGCATTCGTGCGCGACGGACACGAAAGCGAGAGGTTCGGCCGAACCAATTCCGAACTGTGTGACGTCTCGTTGCACGTCGGTCGGCTCCTGGCCACCATCGTCCCCGTCGTGCTACTGGTCCTGAACGCCTTCATGGCCGCGGTGGTGTGGTTCGGGGCCCACCGCATCGACGCCGGGGCGATGCGGTTCGGGGCGCTCAGCGCGTTCCTGAGCTATCTGACACTGATCACGATGTCGGTGGTGATGGTCACCTTCGTGTGCCTGGCGATGCCGCGGGCGCGGGTCTCGGCCGAGCGCATCCAGCAGGTGCTGACCACCGAGCCGAGCGTGGCGGAACCGCCCCGGCCGGTCCGCACTGCGCCCAAAACCGGCCAACTTTCCCTGCAGGGGGCCGGTTTCCGCTACCCGGGCGCGGCGGAGCCGGTGCTGAGCGGGATCGACCTGAGCGCCGGCCCCGGCGAGACGGTGGCGATCCTCGGCAGCACCGGCAGCGGCAAGACCACCCTGCTCAATCTGGTGCTGCGGCACTTCGACGCCACCGAGGGCCGCGTCCAGGTCGGCGGCGTCGACGTCCGCGAGCTCGACGCCGAGACGCTGCGCCGCACCGTCGGCTTCGTCCCGCAGCGGGCGTTCCTCTTCTCCGGCACCATCGCCAGCAACCTGCGGTTCGGCAACCCCGACGCCAGCGACGAGGAGCTCTGGCACGCACTGGAGATCGCCCAGGCCCGGGACTTCGTCGAGCGCCTGCCCGCGGGGCTCGACGCGCCGATCGCCCAGGGCGGCACCAACGTGTCCGGCGGACAGCGCCAGCGACTGGCGATCGCCCGCACCCTGCTGCGCCGACCGGACGTCTACCTCTTCGACGACTGCTTCTCCGCACTGGACAACACCACGGACGCCGCACTGCGGGCCGCCCTCGCACCCGTGATCTCCGGCGCGACGGTGCTCACCGTGGCCCAGCGCGTCAGCACCGTCCAGGACGCCCAGCGCATCGTCGTCCTGGACCGCGGCCGGGTGGCCGCCACCGGGACGCACCAGGAACTGCTGCGCAGCAGCGCCGCCTACCAGGACATCGCCCGGTCCCAACTCTCCTCAAGCTTCGGCGACTTCGACGATCCCGCCCAGGGCGCCGCAACCGCCCCGACCCCTCAGGAGGCCGTCCATGGTCGCGGCAGACAGCGCTAGCCGCGTGCGGCGCGGCACCGCCCGCCGCACACTGGGCCTGCTGCGACCCCACCGCGCCCTGGTGTCCGTGGCGGTCGCCCTCGGCATCGGCGGCGTCGTGCTCAACGCGGCGGGCCCGATCCTCCTCGGCCGGGCCACCGACCTCGTCTTCGACGGCATCCGGCACGCCCACGGCGCCACCGGGGTCGACTTCGACGCGATCTCCCGGGTGCTGCTGATCGCGCTCGCGCTGTTCGTCGCCGCCGCCCTGCTCACCCTCTTCCAGGGCCGGCTGGTGGCGGCCGTCGTGCAGCGGGTGGTCTTCACGCTGCGGCAGTCCGTGGAGGCCAAGCTCGCCCGCCTGCCGCTGCGGTACTTCGACCGCCACCCGGCGGGTGACGTGCTCAGTCGGGTGACCAACGACGTCGACAACCTCCAGCAGACCCTCCAGCAGACCCTCAGCCAACTGATCACGGCGGTCTTCTCCGTACTGAGCATGCTGGTGCTGATGCTCATCATCTCGCCGCTGCTGACCCTGATCATGGTGGCCTGCCTGCCGGTGTCCGTCCTGCTCGCGGCGCGGATCAGCCAGCGCGCACAGCCGCGGTTCGCCCGCCAGTGGTCCGCCACCGGATCCCTCAACGCCCACGTCGAGGAGGTCTACACCGGCCACGCGCTGGTCAAGGGCTTCGGGCGGCGCGAGCAGGCCGAGCGGGTCTTCGACGAGCACAACGAGGCCCTCTACCGCGCCGGCGCGCGGGCCCAGTTCGTCTCCGGCGCGATCGAACCGGCGATGATGTTCGTCGCCAACCTCGGCTACGTCGCCGTGGCGGTCGTCGGCGCGCTGCGCGTGGTCGCCGGGACCCTGAGCATCGGCGACGTCCAGGCGTTCGTGCTGTACTCCCGGCAGTTCAGCCAGCCGATCGTCGAGGTCGCCGGCATCGCCGCGCGCCTGCAGTCGGCCCTCGCCTCGGCGGAGCGGATCCACGAGCTGCTGGACGCGGACGAGCAGACCCCCGACGCCGACCCCCCGGCGCGGCTGCCCGCGGTCCGCGGCCACGTCCGGTTCGAAGACGTCGACTTCCGCTACTCCCCCGACACCCCGCTCATCGAAAACCTCTCGCTCACCGTCGAACCCGGCCAGACCGTGGCGGTCGTCGGCCCCACCGGCGCCGGCAAGACCACCCTGGGCAACCTCCTCATGCGCTTCTACGACACCGACGCCGGGCGCATCCTCCTCGACGACACCGACATCACCACCCTCACCCGCGAGGACCTGCGCTCCCACTTCGGCCTGGTGCTCCAGGACGCCTGGCTGTTCTCCGGCACCATCGCCGAGAACATCGCCTACGGCCGCCCCGACGCCACCCGCGCGGAGGTCGAGGAGGCCGCCCGCGCCACCTGCGCCGACCGCTTCATCCACACCCTGCCGGACGGCTACGACACCGTCCTGGACGAGGAGTCGGCCAACGTCAGCGCGGGCGAGAAGCAACTCATCACCATCGCGCGGGCCTTCCTGGCCCGGCCCGCCATCCTGCTCCTGGACGAGGCGACCAGCTCCGTCGACACCCGCACGGAGGCCCTCATCCAGCGCGCGATGCGCTCGCTGCGCGCGGGCCGCACCAGCTTCGTCATCGCACACCGCCTGTCCACCATCCGCGACGCGGACCTGATCCTCGTCATGGACAGCGGCCGTGTCGTCGAACAGGGCACCCACGACCAACTCCTGGCCGCGCGAGGCCCCTACGCCCGCCTGCACGCGGCCGTGGACCACCGCGCCGGGTTGGAGGACGCCGCGTCCCGCTGACCCATCCACCCTGCGACCCGACCCCGAAGGGGCCCTTCCGCCATGCCCGACAGCCATGCCCTGAGCGAACTGCTCGCCGCGATCAACGCACCCGACCGCACGCCCGAGGACATCGCCGCGCTTCCCGTTCCCGAGTCCTTCCGGGCCGTGACGGTCCACAAAGAGGACACCGAGATGTTCCGCGGCATGCCCAGCGCGGACAAGGACCCGCGCAAGTCGCTGCGCGTCGACGAGGTTCCGGTGCCCGAACTGGGGCCCGGCGAGGCCCTGATCGCGGTGATGGCCAGCTCCGTCAACTACAACACTGTCTGGTCCTCCCTCTTCGAGCCGCTGCCGACCTTCGGCTTCCTGGAGCGCTACGGGCGTACCTCGCCGCTGGCCTCCCGCCACGACCTGCCGTACCACATCCTGGGCTCCGACCTGTCCGGCGTGGTGCTGCGCACCGGCCCCGGGGTGAACGTCTGGAAGCCCGGCGACGAGGTCGTGGCGCACTGCCTGTCGGTGGAGCTGGAGAGCCCGGACGGCCACGACGACACCATGCTCGACCCGGCCCAGCGGATCTGGGGCTTCGAGACGAACTTCGGCGGCCTGGCCGAGATAGCCCTGGTCAAGGCCAACCAGCTGATGCCCAAGGCCGACCACCTCACCTGGGAGGAGGCCGCCGCGCCGGGTCTGGTGCACTCCACCGCCTACCGTCAGCTGGTCTCCCGCAACGGCGCCGGCATGAAGCAGGGCGACAACGTGCTGATCTGGGGCGCCACCGGCGGTCTGGGCTCGTACGCCACCCAACTCGCCCTCGCCGGCGGGGCCAACCCCGTCTGCGTGGTCTCGAACGAGCGCAAGGCCGAGGTGTGCCGGGCCATGGGCGCGGAGGCGGTCATCGACCGCTCGGCCGAGGACTACCGCTTCTGGAGCGACGACGACACCCAGAATCCGCGGGAGTGGAAGCGGTTCGGCGCACGCATCCGGGAGTTGACCGGGGGCGAGGACGTGGACATCGTCTTCGAGCACCCGGGCCGGGAGACCTTCGGGGCGTCCGTCTACGTCGCGCGCAGGGGCGGCACCATCGTCACCTGCGCCTCCACCTCCGGCTTCCGCCACGAGTTCGACAACCGCTACCTGTGGATGCACCTCAAGCGCATCGTCGGCACCCACTTCGCCAACTACCGCGAGGCGTGGGAGGCCAACCGCCTGGTGACCAAGGGCAGGATCCACCCCACCCTCTCCTGCACCTACCCGCTGGCCGACACCGCGCTCGCCGTCCACGACGTGCACAGCAACGTCCACCAGGGCAAGGTCGGCGTGCTGTGCCTGGCCCCCACCGAGGGCCTGGGCGTGCGCGACGAGGAACTCCGCGCACGGCACATCGACGCGATCAACCGGTTCCGCTGACCGCGCCGGCTCCGCCGCCCCGGGGCCCCTCCGCCGCGCACCACGCACCTGCCCGGCGGAAGGGCCCCGCCCCCGTGCTCACCCCTCGTGCCGCGCCGCCACCGGGTGGTCCGGCAGCCGGAACGCGTCCGCGGGCGGGCTGAACACCGCACCCGCGACGTCGCCGAACCGGTTGGCCAGTGGACTGGTGGCGGTCCGCAGGCCGGCCCAGACCAACGAGCGCTGCCGCCGGGTGTGCGGGTAGACCATCCGCGGCACGCCCGGCCGCAGTTGCTGGGCCTTCTCGACGAACGGGCGCATGGTCGCCTCGTAACGGGCGAACGCTGTCTGCGGATCGGCCTGTTGGAGGAGTTCACCGGCCAGGACGTAGGCGCCGGTGAGGGCCAGCGTCGTGCTCATGCCGCTCATCGGCGAGGCACAGTAGGCGGCGTCCCCGAGGAGCGCGATCCGGCCGCTGCTCCAGCGCGGCAGCCGCGCCTGCCCGAGCGCTTCGAAGTACAGGGGCGCGTCGTCGAGGGCGTCGAGGACCCGCGGGGCCTCCCAGCCGACGTCGGCGAAGGTCGCGCGCAGGACCGTGACGACCCCCGCACGGTCGAGGCGGTCCAGGCCGCGCACGGAGCTGAGCACGTTCAACCCGGCGCGGATCGTGCCGACGTCGTCCGGCCGCAGGGTCACCGCGCGACCCCGGTCGCAGATCAGCCACCGCCACCGGTCGTTGTCGGCGTCGGTGCGCGGAATGGTCAAGTAGGCGCTGTAGACGCCGAGTTCGTGCACCTTGGCGTCCCCTAAGACCATCGCGCGGGTCCGCGAGCGGAGCCCCTCGGCGAGGACCACCGCATCGAACCGGCGGGCCGGTCCGCGACGGAACTCCACGTCCACGCCGTGCCCGTCGTCGTGCAGCGCGGTGATCTGGTCACCGAAGACGTAGCCGGCCTCGGCGGACGAGTGGTCGTACAGGATCTGGCCGAGGCGCCCGCGCAGGATCTCCAGTTCGGCGGTGCCGCCCGAGGTGTCGTCGGTGCCGGCGGCGAACCGCGCGACCGGCCGGCCCCGGTCGTCGACGAAGTCCAGGCCCGTCTCGTGGGTGTGGGCGGCCCGCACCGCCTCCTCCAGGCCCATCCGGCGCAGGACTTCCCGGCCGGTGCCGCGGACGTCGATGTTCTGCCCCTCGTCGCGCAGCTCGTCGAAGCGCTCGACGACGGTGACGTCCCAGCCGGCCCGGGCCAGCCAGGACGCAAGGGCCGGCCCCGCGATGCTGGCACCGGAAATCAGGACGCTCGGGGTACTCATGGTGGCTGGCGTTCCTCTCTGGGTCACGACTGCGAGGCCGCTCGGCGTCGCGCGCTCATTCCTACCCGCAGCACGTCACGGAGATCCGTCGACAAGCGCCCTGGGCCCGCCGAAGATCCCCGGCCTCCGGAAGGCGGTCCGGCGGGCCCGTCGGACCGGGCGGAAGCGCCGATTCGACCCGGCCCCCGCCGTTGCCGTAGAGTTCAGCGTGCCGACGCGGGGTGGAGCAGCTCGGTAGCTCGCTGGGCTCATAACCCAGAGGTCGCAGGTTCAAATCCTGTCCCCGCTACTGAAGACGGTGAAGGCCCGGTGGATCCCACCGGGCCTTCAGCGCGTTCCGGGCCCGTCAGCGGCGCCGGGGGACGCACTCCCACCAGGTGACGCGCCCAAAAGGGGATAACGGTAACTTCCCGGCTCGGGTCATCGGCCGGGCACCCGCCGGGCGCGCCCCGTGGGCCTCCACCGGCCCGCCGGCCCGGCCGGCTCAGCTGTCGTAGTGGAGCGTGCCGTCCTCGTCCATGGTGGGGTGGATCTGCGTCGGCCCGTAGTCGTCGACGTCGGACGGGCGGGGCGGTTCCGGGCCGTTCGGGCCGGTGCGCACCATCCGCTCGATGCGGCAGATCTGGAACGCCCGCTCGCCCACCCGCACGTCGTTGGCGCGGCCGGCGGCCTTGAACTCCTCGGCGGCCCGGGCGTACTGCTCGCGTTCGGCGTCGCTGAACTCGTACAGCCCGGGCCAGAATTCGACCATGGCGTCGGCGAGCAGCCGCCGCGCCGCGTGCGGGGTCGGCATCAGCGCGCCCCTGGGCTGCCAGCCTCCGGAACGGCGTTCGGCCACGCCGAAGCCGACCGGCAGCAGGACGACGTCCGGATAGTGGGTGCGGGCGCGTTCGGACTCCTCGCGGACGGCGGTGGGGAAGCCCTCCCCCGGGTAGGCGAAGCCCTGGAGCGCCACCTTCATGGCGGCGGCCATGGGGCTGGTCTCCCGGCCGGGGACGAGCACGAAGTCCAGGTCCGGGGACGGGGGGTCGCTGCGGCCCTCCCAGGTGCGGTCGGCCGGTTCGGGGTCGGTGGGCCGGGGCGGTTCCAGACCGGCGCGGCCGGTGCGGACGAACTCGTCCCCGCGGACGATCCGGTAGCGGGCGCCGCAGACCGTCAGGTCGTCGAGCGGCTCGTGTTCCAGGCGCGCCACCGCGGCCAGCAGTTCGCGCCGCACGGCCGGGTCGTCGGTGTCGTCCTTGGCCGTGAACCACAGGTGGGAGTTGAGGGTGTCCCGGGCACCCTGCGGCGTGTCGTCCGCCACGGGCTTCAACAGCCGCCAGTCCCCGGTGCGTTCGGTGTCCTGCGGGGGGTCGACCGAGGGGCGGACGGCCACCCCGAAGACCGGCCCGCGGAGCGCGAGGTCCGGATAGCGGCGGGACGCGTCCACGGCGTCGGCCTCCACGACCCACTCGGTCGGGTCGTCGCGCCGCACCAACTCCCGGTGGAGCCGGTCGATCTGTCGCTTCCAGTCATCGGTCATGAGCGCATTGTGGTCGGCGCGCGTCGCGGATTCGGCCGGAACGGTGGAGGTGCCGCACACCTGCGGGTGAATGTGCGGGAAAGTGTTGCCGTCCCGGCATCGGGGCAGGTCGTGCAAGAGCCGAGAGAGGGACGGGATGGGCAGCACAACGGGCACGGGGACAGGTGCGGGTACGGGTGCGGGTGCGGTCACCAGCCGGCAGCGCGGGGACCGACCGCCACAGGCGCACGCGGCGTTCGGGGTCGGCGTCATCGTGCTGGACGCGGACGGGCGGGTGCTGCTCGGCCTGCACCGCGCGGGGACCTGGGAACTGCCCGGCGGGAAGGTCGATCCGGGCGAGGGCGTGCGGTCCGCCGCGGCCCGGGAGCTCCAGGAGGAGACCGGACTGCACACCGATCCGGACGAGGTGCGGATCTTCGCCATGCTGCACGACGACGTCGACGGCCTGAACCGCATCACGATGGCCTCCCTCGTCACCCGTTACGACGGGACGCCGCACGCGGCGGAGCCGCAGCACGTCAGCCGCTGGGAGTGGCACTCCCCCACCGCGCTGCCCGGGCCGCTGTTCACGCCGTCCGCGCAGATCCTCACCGTGTGGCGCCCGGAGTTGGCGATCGCCGCCCCGCCGGCGCACCGGCTCGACGTGATGTGCGTCGGGACGACCTGACGGGCCGCACCGGTCACCGTCGGCCCCGGGCCCGGCGGTGACGGCCGGGCGAATTCGGCTGCGGGTGGCGGGCCGGCCCGGCGAGGATGGGGGCATGCAGACGCCCTCGACGCACACCGCGGTGCACCGGCTCGACCTCGGCTACTTCGTCCGACCTGCGGCGGAGGTCGGCGGCCCGGAGCCACGGGTGGAGCCCGTGCTCGCCTACCTGGTGGCGCACGAACGGGGACTGCTGCTCTTCGACACCGGCATCGGAGCCGCCGACCCGGAGACCGAGGCGCACTACCGGCCCCGGCGGCGCCCGCTCCAGGCCGCGTTGGCCGCCGCCGGTGCGTCCCTGGCCGACGTCGCGGTCGTCGTCAACTGCCACCTGCACTTCGACCACTGCGGCGGCAACCCCCTCCTGGCCGGGAAGCCCGTCGTGGTGCAGGCCGTGGAGCTGGCCACCGCGCGGCGCGGCGACTACACCGTCGACGAGCTGATCGACTTCCCCGGCGCGCGCTACGAGGAGCTGGCCGGCGAGGCGGAGATCTGGCCGGGCGTGCGGGTCGTCCCGACGCCGGGCCACACCGACGGGCACCAGTCGCTGGTCGTGCACCGACCCGACGGCACGGTGGTGCTGGCCGGGCAGGCCCACGACTTCGCGTCGCACTACGCCGCCGACCACCTGGCCCGACAGGCCGCGTCGGACGGCGTCGAGCCGCCGCTGCCGGGCTACCGCCGCTGGCTCGACCGGCTCGCCGACTTCGCGCCGCGCCGGGTGCTCTTCGCGCACGACTGCTCGGTCTGGGAGCCGCCGCGCGCCGGATGACGACCCCTGGGTGCCGGGGTCCGCGGCGTCCCCTTCCCGACGGGCCACGATGCCCGTCGGTACCCTGCACCATGACCGCGAACGCCACCGTCATCCATCCCGTCCCCTACCACGCGCAGTGGGCCTCGCCGGAACTCGTCCCCGCGATCCTGGCCGGGACGCTGCCGACGGCCGAGGACCCCCGCTGGCCGGAATACGGGGCCGCGGACCCGCAGGAGTACGCCTGGTGGTCCTGGCGCCTGTGCGGGATGGCCTGCCTGCGGATGGCGTTGGAGTACTGGCGGGGGTCCGCGCCCACCGCCATGGAGCTGGCCGCCGAATGCCTGGACGCCGGCGCCTACGTGCGCCGCGGGGACGGTCTGGACGGCTTGGTCTACGCCCCGTTCGCCGCCTACGCGACCCGCCGCTGGGGGCTGGTCGCCGAGTCCCGGCCCGACCTTCCCCGGACGGAGATCCCCGCGCTGGTCGGCGCCGGCCGGCTCCTGCTGCTCTCGGTCCACCCCAGCGTCCGGGACGCCGACCCCCGGCCGCCGCACCGGGGCGGACACCTGGTGCTGGCCGTCGGCGTCACACCGGACCACGTGGTGATCCACAACCCGTCCGGACTCCCGGGCCACTTCCAGGAGTTCGCGCACGTCGACTGGGAGCGGTGGGAACGGGTGTACGCCGGGCGCGGCGTCGTCCTGGGGCTCCGGGACGAGGAGCGGTGAGCGAGCGACCGACTGCGGCCCCTGCACGCCGCCGAGCCGTGCGGTGAGCCGGCGCGGCATCCCCGCCCCGTGTGGGTGATGGTCAACTCCCCTGCGGGCCAAGGAACATGGGGAGGGGCAGGAACGGCGGAGGGGGTGGTGGCGTGCGGGAGAGCGGAAAACCACCGGAGCGACGGCGGCGCGTCCCGTTGGGCGCCATCGGTCTCGTCCTGGCGCTGGCCGTCAGCGTGGCCGGGGTCGCCTGGGCCGCCGGTCTCGACGAGACCGGTGTGGAGGTCGCCCCGTCGAGCGGCGACAGCGGCGGTGCCGCCGCCACACCGGCACCGCCCCGGCCCGCCGCGCCGGCCGGCCCGTAGCGCCGGCCCCGGCGGATCTCCCCGCCGGCCGGACCGTGGCGCGCCCGGCGCGGCGTGCCCGGCCTCTCCGCAACCCTCCTGAAATATTGGGGCAAAAGGTACGTACGCCCACATGGGCCTCCGCAGGCCGTCGGGCGCTTCGTCACCGGACGCACCCGACGCAGCAGAACGAGGGCACGCCCCATGGAGATGCACCAACCGCCCGCACCCGCCGCACCGCGCAACCCCGGCCTGCGGCGTGAGATCGGACTGATCGGGCTGATCTGGACCTCGGAGGGGTCCATCATCGGATCCGGCTGGCTGTTCGGCGCGCTGTTCGCGGCGCAGGCGGCCGGCACCGCGGCGTTGGTCTCCTGGGGCATCGGGGCCGTGGCCATCGTCGTGCTGGCGTTCGTCCACGCCGAACTGGGGGCGATGTACCCGGTCGCGGGCGGCACCGCGCGCTTCCCGCACTACGCGTTCGGCAGCGCGGCCGGCGCCTCCTTCGGCTGGTTCTCCTGGCTCCAGGCGGTCACCGTGGCACCGATCGAGGTGATGGCGTCCCTGAACTACCTCAGCGTGCACGCCCCCTGGGTGCAGACGGGCAAGAACCACCTCACCGGCGCCGGCTACGGACTCGCGGTCGCCTTCATGGCGTTCTTCGTCGTCGTCAACTTCTTCGGCGTCCGGTGGCTGGCCCACACCAACAGCGTGGCGACCTGGTGGAAGGTGGCCGTCCCCGTCGTCACCATCGTCGTGATGGGCGCCGCGGCCTTCCACCCCGGAAACTTCGGCTACCAGGGCTTCGCGCCCTTCGGTGCCAAGGGGGTGCTCTCGGCGATCAGCACCAGCGGCATCATCTTCGCGCTCCTCGGCTTCGAGCAGGCCGACCAGTTGGCGGGCGAGAGCCGCAATCCGGCGCACGACATCCCGCGGGCGGTGATCGGCTCGATCCTGATCGGCGTGCTGGTGTACGTGGCGCTCCAGGTCGTGTTCATCGGGGCGCTCCCGCACAGCGCGTTCGCCCACGGCGGCTGGGCCGACCTGACGTTCGCCGGCAAGGCCGGGCCGTTCGCCGGCCTCGCCACCTCCGTCGGACTGGGCTGGCTGGCGGCGCTGCTCTACGTCGATGCGGTCATCTCGCCGTCCGGCACCGGGCTGATCTACGTGACGGCCACCTCCCGGGTGTCGTACGGGCTGTCCCGCAACGGCTACGTGCCGGTGGTCTTCGAGCGCACCACCGGGCGCGGCGTCCCGTGGTTCGGCCTGCTGGTCGCCTTCGTGATCGGGCTCGTCGTCTTCCTGCCGTTCCCCACCTGGCAGAAGCTGGTCGGCTTCGTGACGTCGGCGAGCGTGCTGATGTACGCCGGCGCCCCGCTCGCCTTCGGGTGCCTGCGGAAGCAGGATCCCCACCGGCCGCGTCCGTACCGGTTGCCCGGCGGGCTCTTCTGGGCGCCGGTGGCCTTCGTCGTCGCCAACTTGATCATTTACTGGGCCGGTTGGGACACGCTGTGGCGGCTGGGCGTGGCGATCGTCCTGGGCTATCTGGTGCTGGGCGGTTCGGCGCTGCTCAAGCTCAACCCCAAGGCGCCGCACCTGGACTGGAAGCACGCGCAGTGGCTGCCGGTGTACCTGCTGGGCATGGGGGTGATCTCCTGGCAGGGCGGCTTCTGCAGCACCGGCCCGGCGTCCAAGGTGGCGTGCGGCGCGACGGACGCCCTGCCGCTGTGGTGGGACATCGCGTTGATCGCCGCGTTCAGCCTGGTCATCTACTTCTGGGCGCAGGCGGTCCGGTTGCCGGACGAGCGGACCCGGGAGTACATCGGGTCGGTGGAGGTGGTCCCCGGGGTCTGAGCGCCTCGGCCCCGGCTCCCGTAGGGCCGGTGGGCCCGGGCCCGGAACCCGTACGGAAACCGGGCCCGGCGCGGCCGGGGCCGCCCCCGTGGCGGGACGGCGCGGGGCACGGGGCGACGGGCCCGCAGCGCGGCGACGGGCGCGGGCGGCGGGCCCCAGGCGGTGCGTCAGACGGGCCGTGGAACGGTCGGGCCGATCCTGCCGCCCCGGGCCTCCGCCGCACTTCCCGGTAGCTTCCAGGGGTCGGGCGGCGCCGGACGGGGGCGCCGGACGAGCGACGGGTACGGGAGGGCGCATGGACACCGTGGACGGATTCGGGGAGCCGGAGCGGGGCGGTGGCGAGCGGGGCGCGGCGCGGCACGTCCGCACGGTGGAGGACGTGCTCCGGCTGATGGACGGGCTGTTCGCGCCGGCGGCCGACCGCTGGACGGCGGGCGCGGGGGCCTGGTGGGACGCCTTCTACGCGGACCGCGACCGTCCGGTGCCGTTCTTCGCGGCGAAGCCGGACGAGAACCTCGTGGGGTACCTCGACCGCGGACTGGTCACCGGCGGCCGTGCGCTGGACCTGGGCTGCGGCCCGGGCCGCAACGCCCTGCACCTCGCCGCCCGGGGCTTCGACGTGGACGCCGTGGACCTCTCCCCCGCCGCCCTCGACTGGGCCGAGGACCGCGCCCGCGCGGCCGGGGCCGCGATCCGCTTCCACTGCGGGGACGCCTTCACCGCCCTCGCCGGCCCGGAAGCGGCAGCCGAGCACGGGCTGCACGGCCGGTACGAGCTGATCTACGACTCCGGGTGCTTCCACCACCTGCCGCCGCACCGCCGGATCAGCTACCTCGCCCTCCTGGACCGGGCCTTGGCACCCGGCGGCCATTTCGGCCTCACCTGCTTCGCGGCCGGGGCGATGGGGTCCCAACTCCCGGACGCCGAGTTGTACCGCGGGTCCGGCCTGCACGGCGGGCTGGCCTACACCCCCGAGGCGTTGCGGGCACTCTTCGCCGACCTGGCCGAGGTCGAACTGCGCCGGATGCGGGACGAGCCCGCCGCATCCCCTGCGTTCGGGGAAGCCTTTCTGTGGACGGCCCTGTTCCGGCGCCCGGTCCGGACGTAGCGGCAACGGCGGTCCGACACCGGTCGGGTGGACCCGCTCGCGGCCGGTGGCGCGGCCGGGGCTCCCCGTCGTCGAGCGGTCTGCACCGACACACCGTACGCTTTCATACTTGCGCAAGTTTGGGGAGTACTGTCTGCCTGTCGTGGCTCCGTCCGGACAGGAGGTCCCGGTGAGCGCCGTCAGCTTTCCCGTGCGCGGTACCACCCGCGCCAAATCGGTCTGGGGTCGGATCCTCGGTCGGGGATCCCTGGCCCGCAGACTCGACTGGGTGTTGTTCGGCGCGGCCTTCGCGCTCTCCGCGATCGGCGCCGTACTGGTCTTCTCCGCGACCCGCGGCCGGATGCAACTCAACCAGGGCGACCCCTACTTCTTCGTCGTGCGCCACCTCGTCAACACCGGGATCGGGCTCGCCCTCGGCGCGGTCACCCTCTGGTACGGCCACCGGCGACTGCGCGACACCGCGGCCCTGCTGTACGCCGTGACCGTACTGCTGGTGGCGCTGGTGCTGACACCGGTCGGCGCCACCATCAACGGATCCCGACGGTGGATCGTGATCGGCGGCGGCATGTCGATCCAGCCCGCCGAATTCGTCAAGGTCGCCGTCGTCATCGCGATGGCGGTGGCGCTGACCTCCCGGGTGGACGCCGGCGACCTGACCCGCCCGGACCGGCGGGGCATCGTCCGCGCGCTCGCCCTGGGCGGCTTCCCGGCGCTGCTCATCCTGCTCACCCCGGACCTCGGGCAGGTGCTGGGCATCGCGGCGATCGTGCTGTGCATGCTGGTCGTCGCGGGCGCACCGAAGCGGTGGATCCTGGGGCTGCTGGGCCTGGGGCTGGTCGGCTGCCTGGCGGTCTGGCAGTTCCACCTGCTGGACCAGTACCAGATCAACCGGTTCGCCGCGTTCGCCGATCCCGCGCTCGATCCGTCCGGCGTCGGCTACAACACCAGTCAGGCGCGGATCGCCATCGGCGCCGGCGGCCTGACCGGCTCCGGGCTCTTCCACGGCGCCCAGACCAACGGCCAGTTCGTGCCCGAACAGCAGACCGACTTCGTCTTCTCGGTCGCCGGGGAGGAACTGGGCTTCCTCGGCGCCGGCCTGATCATCGCGCTGATCGGGGTGGTGTTGTGGCGGGCCTGCCGGATCGCACGGAACTGCCCGGACCTGTACGGCACGGTCACCGCGGCCGGGGTCGTGGGCTGGTTGGCGTTCCAGGCGTTCGAGAACATCGGGATGAACCTCGGCATCATGCCGGTCACCGGCCTGCCGCTGCCGTTCGTCAGCTACGGCGGGTCGTCGATGTTCGCGGGGTGGGTGGGCATCGGGCTGCTCCAGTCGATAAGGGCCCAGCGGGTGATGTCGGCCTAGGGCGTTTTCTGACGGATCTCCGTGGTCGCGGAGATCCGTCAGCAGCGTCCTGGCGTCCGGGGTGGTCCGCCGCGGCCCGGCCCGGTGACCGACCCCGTCCGGGCCGGCCGGCTACCCGGCGGCGAACAGGGCCCGCAGATGACGCCCGTTGGCGACCGCTATGACGCCCAGCAGTGCCAGCCCGCAGACGCCCTGCTCCACCTTCAGCCACGCCGGGAACGGGCCGGGCACCGCGACGAGGACGGCGATGGCCGCCGCCATGACGGTGGCCACGACCCGCAGCCGGCGGTAGGCGCCCCGTGAGCCACGGGCCGCCCGGACGGTGAAGGCGCACGTCAGCAGCGCGCTGACGACGACGATGCCGGTGCGCACCCAGACCGCGTCGTTCACGACGGCGGTGTCGTCGCGGAGGAGGAAGACGGCTGCCAGGGTGAGCACGCTGAGCGCGAGGTAGACGCCGACCAGCAGCTTCATGCCGTGGAAGGCCCTGATGCTGCGGGGGTGTTGCAGTGCTTCGGTGGGAACCGCGCTGGGGCGCGGGCTCCGGGCGTTCATGGTGGGTTCCCTTCTGCCTGTCTCAAGGGGCGGCGCCCCTGCCTGCGTTCCCCTCCAGCATCCGGCCGCCCCGGCCGCCGTTCATCGGCCTGGCGGACGACTCCGTCGACGCCGTGCGTCAGGGAGCCGTGCGGGGCAACCCGTACGGGCAACCCCGAGGCGTCTCGGGGGCAGCGCGCCGCCGGCCCCAACTGCCGTGCACTGGAGCAGTGTTGAGACATTCCACGCCCCCCTTCAGGCGCGGCTGCCCCTAGAATCCTGCGATGACGCGAAAGGTGGCTCATGATGATCACGGGGGACGTCACCGTCGTCGTGGACGACGAGAACGCCGATGACGAGGAACTCGACGCGCTGACGCGGCAGTTGCAGGAGGAGCTGCTCCAGCTCGACCTGCCCGACGTGGTGCGCGCGACGGCGCCCGGTGCGACCGGTGGCAAGAGCGCGTTCTTGACGTCGCTCGGCACGCTGGTGCTCAGCGGCGGCTTCTCGGTCGCCGTCCTGCGGTCGGTCACCCGCATCGTGCAGGACGTGCTGCGCCGCAGCGGAGCCCGCAGGGCCGTCCTGGTCAGCGGCGAGAACCGGCTGGAGATCCAGGGGGCGTCGAAGAAGACCACGGACGCGGCGGTGGAGGCGTGGCTTCGGGTGGTGGCCGACGCCCCCGACGCCGCACCGGGCCGAGCGGCGGGGCCGACGGCGCTGGAGGGCCCCACGGGGGACGCGTGATGGCCCGCCCGGACCGCGCCGCGGCAGGCCGGGCAGCGCGGCCCGCGGGAGGGACCCGTGGGTGACCGCCGCGCCCTGCTGATCGCCACCGAGCGCTACCTCGACGACTCGCTGCCCCAACTGCGCTCCCCCGTCCACGACGCCCGCAAGCTCGCGGCGCTCCTCGAAGACCCGGACATCGGCCAGTTCGACGCCGTGCAGGTGCTCGTCGACGAGTCCAAGGCGGTCATCGAGGAGGCCGTCGAGCGGCTCTTCACCGACCGCGAGGTGGACCTCGCGCTGGTCTACCTGTCCTGCCACGGCCTGAAGGACCGTCGGGGGCGGCTGCACTTCGCGACCGTGCGGACCAACCGCGAGATGATCCGGGCCAGTTCGGTCTCGGCGGAGTTCATCAAGGAGTCGATGGAGTACAGCCGCGCGCAGCAGAA
The DNA here is from genome assembly GCF_039532155.1 of Streptomyces lunalinharesii. Lineage (NCBI taxonomy): Bacteria > Bacillati > Actinomycetota > Actinomycetes > Kitasatosporales > Streptomycetaceae > Streptomyces > Streptomyces lunalinharesii. The sequence goes on from NZ_BAAARK010000004.1 coordinate 213,209, forward strand.
GATCGCACTGTTGGACTGCTGCTTCTCCGGTGCGTTCGGCACGTCGAAGGGCGACCCGGGCCTCGACGACATCCCCCGGCAGTTCGTGGACCACCGCGGCAGCTACGTGATCACCGCGGCCAACTCCGTCCAGGAGGCGCTGGAGGACGAGACCCCGGGCGGCGGGCCGGCCGCGTGGAGCTCGGTGTTCACCCGTGCCCTGATCGACGGCCTGCACACCGGCCGCGCCGACCTCGACGAGGACGGCTGGGTCACGGCGCAGGAGCTGTACCAGTACGTGTCCGACACGGTGGCCCGCACCCACGAGCAGAAGCCCACCTTCTTCGGCAGCGACATCCAGGGCGGCAGCCACCTCCGGCTCTCGAAGGCGTCCCCGCACGCGCACCGGCCGTTCCCCGGGCTCGCCGAGACCGACGGCCCCTCGCCCCTCGCCACCGTCGACCAGTTGCTGCCGCCGCTGGCGGTGACCCCCGACCGCGGGCTCACGGCCGAGGAGTGGCGCAACAACGGGCGGTTGATCACGCCGATCGGGCGCTCCCACCGGGCCGAGGGCCGCCGGGTCCAGACCCACTTCGTGGACCTGTCCGGCGGCGCCGGGCACGTGGCCGTGGCCGGCGGCCCGCGCAGCGGCAAGACGCTGCTGCTGCAGACGCTGGTGACCTCGCTGGCCCTGACCCACACCCCGCACGAGGTCGAGTTCCACTGCCTCGACTTCGGCGGCGGCGGACTGCGCCGGCTCAAGCACCTGCCGCACGTCCGGGGCTTCGCCCAGCGCCAGGACCCGGACGGGGTGCACCGGACGGTCGCCCGGGCGGTGGCCCTCAACAGCCGCCGGGAGCACGACTTCGAGGTGCTGCCGGCGATCGACTCCATCGAGGCGTACCGCGGGGCGCGGGCCGGCGGGCTGCTCGCCGACCAGCCGGTCGGCGACCTCTTCCTGGTCGTCGACGGGTGGGCGGAGTTCGCCGAGAGCTTCCAGGACCTCGCGGCGGCCCTGCGCGGCATCGGGACCACCGGTCTGCGCCACGGCGTGCACCTGATGGTGAGCACGTCCCGTTGGGCGGCCGTCCCCCGGCCGCTGCTGGAGGTGATGCTGACCCGTTTCGAGCTGGCGCTCAGCTCCCCCGACGAGTCACTGATCCAGCCCGAGCTGGCCGCCCGGCTCACCCCGGCCACGCCCGGCGTGGCGCTCTGCAACGACCGGGCCGAGAAGCGGTACGTGCACGTCGCGCTGCCGCGCACGGACGGGGCGGCGTCGGTGCACGACCTGGCGACGGCCGCGGCGGAGCTGGGCGCCCAGGTACGCGGCGGCTGGGCCCGGTTCGCGGCGTCGGAGCCGGCTCCGGTCCCGTCGCCCGCCGCCCGGGACGCCCTGCCGTTCACCGACCTCCTGGCCATCGAGGACGCCGGCGCCCTCGATCCGACCCGGCACTGGGGGCCGCGCCGCCCCGAGGACCGGCTCCGGGTGCCGATCGGCGTCGACGAGCAGGGGCAGCCGGTCCTCCTGGACCTCAAGGAGGCGTCCCGGGGCGGGATGGGGCCGCACGGGCTGTGCGTGGGCGCCACCGGCTCCGGCAAGTCCGAGCTGCTGCGCACCCTGGTGATGGCGCTCGCCGTCACGCACTCCTCCGAGCACCTCAACTTCATCCTGGCGGACTTCAAGGGCGGGGCGACGTTCGCCGGCCTGTCGGAGCTGCCGCACGTCGCGGCGGTGATCACCAACCTCGTCGACGACATGGCGCTGATCGACCGGATGCGGGACGCGATCAGCGGCGAACTGCGACGCCGCCAGGAACTGCTGCGCTCCGCGGGGAACTACGCCAACCTCACCGACTACGAGCGCGCCCGCGCCACCGGACTGCCGATGGAGCCACTGCCGTCCCTGGTGATCGTGGTCGACGAGTTCAGCGAACTGCTCACCGCCCAGCCGGACTTCATCGAGATGTTCGTCCAGATCGGGCGGATCGGGCGCTCGTTGGGCGTCCACCTGCTGCTCGCCTCGCAGCGCCTGGAGGAGGGCAGGCTGCGCGGCGTGGAGACGTACCTGTCGTACCGGATCGGGTTGCGGACGTTCTCGGCGGCCGAGTCCCGGGCGGCCATCGGGGTGCCGGACGCCTACCACCTGCCCGCGACGCCGGGCAGCGGCATCCTGCGGTACGACGGCGAGGCCACGCTGCGGTTCTCGGCCGCGTACGTGTCGGGCGTCTACCGGGCGCCGGGGGCGACCGCCGGGCCCGGGGCGGACGAGGACCACGCGGACGCCCTCGCCGACCGCGTGCTGGACGTCCTCGTCCGGCGCCTGGCGGGCCAGGGCCCGCCGGCGCACCAGGTGTGGCTGCCGCCGCTGGACGTACCGGCGACCGTCGACCAGTTGCTGCCCCCGCTGGTGACCACCCCGGAGCGCGGCCTGCACCCGGCCGCCTACACGGCGCTGGGCAAGCTGGTGGTGCCCGTGGCCCTGGTGGACAAGCCGTTCGAGCAGCGCCGCGACGTCATGTACCTGGACTTCTCCGGGGGAGCCGGGCACGGGGTGTTCGTGGGCGGCCCGCAGTCCGGCAAGTCGACCGCGCTGCGCGCGCTGATCGCCGCGTTCGCGCTCACCCACACCCCCCGTGAAGTGCAGTTCTACTGCGTGGACTTCGGCGGCGGCGGCATGCGCGACCTGGCCAGCCTGCCGCACGTCGGCGGGGTCGCCACCCGGCTGGAGCCGGACCGGGTGCGCCGCACGCTCGCCGAGGTCAGCGGGATCCTGGAGGGTCGGGAGGAGTTCTTCCGCGCCCATGGCATCGACTCCGTCGCCACGTACCGGCGGCGCCGGGCGGCCGGGGAGTTCCCGGACGAGGCGTGGGGCGACGTCTTCCTGGTGATCGACGGCTACCTCACGTTCCGGTCGGACTACGAACAGCTGGAGGGCACCCTCCTCGACCTGGCCGCCCGCGGCCTGGGCTTCGGCGTCCACCTCGTGCTTGGCGCCGCCCGGTACCACGAGCTCCGCCCGGCACTGCGCGACCAACTGCTCAACCGGGTCGAACTGCGACTGGGCGACCCCATCGACTCGGAGCTCGGCCGCCGGGAGGCGGCGAACGTGCCGGTCGGCCGGCCCGGCCGCGGGCTGTCGCCGGAGCGGCTGCACTTCCTCGCCGCACTGCCGCGGATCGACGGCGTCGCCGGGACCGACGACCTGGGCCCCGCACTGGGCGAGCTGGCGTCGACGGTGCGGGCGCAGTGGCCGGGGCCGGTGGCGCCGCCGGTGCGGGTGCTGCCCGCGGTGTTCCCGGCCGCCGACCTGCCGGCCCCGGCGGCCGGCGACCCCGGCATCGCGTTCGGCATCGACGAGACCGACCTGGCTCCGGTCCGCATCGACTTCGAGACGGACCCGCTGCTGCTGGTCTACGGCGAGACCGAGTCGGGCAAGTCGTCGCTGCTGCGGCTGCTGCTCGGCCGGCTCGCCGCGCGCTACCCGACCGACGAGGCCCTGATGGTGGTCGGCGACTACCGCCGGACCCTGCTCGACGCCCTGCCCGACGACCACGTCACCGACTACTGCACCGCCGCCCCGCGGCTCGAAGCGGCGATCGCCGGGCTCGCCGCGTCGCTGGGGCGGCGGGTGCCGGGGCCCGACGTCACCCCGGAGCAACTGCGCAACCGCAGCTGGTACGACGCACCGGACGCGTTCGTGATCATCGACGACTACGACCTGGTGGCGACCCGCGGCGGCAACCCGCTCCAGCCGCTGCTGGAGTACCTGCCGTTCGCCCGCGACGTGGGCCTGCGCCTGATCCTGGCGCGGAGCACCGCGGGCGCCGGCCGGGCGCTCTACGAGCCGCTGGTGCTACGCGTCACGGAGCTGGGCGCGCAGGCCCTGCTGTTCTCCGGCGACGCGGCGGAGGGCGCGTTGGTGGGGCCGCACCGCCCGGCGCGGCTGCCACCGGGCCGGGCCCGGTTCATCGGCCGCCGCCGCGAGCCGCGACTGGTGCAAACTGCCTGGTTACCGCAGGGTTAGGGGCTGTCGGTAGCGGTCCGGCGGGGAGGATTTGCCCCCTCCCGGGGGCGGTGTGCCACAGTGGGATGCCCGGCCGGCCGGGCGTTTCGCCGCGCGCGACGACGGTGGCCGCCGGACTCCCCATAACCCCATCCCCAGAACGACGGTTGCGGCCGTGCCCTGCACGGATCCTGCCCGTCCGTCCTTCCCCGAGCGACTTCTTCCCCCAGAGAGCGATGCAGGCGACGACTCTTCTTCCCCGGACCGCGGACCTGTTCACCCAGGGCCTGGAACAGCAGGCCGGCTCCGCCCTCCTGCGCTTCGGCGCCGCCCGGCCGCGCCCGGACGGCCGGATCAGTTGGTCCGGCGACGGTGCGGTGGCCTGGCTCGACGAGCCGCGCGGCCATGTCTGGAGCGTCGGCGAGCCCACCGCTGCGGCCGGCCTCGTCCTGCGCGCGTCCCATCAACTCCCCCAGACCGTGCGGGAGTTCACCGGTCCGCGGGGCACCGAGGCGTTGCTCGCCCGGCATCTGCCGGTGGCCGAGCCGATCCCGTGGGTGTTCCGGTGGACGCTCGTCGAGCCGCCGGTCCATCCGGCCGAGGAGCGGGTGGTGGAGCTGGCCGCGACGCACCACGACGAGTTGCTGGCCTTCCTCAACGTGCACAGCCCGGCGCACTCGACCGGGCCCGGCTCCGCGGACGTCAGCCTGTGGGCCGGCATCCGCGGCGCGGACGGGCGGCTGGTGGCCTGCGGGGCGCTGAGCACGCTGCGGGACAGCGGCGCGCCGCTGATGGCGTCGGTCGCCACCGACGCGGCCCAGCGCGGCCAGGGGCTGGGCGCGGCGCTGACCTCGTGGCTCACCCGGTACGCGGTCCGCCGGTACGGGTGCTGCACGCTGTGGCAGCTGGCCGACAACGCGCCGGCCGACCGGCTCTACACCCGCCTCGGCTACCGCAACGAGGACCCCTGCGTGGCCGGGCGGATCACCGGGCACTGACCGCCGGGGCGTGCCGGCGCGGCGGCCGGTGGCGCAGGCGGTCGCGCAGCCGGCCGGAGCGTCGGCCGCTCTCCGGGCGGAGCGGCGGGAGGGCGTCGGTCAGGAAGAAGAGGTACGCCAGGACCTGGATCACCCAGCGGTCGAAGGCGACCAGCGAGCGGAACTGCCGCCGCGGGTAGTGCCCGGTCCGCAGGAGGGTGGCGGCGGGCGAGGTGAGGATCAGGATCGTCAGGGCGACCACCGCCAGGACGGCGGAGAGCCCGCCGATCCACCACACCAGCCGGAAGACCAGGGCGACCAGCACCACCAGCAGGAGCTGCGGGAAGGCGCGCAGCCGCGAGAGCAGCAGCCCCGGGCCGCGGGGCAGGTGCGTCGGGCGGTCGATGAACAGGCGGGCGGGGTAGTCCGGCGCGGCGCGCAGGGTGAAGGGCGGGTAGCGGTCGGTGGCCAGTGCCCCGTAGGAGTAGTAGACGACGCGCCAGGCCCAGCGCAGCACGCCGGTGGTGAAGGCGAACAGCCACCGGGGGTAGCGGCCGGTGACGAAGAGCACGGGGAGCGCCAGCGCGGTGGCGACGAGGAATCCGATGCCCAGGGCGGTCAGCGCGACGTGGTGCGGGATGAGCAGCAGCCACTTCACCGCCCAGAGCCAGCGGGAGAGCGGTTCGTCGAGTTCCGCCTCGACCCGGACCGGCTGGTATTCCTCGGCGCTCGTCGACATGGTCGTCAGCCCCTTCCGCCCTCGTGGCCCCATCCGGCCGGAGCGTGCCCGCTCCCCCCAGCGTGACCGAGTCCGGCCGGTTTGGGGAGGGCCTGTGACCTGGCGTTTCCGGGGCGGCGGGGTCGCCGTCGGCCGCGGCCCGCCGCCCCGGCCGGCTGGTGGCGGGCCGGGGCGGCGGGCCGGCCGGGGTCAGTCGCGGACCTTCTGCCCCGGGATGGCCGGGCGGCCGGCCTGCTTGGTTTCGGCGCCGTGGGCGAAGCCGCCGGCGTCGGCGGCGTCGCGGTGCGGACGCTGCTGGGCCTGTAGGCGCGGCAGGATCCGCCGCAGGTCCTCCAGGAACAGGTCGCCGAGGTCGTGGCCGAAACCGTTGCGGATCACGACGCGCAGGGCTGCCAGGTCGGTGCGGTTGGCCGGGAAGGTGTAGGCCGGGACCTGCCAGCCGCGTTCGCGGAGCGCGGCGGAGACGTCGAAGACGGTGAAGTTGGTGACGTCGTCGCTCATCCGGAAGGCGAAGACGGGGAGCTGGCTGCCGTCGGTGAGGAGGGTGAACGGCCCCAGGTCGGCGATCGCGGCGGCGACCCGGGTGGCGACGTCCCGGCTGGTCTGCTGGACGGCGCGGTACCCCTCGAAGCCCAGGCGCAGGAAGTTGTAGTACTGGGCGATGACCTGGGCGCCGGGCCGGGAGAAGTTCAGTGCGAAGGTGGGCATGTCGCCGCCCAGGTAGTTGACGTGGAAGACCAGGTCCTCGGGGAGCGCGTCGGCGTCCCGCCACAGCGCCCAGCCGACGCCGGGCATCACCAGGCCGTACTTGTGGCCGGAGGTGTTGATGGAGGCGACCCGCGGGAGGCGGAAGTCCCAGACGAGTTCGGGGTCGAGGAAGGGCGCGATCATCGCGCCGGAGGCGCCGTCGACGTGCAGCGGGACGTCGATGCCGGTGCGCTCCTGGAGGCCGTCGAGGGCGGCGGAGATCTCGGCGACCGGCTCGTAGGCGCCGTCGAAGGTGGAGCCGAGGACGGCGACGACGCCGATGGTGTTCTCGTCGCAGAGTTCGACGGCCTCCTCCGGGGAGAGGATGAAGCGGTCGCCCTCCATGGGCACGTAGCGCGGCTCGACCTCGAAGTAGTTGGCGAACTTCTCCCAGCAGATCTGGACGTTGATGCCCATCACCATGTTGGGACGCTCGGTGGACCTGCCCTCGGCGCGCCGGCGGTGCTGCCAGCGGCGCTTGAGCGCGAGCCCGGCGAGCATCGCCGCTTCGCTGGACCCGGTGGTCGAACAGCCCACCGCCGCATGGGAGTCGGGGGCGTGCCACAGGTCGGCGAGCATGTGCACGCAGCGCGCCTCGATCTCGGCGGTCTGCGGGTACTCGTCCTTGTCGATCATGTTCTTCTCGGCGCACTCGGCCATCAGGCGCTGGGCCTGCGGTTCGGCCCAGGTGCTGACGAAGGTGGCGAGGTTCAGCCGGGCGTTGCCGTCCAGCATGAGTTCGTCGTGGACGATCTGGTACGCGGTGTCGGGGTCCATGCCGTCGTCCGGCAGCTCGTACCGGGGGACGTGGACCGGCTGCTGGCTGAAGACCGGGTTGACGGCGAGGTTGCGGCTGGCGTCGCGGTGCTGGTGCGGGCGCTTGAGTGGCATGGTGAGCGTGTCCTTCTCGGGGTACGTACCGGACCGTGCGGCGGACGGTCCGGTCGGCCCTCCCGCCCGGCCGGGCCGGTCCGCGCGCGGCGGCCAGGGTAACGGCTGTGACTGTGCGGGGGTGGCGGGTTGCGCCACGGTGGTGCGACGGGCGGCAGGGGGCGGTCCCCCGCGGAATCGGAGCGGGCAGCAGTACTCGTTCCCCGTCGGACGGCCCGCACGGGTCCAGTTCCCGCCGTCCTCGCGACCACCACCCGGACCGAACGAAACAGGCAAAGTGGGCCAATGTCCGTACGCCCCGCCACCCTGCGCACCCGACCCGCCACGCACCATGACCCCCGCTCGGCGCGCGTGATCGGCCGTGAGCTGGTGTGCTGGTGGAAGGAGGCCGTTGCCCCAGCACGCGGCGGCGCCGGCAGTCGGCCGAGCCGCACGCACGCGCAAGAGACCCATACGGGAGACACACAGGGAAGCCGGGGCGGGAACCGACGCGCAGGTCCGCCGGCGGCCGCGACGGCGCGGACCCGCGGACGAGGCGGGTCCGCGGGGCCCGGCGGCGGCGCCCCGCACCGGCTCCGGCAGGCGGGAGAGTTCCAGATGAGCAGCTACCGAGTCGCGCAGGTCGGCGCCGCCGGCGCGCCCTTCGAGATCGTCGAGCGTGAGGTGCCGCGGCCGGGCCCGGGGCACGTACGGGTCACCGTGGACGCCTGCGGGATCTGCCACAGCGACGCCATGTTCGTCGACGGCGCGCTGCCGGGCGTCCGGTTCCCGCTGGTCACCGGCCACGAGATCGCCGGCCGGATCGCGGAGGTCGGCGAGCGCACGAACGGCCGTTGGAAGGTCGACGACCGAGTCGCGGTGGGCTGGTTCGGCGGCAGCTGCCACCACTGCACCCCCTGCCGGCAGGGCGACTTCATCGTGTGCGAGCACTTGAAGGTGCCGGGTTGGGCGTACGACGGCGGGTTCGGCGAAACGGTGATCGCCCCGGCCGACGCGCTGGCGCGGATCCCCGACGGCCTGGCAGCGGCGGACGCCGGCCCGATGGCGTGCGCCGGGGTCACCACCTACAACGGGCTGCGGCGCAGCACGGCCCGGCCGGGCGACCTGGTCGCCGTCCTGGGCCTCGGCGGCCTGGGGCACTTGGGCGTGCAGTTCGCCGTCGCGATGGGCTTCGAGACGGTCGCCCTCGCCCGCGGTGCCGACAAGGCGGAATTCGCCAAGCAGTTGGGCGCGCACCACTACGTCGACAGCACCGCCGGGACCTCCGTCGCCAGCGCCCTGCAATCCCTCGGCGGCGCCAAGGTGGTACTGGCCACCGCGTCCAACTCCGCCGCCATCTCGGCGACCGTGGAGGGCTTGGCGCACCGCGGTGAGCTGGTGGTCATCGGTGCGGACACCGAACCGCTGGCGATCAGTCCGACGCAGTTGCTGATGCGGGCCCGGGTGGTGCGGGGCCATCCGTCCGGCACCGCGCAGGACGTCCAGGACACGATGGAGTTCTGTGCGCTCCAGGGCATCCGGCCGATGATCGAGACGATGCCGCTGGAGCACGCCAACGAGGCGTACGGGAAGATGCTCGCCGGTACGGCCCGATTCCGGATGGTGCTCACCCACACGGAAGCCGGACGCGCGCGCTGACGCCGGCGCCCGCTCCCACGCCCGCCCCCACGTCGACCGTCACGTCCCGGCGCGGAACGCCCTGCGGTACGCGCCGGGAGTCGTCCCCACGGCGCGCAGGAAGCGTCGCCGCAGGTTGGTGGGCGAGGAGAGCCCGACCCGGCGGGCGACCGCCTCCAACGGAAGGTCGGTGGACTCCAGCAGCTCCCGGGCCGCGGCGACGCGACGGGCGAGCAGCCACTGTCCCGGGCTGACCCCGAGCTGGTCGGCGAACCGGCGGGCGAGCGTGCGCGCCGACACCCCTTCGCGCGCGGCCAGTTCCTCGACCGGCAGCGGTTCGCCGAGCCGCGCGGTCATCCACTCCAGGAGGGGCGCCAACGAGCCGTCCAGCTGGATCGGGTGGGCCGGCGCCGTGTACTGGAGCTGACCGCCCTCCCGGTGCGGCGGCATGACCATGCTTCGGGCGACCTGGGCGGCGTAGCCGGCCCCGTGGTCGGTGCGGACCAGGTGCAGGCAGAGGTCGATGCCGGCCCCGGCCCCCGCGCTGGTGGCGACGTCACCGTGGTCCACGTACAGCACGTCCGGGTCCACCCGGACGGCCGGGAACAGCGCGGCCAGTTGGTCGGCGCGCGCCCAGTGGGTGGTCGCCCGTCGCCCGTCCAGCAGCCCGGCGTGCCCCAGGGCGAAGGCCCCGGAGCAGATGCTGACCAGCCGTGCACCGCGGTCGTGCGCCCGGCGCAGGGCGCGGACGACGGCGGGCGCGGGCGGTTCCTCGGGCGGGAGCCACCCGGGGACGACGACGGTGTCGGCGCGGTCGAGCGCGGCCAGTCCGTCCGGCACGAACATGTCGTACCCGGCGAGGGTGGCCACCGGACCGGGCTTCTCCGTACACACCCCGAAGGTGTAGCGGACCTGGATTCCGGTCCGTTCGATCCCGAACACCTCGGCCGCGCAGCCGAGTTCGAAGGTCGACTGCGGTGGGCGGACGAGGGCGACCACGCGGTGGGCGGCAGGCATGTCAAGAAAGTACCGCAGGATGTCTTTTCTGACACTCGGCCGGTCGGCGCCGTTCCGTGAGGCTGGGCGCATGGCAACGAAAGAGAACACGGACGATGCGATGGCCGGCTACGCGTGGACTTCGGTGGCCCAGGCGCCGACCCGCGAACTGTTCCCCGGGATCCGGCTGCGCCCGCTGTGGAGCGGAGCGAACGGCGCCCAGGCACAGGTCGTGGAGCTGGACCCGGGCTCGTGCTGGGAGGGGGTGGACGTGCACGCGCCCGGCCCGGAGGAGGTGTTCGTGGTCTCGGGCGTCTTCAACGACGGCGAACGGGACTACCCGGCCGGTACGTTCCTCCACGCACCCGCCGGGTCCTGGCACGTTCCCCAGTCACGAACCGGCTGCACGCTCTTCGTCTTCTACCCGGAGGGGTAGGGACGACCGCCGCACGGCGAACGGCTCCCGGATGCGGACCACCCGGCCCACCGCGACCACGGGGTAGTCGCGGTCGACCGGGTGAAGACGCGGGCCGGCAGGGCGACTTGATGCGCGAGTGGGGAGACGGGCCGGCCCGACCACCCGACATCGACCGACGCCCCGCCGGCCGGGCCGACGTCGTGAAGCAGCGGGGCAACGTCCTCCGACGCCGCCGTCCGGGCCACCGCCCGGACGGCGGCGCCCTTGCGTCCGGGGCCGGCCGGGCAACCAGCAGCGACGACACCGGCGCCAAGCAATGCCACCACTGACGCCACCAATGGCGCCAAAAGTGTGCCATCATGGCGCCGTGGCCTTCGTGCCCGCCCCGATCGCCCACGCGATCACTCAACTGCGCCTTGCGATGGAGGACTTGCCCCATGCCGCACGATTCCTCGACTCCCCCGGCCCCGTCCGCGACCCCGAACGCGGGCCCTTCCGCGGCCCCGTCCCCGGCCCCGTCGGCGCCCCGAGCGCCCGCCCCCGCGGGCACCGCACGGCCCCGGTCGGAGCCGCTCGCCGCACTGCCGGTCACCCGTCCCGCGGGGTGCCCGTTCGCCCCGCCCGCCGAGTTCGCAACGCTGCGGGCGGAGCAGCCGCTACGCCGCATGCGGTACCCGGACGGGCACCTCGGCTGGCTGGCCACCGGTCACTCCGCGGTCCGCGCGGTGGCCGCCGACCCCCGGTTCAGCTCCCGCTACGAGCTGGCGCACCTGCCGTTCCCGGGCACGGCCGACGTCACGCTCCCGCCGGCCCCGGTCGGCGACCTCACCGGCATCGACCCGCCCCACCACACCCGCTACCGGCGCCTGCTCATGGGGAAGTTCACGGTCCGCCGGATGCGCGAACTGACCTCGCGGGTCGAGCAGATCACCGCCGAACACCTCGATGCCATGGAGCGCCAGGGCCCGCAGGTCGACCTCGTCGCGGCGTTCGCGCACCCCGTCCCGGCGCTGATGATCTGTGAACTGCTGGGCGTGCCCTACGCCGATCGCGACCGCTTCCAGCACCACGCCATGGCGGCGTCCGGCACCGGCGGCTCGCTGGAGGACCAGTACGCCGCCATGGCCGCGCTCCAGGAGTTCGTCCGGGAACTGGTGCTCGTCAAGCGGGCCCGGCCCACCGACGACCTGCTCGGCGACCTGACCACCAGCGACCTCACCGACGAGGAACTGGCGGGCATCGGCAGCTTCCTCCTGGGCGCCGGCCTGGACACCACCTCGAACATGATCGGGCTCGGCACCTTCGCCCTCCTGACCCACCCGGAACAGGCCGACGCGCTGCGCGCCGATCCCGCGCTCGCCGACCAGGCGGTCGAGGAGCTGATGCGCTACCTCACCATCACCCACACCGGCCTCCGGGCCGCGCTGGAGGACGTCGAACTGGACGGACAGCTGATCAGGGCCGGGGAGTCGGTCACCCTCGCGGTCCAGGCCGCCAACCGCGACCCGGACCGCTTCCCCGACCCCGACCGCCTGGACCTGCGGCGCAAGGCCACCGGCCACCTGGCCTTCGGCCACGGCATCCACCAGTGCCTGGGGCAGCAACTGGCCCGCGTCGAGATGCGGGTGGCCTTCCCCGCGCTGCTCACCCGCTTCCCTTCGCTGCGACTGGCGATACCGCCGGAGGAGGTGCCGCTGCGCACCGACCCGAGCATGCACGGGGTGCAGCGCCTCCCTGTCACCTGGGACGCGTAGGCGCCCCGGGCCCGCCGCGGCCGGCCCGGGGCGCCCGACGCCCCGTCAGAGGCCGAACGCCCCGGCGTACCGGATCACGCCGCTCGGGACCGGCCGGGACGCGTCCAGGACAAGCGCCATCAGCGCCTCGTCGGGGACCTCGAACGGTGCCCGGATGCCGAAGCCGGAGGCCGGAACGAAGCCGAACCGCGGGTAGTACGCGGGGTGGCCCAACACCACCACCAGGCCCTCGCCGTGCGCCCGGGCGGCGGCGAGCGCGGCCCGGATGGCGGCCGTCCCCGCGCCCTGGCGCTGGTGGGCCGGCAGCACCGCACAGGGGGCCAGGGCCAGCGCGGGCCGGCCGTCGACGTGGCAACGGGTGAGCAGGGCGTGCCCGGCGAGGGTGCCGTCCGGCCCGGCGGAAACCAGGGAGAGGCCGTCGATCCAGGCATCGGCGTCCGCGCGCAGGGCATCGACCAGGTCGGCCTCATCGGCGGTGGGGAACGCCGCGAGGTTGATCTCACGGATCGCGGCGGCGTCCTCGGCGGTCTCGGGGCGGGTGGTCCAGGTGGTGTTCATGGTGGTTCCGTTCGCAGCAGTGGAGGGGGTGAGCCGGTCGGCGGGCGGCACGTCGCAGGCGTCCCGCGCGGCACGGACCGGACCGTAGCCCGGGTCGGGCGTCCGCGGGCGCAACGCCGGGGCGCCGGCCCGTCGCGGCAGGTGCCGGGCGGGGGCGTCCGAGCCGGCGCGCCGCCGGGACGGGGCGCGGAGCAGGCCGAAGGAGGCGTCGATCGCGGGATCGACGCGGGAAGGTGGGGACAACGGAGAGACCCTTGGGGGGAAGGGGCCCCGAGGCGTGCCCGAGCTGGACCGCCCGACCGTCACGCGGTCGGGCGGCCGCCGGCAGGCGGGGTGCTCAGGTCAGACCGGGGGCCCGGGAGAGGAGGATGGTCCGGGCACCGCACGTGGCGGTGGTCTCCGTGACAGTCATCAACTCATCTCTCCTTCGGTCCGGGTCGTCCTGGTCGCGTGCCTGGGCCGGCACGGCGGGCCGACGCTAACACGCGCGGCGAGGGTCCCACCAACGGTTTTCCGGCCCGGGCCGTCCCTCAGCAGTCGCAGCAGCAGCCATCGCAACAATCGCAGCCGTCGCAGCACCCGGAGCAGCAGTCACAACCATCACAGCAGTTGCAGGAGTCGCAACAGTCACAGGAATCGCAGCTGTAGCAGCAGCCCTCGCGCTTCTTGCCGGACCACGGGCCCTCGAACTCCGATGCGCAGCAGACCTTGCAGGTGCAGCACAGCCCGATGGCGAGCGCACAGCCCGTCCAGAAGCCGCGGGGCTTCCTCGGCTCCGGGGAGGTGAACCGCGGCAGCTGGCCGTCCCCACCACCCGCCCCGCCGTGCCCCCCGTGACCGCCGCCGTGGCCACCGCCCGACCCACCGGGTGGCACCGGCCCACCGCCGGAGGGGGTCTGCGGGGCGTTGAGGTGCTGCTGCCCGTTGGCGTACGGGCCGCCGGCCGGCGGTGGTCCGTACGGGGGTGCTCCGTTGCCGCCGTTGGCGTACGGGTTCCCGTAGGGGTTGTTGCCGTACGGGTCCTGGCCGTACGGGGTGTTGGCGTACGGGTTCCCGCCCTGGGGGCCGTGCGGACCGGGCATCGCCCCGGGGGCCTGGTGGGAGCAGGAGGACGTGCCGAAGGCGCGGTCCACCGAGCGCCGCAGCTCGTGCACCAGCAGCACGTGGGCCAGTGCGGAGTCGGTGAACTCCACGTCGCGCAGGGCGAGTCGGATGCCGTGCAGCGCGTCGTCGCACAGCCGGCGGGCCTCGGCGACGGCGGCGCCGGTGGCCGTGATCGGGTTCCAGGCACCTTCGGCGGCGTCCGCGGTCCGGTCCTCCACGGCGTCGAGGAGGTGGGCGAGTCGGCCGAAGAGCCGGCCGGCCTCGGCGAGCGGCGCGGCGTTGCCCGGCCGGCCGGCCAGGACCGCGGTGTGCGCGAAGGCGGCGGCGGTCGCGGTCTCGGTCGGCTCGGTGATCACCGTCAACGGCGTGCCGGGCCCGGCCGCCTGCTCGATGCCCACCTGCCGGTCGACCGCGTCGACGAGGACGGCGGTGTCGAAGCCGAGCCGGGCGCCACTGCGCGCACCGGCCCGGTCCCAGCCCGCGGCGACCCGGCGCGCCGCGGCGGCCATCGGGCGGCGGCGCAGCATGCCGTTCCCGTCGGCGACGTGGTCACGGATCTTCGCCGAGGCGAGGACCAGGGAGACCGAGGCGGCCAGGCGCGCCCCCTCACCTCGGGCGACCGAGGCGGTGCGCATGCCGCGCAGCGGGCAGGGGCCGGCGGTGCGGCGGCGCAGCTCGGCCCGGCCGGACTGGGCGTCGGTCAGCACGGACACGATCAGTCCGTCGTAGTTGGTGACGACCCGGGCGAACTGGCCGTGGTCGGCGCGCAGTGCGAGGCACAGACCGCACAGGTGGGCCATCCACTCCGTCTTGAGACCTTGGGACAGGCGATGGGTGCAGGGCCTGACGATTCCGAACATGTAAGAACAACCCCCCGTGTGTCATGAGCACGCGCCGATGGCAGCGGCGGCAGGGAATGCTACCCATCGGGCCGTTGACCTGCGCACACACCCTGCGCGCCGAACGTCATCCAGGCCGTCGCGGCGCCCCGACCGGAGCCGGAACCGCTGCCCGGGTCCCCCGTTTCCCCCTTTCTGCTGATACCGCCGCCGCACCCCGGGTGGAAGCATGACCGCGCCGTCGCGCGGGCGGCCGGGCCGCGACCGCGCCCGGCGCCCAACTCGCAACCCCCTCAAGGATATTGGAGCGTCATGAAGGAGATGAGGCAGCTGACCGCGGTGTGCGTCGCGGTTGCGGTGCTGAGCGCGGGAACGGCCTGCGCCACGGCACAGGCCACCCCCGTCCCGACCGCCCACCGCATCGAGCTGACCGACCGGGACGCCGGCCGGGCCGTCACCGTGCATCCCGGTGACGCCGTCGAGGTCCGACTCACCGGCGTCCGCGACCGCGGCACCACCTTCGCCTGGAGCGCGCCGGCCGCCGAAGACCCCGCGGTGCTCCGGCGGTCGGCGCTCGGGCGGACGCCGACCGGGGGCGTCACGGCGCGCTTCACGGCCGGCGGCCCGGGCGGCACCGCCCTCACCGCACGTCGGTCCTGCCGTGCGGCGTCCGGTTCCCGCTGCCCGCACGTGGTCGTGGCCTGGCGGGTCACGGTCACGGTGCGGTGAGCGGCGTCAGCCCGCGGCCCCCGACAGCCGGGTCGCCGCGTCGACGGTCTGGGCGAGGAGGGTGGCGATGGTCATCGGGCCGACCCCACCCGGCACCGGGGTGATCAGGCTCGCGACGGCCGCCGCCGAGGCGAAGTCCACGTCGCCGACGTTGCCGACGTTGTAGCCGGCGTCGACGACGACCGCCCCGGGCTTGAGCTGGTCACCGTGCAGGAAACGGGCCCGGCCCACCGCCGCGATCAGCACGTCGGCCTCCCGAACGTGGGCGGCGAGGTCGGTGGTGCGGGAGTGGCAGTAGGTGACGGTGGCGTTCCGTGCCAGCAGCAGCATCCCCGCGGGCTTGCCGAGGATCGCGCTGCGGCCGACGACCACGGCGTGCTTGCCGCTAAGTTCGACGTCGTAGTGGTCCAGGAGGCGCATGATGCCGCCGGGGGTGCAGGAGGCGAAGCCCGGCATGCCCAGGCTCATCGCGGCGAACGAGTGCGCGGTGACGCCGTCGACGTCCTTCTCGGGCGCGATCGCCTCGAACGCCGCGCGCTCGTCGACGTGCGGGCCGACCGGATGCTGGAGCAGGATGCCGTGCACACCGGGATCGGCCGACAACCCACCGATGGTGTCCACGAGTTGGGCGGTGCCGGTGTCGGCCGGGAGCGCCACGTGCCGCGACTGGATGCCGGCCTTGGCGCACCGGTTGCGCTTCATCCGGACGTAGGTGACCGAGGCCGGATCCTCGCCCACGAGGACCGTGGCCAGACAGGGCGCCTGTCCGGTGCGCGCGGTGAGCGCCGCGGCACGCTCGGCGGTCTCCGCGCCCAGACGGCGGGCGAGCGCGCTGCCGTCCATCAGGCGGGCGGTGGGGGACGTGGTCTGCGACATGGCGCCTCCTGAGCGTCGTACGTCGTACGGAATCGCCCAGGCGCACGGCATTGACCACACCGGTCGAGCCGCTCCACGGTGGTACTCCACCCAAGCGCCAGTCACGGCTCGCCCCCACCTTAAACGAGGGCCGGACCAGGACGGGAACGGGTGTTCGCGGACGACGGCGCGGGCCGCCCGGCGTCAGGGGGGCGGTTGGCCGGGGCTGGAGGCGTGCGGCGAGGTGGCCGCCTCCCATTGGCTGAGGATGCCGTCCCAGTCGTGCTGGGCGACGGTGACGGCGCTGGGATCCCAGGCCGGCGCCCCGGCCATCGGTGGCGGCTGGGGCGCCCAGGCCGCCTGGGCGTCCTGCGGTGCCCAGGCGCCGTAGGTGCCCTGCGGCGCGGTCCACGGCGCGGGATGGGCCGGCGACGCCCATGCGGCGTGCGGCTCGTACGGGGGTTGCGGCGGGGCCGTCGGGACCTCGGCGCGGGCGAGTTGACCGGCGTCCGCGGAGGCCGCGCCGGGGCCGTCGGCCATCCGGCGGTGACGGCCGATCCGGTCCGACGGGGCGGGCCGGGAGGTGTGGGTCCCGACGGCGAGTTGGTGCGCCCGGGCGGCCAGGATGGTCACGTCCAGGCCCAGTTCGGCGGCGAGCGCGCTGAGGTCGGCGCCGCTGTGGTGACTGTGCACGAGGACCGCGTCCAGCGCCGGCGACCAGGCCGGTTCGGTGACCGGCGCGGGTGCGGGTGTGGGTGCGGGCGCCGCTGCGGGTGCCGGGGTGGGAGCGGGCGGCGCCGACCACGGGGGGATCCGGGAGGCGCTCTCCGGTGGCATGACCGGGGCGGCGGGCACCGAGGTCGCGCTGCCGGCGGTGGTGGCGCGGGGCCAGCCGTTGCCGATCGCGGCCGCGGCCGCCGCGGCAGCCGCGGCGGCGGCCGGTGAGGCGGGGCGGGGCGCACCGGGCGGCGCCGGCCGCGCCGGGCCAGCGGCCCGGCGCGCGGCGCGGCGCTCGCGGGCGGACTCGTCGAGCAGGCTCTTGGCCACCGCACGGGCGTCGTCCTTGCCGACGGTCCGGCGGGCCAGGCGCACCTCGCGGGCGTCGAGGCCGAGCAGGTCGGCTACGACCTCGTCGCTGCCGACGGTCACCGCGAAGGCGGCCAGGGTCCGCGAGCGGCGGGCCTCGGCCTCGTCGAGGAGCCCTTGCGTCCGGCGGACCTCGTCATCGCTGATGCAGAACGCCTGCGCGAGTACCGCGTGCCGCTCCCACAACTCCCTCGGTTCCATGACAGCGACAACGGTTTTTGGCCGGTATTGGTCCGGTTCTCAATGAGAGATCACTGCAAGAGGTGATATTCCCTGTATCGTGCGCAGCACTTTGGGATGTTATGAGAGGGACTACCCGGGGCCGACCGGGGCACGCATAGTGACCGATCGCCGGGACGCGTCGTTTCTACGGCCATGAGTGCTCCCTCGTCCGTCACGGTCGCCGGCCACGGCCAGACCGCCTTCGTCCCCGGCGTGCCGGCGGACCAGCCCGACCGGCCCGGCATGGACGCCCTCGCCGCAGCGCCGCGGATCAACGCCGAAGTCGTCCGGCAGACGCCCCTGTACGCGGGACTGGTGAGGATCTGGACGGAACGGTCCGCGACGGTGCCCGGCGTCGCCGATCCCGAGTGGCAACGGCTGGTGTCGTACCGGGCGTTGATGGAGGAGACCGAACTCGCGCTCACCGCGCTGCGGCCGCACCGGGCCCCGGACGTGCTGCCGCCGCGCCGGTCGATCCCGGGGCCGACCGCCCCGTACGCGACGGAACTGGCGCCGGTGCACCACGGGTTCCGGCCACTCGCCCACCCGTGACGGCCGGGGCGTCGCCCCCACGCAGAGGGGCCCGGGTACCGGACCCGGGCCCACCGCGGTGGCGACGCTGCGGAGCGCCTAGAGGAGGCCGAGGAAGTCGAGGCCGAGCAGGCCGGTGCGCCCCAGGCCCTCGGCGCGGCGCCCCTCCTCCTCGTTGGCCCGGCGGCGCGAGTCGTCCTTGCGGCGCTCGGCGTCACCGCGGCGGCCGTACTCCTCGTCGCCCCGGCCCATGTCATCGTCGTCGTCGTAACGGCGCTTGTCGGCGGTGCGCCCGTAGTCGTCGTCGTACCGGCCGTGCCCGTGCCGACCTTCGCGCACGACGCGGTGCCCCTTGCGGCCTTCGTGGCTGCCGCCGTGGGCCTGCCGCCCCTTCTGGTGGCACTGGCTGTGGCCGGAGCACACCGCGGCCTGCGAGCTGCTGGAGGCCGCGGTCGCGGCGCCCGCCGTCGGGACCACCAGGGCGGCGGCGATGCCGGCCACCGCGAGCCCGCGGGGAATCGAACGAAGCATTGTTCCACCTTTACTCAGCTGGGCAGAAAAGGAACATTCTCCTGCAAGCGCGACAATAAGTCGGCCACCCAACCCCGCGTGGCGACCCGCCGGAGGGTCACCGGAACGCAGCACCAGCCGGCCCGCACCGGCAGCACCGCAGCCCGCCCGGACGACGTTATTCCGCCTTCGGCGCCCCCTCCAACAGGGCGGCCAGGGCCTCCCCCGCGAGTCGGCAGACGGTGTCCGGATCGGCGCTGGCCAACGGCTCCTTGCCGACCACGACCCGCATCAGGCCGATGCCCAGGAGCCAGGACAGCGCCAGGTCGCCGCGCAGCGCACCGTCCTCGGCCCGGGCGAGGGTGGCCAGCACGTCGGCGTACTCGTCGCCAAGTCCCCGCAGCGCCTCGCCGATTTCGTCGCTGCCGCCGATGGAGCGGAGGCAGACCTCCAGGGAGCGGTCGGCGCCGGGGCCACCGCCCTCGTCGAGCATGCCGCGCAGGGCCACCTCGAACAGTCGCTCCGGCGGGGTGGCGCGCAGCTGTTCGTGGCCGCCGCGCGCCATCACCTCCCCGAACAGGGCCTTCTTGGAACCGAAGTAGCGGAACAGCAGGGCCTGGTTGACGCCGGCCCGGGACGCGATGTCGCGCACCGTGGCGCGTTCGTAGCCGCGTTCGGCGAAGAGTTGCGAGGCGGCGTCCAGCAGTAGGCGCCGGGTGCCCTGGGCGTCCCGGCGGTGCTCGCCGGCGGTGCTGCCACAGGGGGCCACCTCCACCGCTCTCCTCGTTGCCTCCGGCATCGTCGCTCTCCTTCCCGTCGGTCCGATGATCGTCGTGGCCCGCCGCGGCCGGTCAGGACGAAGGCCACAATCCATCGTTGACCACCCAGAGCGCACGTCCTACGGTATGTAAGCAGGTGCTTACACCAAGGAGGTCACCGTGACCACGGCCAAAACAGCACCCCTCTCCTACCCCTTCAACATCGCTGAGAGCCTTGATCTTTCGGCGGAGTACGAGAAGGCGCGCCACCGCCCCGGTCTGCTCAAGGTCCAGATGACGTACGGCGAGCCGGCCTGGCTCGTCACGCGGTACGCGGAGGCCAGGTTCGTCCTGGGCGACCAGCGGTTCAGCCGGGCCGAGGGCGTCCGGCACGACGAGCCCCGGCAGTCCGAGGGCAGCCGCAACAGCGGCATCCTGAGCATGGATCCGCCGGACCACACCCGGTTGCGCACCCTGGTGGCGAAGGCGTTCACGGTCCGTCAGGTCGAAAAGCTCCGGCCGCAGGTGAAGGAGCTGACCCGGGAGCTGCTGGACGACCTGGAGGAAGCCGGGCCGCCGGCCGACCTCGTCGACCGGTACGCCCTGCCGATCCCGGTCGCGGTGATCTGCCGGCTGCTCGGCGTGCCCACCGAGGACCGGCCGAAGTTCCGGCTCTGGAGCGACGCCGCGCTGTCGACGAGTTCCCTGACCGCCGAGGAGTTCGACGCCAACCGCGACGAACTCCGCGCCTACATGGGCAACTTGATCGAGCAGCACCGGCGGGAGCCGCAGGACGACCTGATGACCGCGCTGATCGACGCGCGGGACGTCAACGACCGGCTGACGGAGCTGGAGCTGGTCGACCTGTGCGTGGGCATCCTGGTCGCCGGCCACGAGACCACCGCCACCCAGATCCCCAACTTCGTCCTGGCGCTGCTGGACCACCCCGACCAACTGGCCGTGCTGCGCGCGCAGCCCGAGCTGATCGGGGGCGCCGTCGAGGAATTACTGCGCTTCGTCCCGCTGGGCAGCGGCGCCGGTCAGCCGCGGTACGCCACGGAGGACATCGATGTCGGCGGCACGCTGGTGCGGGCCGGCGAGCCGGTGCTGGTCGCCATGGGGGCGGCCAACCGCGACGCCCTGCGGTTCGACGGCCCGGGGAAGCTGGACCTCCGACGGACCGGCAACCAGCACCTCGGCTTCGGGCACGGCGTGCACCACTGCCTGGGCGCCCCGCTGGCCCGACTGGAGCTCCAGGAGGCGCTCTCGGCGCTGATCACCCGGTTCCCCGGGCTGCACGTGGCCGGGGACGTGGGGTGGAAGACCGAGATGCTGGTGCGCGGTCCGCGGGTCCTGCCGGTGGGGTGGTGAGCACGGTGGGGTGGAAGGTGGAGGTCGACCCGGGGCTGTGCATCGCCTCGGGCTCCTGCCCGGCGATCGCGCCGGACCTGTTCATCCTGGACGGGCCACACGCCCGGGCGGTCAAGGAGGAGGTCGCGGAGGACGAGCGGGCGCTGGACGCGGCCGAGGTGTGTCCGGCGATGGCGATCACCGTGCGGGACGCGTCCGGACGGGTGATCGGGCCCCGGCCGTAGGGGGCGGGGAAGAGGGGAACGGGGGGCGGGGCGCGGCCGGGGGTCGTGCCCCGCTTCATGCGCCCGGGCGTTCGGCTGCCCGGGGCCCGGGCGTCCGGGCATCCGGGCGTCCATCGGGCCGGCCGGAGGGGCGTACTGACGGTCAATCAAGGATCAGAGCGGGCCAACTCGGCGCGCACCCCTTGCCAAGCCGAGATCGTACGTGTTCGGATTATCTCTGTCGGGATGCCCCGCACCCTCGCATCTCCGCAGTTCAGCGCATGCCCGAAGGCCCAAGGCGACGGGCCGGCAGCGCCCCGCCGGACCCGGGGCGACGCCGCTCCCCCGCCGGTACGCACGCGTCAACGACCACCCAGCCCCCGAACTCGTACTCCGGAGGGTCCTCGTGTTCGACCTCTCGTCCGTCGATCTGCTCGACGTCTTCACCCGTCAACTGCGCCTGTGCAAGCTGCGCGCCGAC
This sequence comes from Streptomyces lunalinharesii, assembly GCF_039532155.1. NCBI lineage: Bacteria > Bacillati > Actinomycetota > Actinomycetes > Kitasatosporales > Streptomycetaceae > Streptomyces > Streptomyces lunalinharesii. Next base: position 234,577 of record NZ_BAAARK010000004.1, read on the forward strand.
GAACACGTCGTGGTGCTGGCCGAACCGGACAGCCGCGGCGACTACGTCGCGGCGGCGTTCGGCGCGGCCAAGGCGTGCGGTGCGCACGTCATCGCGGCCACCGTGCCCGGCGGGACGCCCGCGCCGATGCCCAGCACGCACACCGGCGCCGGCCCCGGCCTGACCTCCGTCCTCAACGACACCACCGCCCAGGCCCTGCTCAAGTCGGCCGACCTGGTGGTCGACCTGACCCGCGAGGGCTTCATCCACGCCCCGGTCCAGCAGGAGATCCTGCGCGCCGGCACCCGGATCCTCTTCGTCTGCGACGCGCCCGAGGTGTTGATCCGCAACCTGCCCAAGGAGGAGGACAAGGCCGAGGTGCTGCGCGGCGTCGAGCTGCTGAAGCGGTCGGCGCAGATGCGGGTGCGCTCCGCCGCCGGCACCGACCTGACCGTCCAACTCGACGGTTCCCGACCGGAGTTCCAGTGCGGCTTCGCCGACGATCCGGGCCGGTGGGACCACTGGCCGAGCACCATGGTGCTGTGCTGGCCGGAACTCTCCGACGGGCAGATCGTGCTGGCGCCGGGCGACATCCTGCTGCCGTTCAAGGAGTACGTGCGCGAGCCGGTGACGCTGCGGATCGTCGACGGGCACATCGAGAAGGTCAGCGGCGGCGCCGAGGCCGACCTGCTCGCCACGTTCTTCGCGGACTCCCGGGACACCTGGGCGCGCAGCCTGTCGCACATGGGGTGGGGGCTGATGCGCACCGCCGACTGGTTCGCCACCGCGATGTACGGCAAGGACGAGCTGATGGGCATGGACGCCCGGGCCTTCGCCGGCAACTTCCTGTGGTCGACCGGCCCGCACCCGGTCCTGGGCCGCGAGTCCTACGCCCACCTCGACATCGCGATGCGCGGCTGCTCGGTGACGGTCGACGGCACGGAGGTCGTGGTCGACGGCCGGCTCGCCGTGGACCTCGGACCCGCCGGCGGCTGACCGACCGGCCGCATCCGCCGTCCCGCCGTGCGCGCACCACGCCTTGGAGGAAGAGTGGCGCCCAGTCAGTCCTACGAAGTCACGATCACCGGCGGCGGTCTCGGCGGCCTGACCGCGGCGCTGGCCCTGCGCCAGCGCGGTCTGCGGGTCACCGTCCTGGAGCAGGCACCGCAGCTCGGCGAGGTCGGTGCCGGCATCCAGACCGCGCCCAACGCCAGCCGGGTGCTGCTCGGGTTGGGCCTGCGCCGGCAGCTCGAAGCCATCCACACCGAACCGCTCGACCAGGTGCGGCGGCGCTGGCAGGACGGCAGCGTCGTGGCGCTCACCCCGCTCGGTCAGCACTGCAAGGACCGGTTCAACGCCCCGTACTGGCACTACCACCGGGCCGATCTGCACCGGGTGATCATGGATGCCTGTCTGGATCCGGCCGGTCCGGGCCCGGCGGTGGCGATCCACACCGCGAGCCGGGTCGTCGAGCTGGACCGCACCCGGCCCGAGCGGCCGGTGGTGACCACCGACGACGGGCGGCGGTTCGCCGGGGACGTGCTGATCGGGGCCGACGGCGTCCGCTCGCGCGTGCGGGAGCTGATGGGCGCCCCCGACACCCTGCTGTTCTCCGGCGAGATGGCCTACCGGGCGCTGATCCCCGGCGAGCTGATCGCCGCCGACCCGGCCACCCGGTGGCTGGTCGACCGCTTCCAGAGCACGATCTGGTACGGCCCGGAGCGGCACCTCGTCCACTACCTGATTCGGGGCGGCGCGTACCTCAATGTGGTGGCATGCGTGCCGTGCACCGAGGAGGTCGCCGAGAAGTGGACCGTCGCCGCCTCCCCGCAGGACCTGGTGGACGCCTTCCCCGGCTGGGACGACCGGGTGGCGGCGATGCTCTCCAAGGCCAAGGAGAACGTCAGTTGCTTCGCCCTGTACCACCGGCGGCGCGACCCCGTCTGGACCGACGGGCACGTGGCACTCCTCGGCGACGCCTGTCACGCCATGCTCCCCTACCAGGCGCAGGGTGCCTCGCAGGCGATGGAGGACGCCGCGGTGCTGGCCGAGGAGTTGGGGGCGGTCACCCTCCCGGGGGTGCCGGACGCGCTGCGCCGGTACGTCGACCGGCGGGCCAGGCACGCCGGGATGGTGCAGGAGGCGTCGTGGCAGAACAAGACCTTCTACCACTTCCCCGACGGTCCCGAGCAGCGGGCCCGGGACGCGCAGCTGCGCCGCTTCGACGGCGAGTCGGACCTGTCCTACGACTGGCTGTGGCGCGGTACCCCGCTCAACGACCCGGACCAGGTGGCCTTCTCCTACCCGTTCGCCCGCTGACGCCTTTGCCGGCCCGCCGGGTCCCCGCCCCGGCGCCCCCGGGTCCCCTCCCCGGTGTCCGCACGGGCGCGGGCCGGCCGTCCGCGCCCGGTCCGCACACCCACCTGGAGCGCATGTGAAAACCGGCGATCAGATCGTCCAGGAACTCCCCTGGAAGTGGGGGGTCCAAGGCAAGGTCTTCGTCATCGGTGGCCTCGGCTACCTCTTCGACGCGTACGACATCGCCCTCAACGGCTTCCTGATGCCGCTGCTGGGCGAGCACTTCCACCTGGCGCCGGCCGACCGCGGGCTGGTCGCCACCGCCAACCTGGTGGGGATGGCCGTGGGTGCGGTGGCCTGGGGCACGGTGGCGGACCGGATCGGCCGGAAGAAGGCGTTCAGCGTCACCCTGTTGATCTTCGCGGCGTTCTCGGTACTGGGCGCCTTCGCCCCGACGTACCCGGTGTTCCTGGTGCTGCGGTTCGCCGCCGGGGTGGGGCTCGGCGGCTGCATCCCGGTGGACTACGCGCTGGTCGGCGAGTTCGCGCCGCGCCGGTACCGGGGGCGGGTGCTGACCGCGCTGGACGCCTGGTGGCCGATCGGGGTGACGCTGTGCGGGCTGGTCTCGACGGGGCTGCTGCCGGCGGCGGACAACTGGCGGTGGATGCTGGCGGTGATGAGCGTGCCGGCGCTGCTGTTGTTCTGCGTCCGCCGGGGCGTGCCGGAGTCGCCGGTGCACCTCGCCAGGCAGGGCCGGGAGGCGGCGGCGCGGGCGGTCATCGACGCGCTGGTGGCCCGTACCGGGGCGGCGCCCGAGCCCTACGCGATCCCCGCACCGGTGGTGGAGTCCGGGGCGCGCGGGCCGCGGGCGGTGGGCGAACAGCTGGTGCGGATCTGGGCGTTCAGCCCGCGGATCACCTCGGCCGCCTGGCTTCTGTTCGCGGCCGTGATGATGGTCTACTACGCGGCGTTGAGCTGGCTGCCGTCGATCCTCACGGACCAGGGGCTGGGCAACACCGCCGCGTTCACGGGCACCACGGTCATGAGCGGCGTCGGCATCGTCGGGGTGCTGGTGTCCACCGCGCTGGTGGACGTGATCGGCCGCAAGTGGCTGATCGGCCTGTCGGCGCCGCTGGCCGCGCTGGCGCTGGTGCTGTTCGCGCTGGTGCGCCGGGAGCCCGCGGCGGCGGTGGCGGCCCTCGCGGTGTTCGGCTTCCTGATGCAGTTGGCGATCCCGGCGCTGTACGCGTACGTCGCCGAGCTGTACCCGACCCGGCTGCGGGCCAGTGGCTTCGGCTGGGCCTCCTCGGTCAGCCGGGTGCTCACCGGCTTCGCGCCGCTGCTGTTCGGCTCGGTGCTGTGGCCGGTGCTGGGGCTGCCGCTGACGTTCGGCGTGCTGGGGCTGGCGGTGCTGGCCGCGGTCGGCTGGACCGCGGTGGCCGCGCCCGAGACCAAGGGCCGGGCGCTGGACGACGAGCCGGCAGCCGACCGCACCGCGGCGGTCCGCTCCGCCGCGCCGACCGCCACCGGTGCGGCGGACCCGCCCGGCACCGCCCTGACCGCGCCCCGCCGGCGCCCCTCCTGACCACGCCCGCCGGGAACGGCCGCACGACACGAACAGGATCCGCATGAAACCCGCCCCTTTCCGCTACCACCGGGCCCGCGACGTCCACGGCACCACCCGGCTCCTGGCCGAACTGGGCGAGGACGCCAAGGTCCTCGCCGGCGGCCAGAGCCTGGTCGCGATGATGAACTTCCGGCTGGCCCGCCCCGACCACCTCGTCGACATCGGCGGCCTGCGCGAACTCGACCACCTCACGACCGGCGCCGACGGTGCCCTGCACCTCGGCGCCCTGACGACCCATCACACCGTGGAGACCGCCCCCGACGCGCTGCTGGGACCGGGGTTCGCGGTGCTGCGCCGGGCCATGGGCTGGATCGGCCACCTGCCGATCCGGACCCGCGGCACGGTCGGCGGCAGCCTCGCGCACGCCGACGCGACGGCCGAGTGGTGCCTGCTCGCGGTCACCCTCGGCGCCGAGATCGTCGTCAGCGGGCCCGGCGGCCAACGGCGCGTCCCTGCGGGGGAGTTCTTCCTGGGTCCGTACACCAGCGCCCTGGAGCCCGACGAGCTGCTGACCGAAGTCGTCTTCCCGCGGCCCGCGCCGCACGCCGCGCTCACCGAGTTCGCGGCGCGCAAGGGGGACTTCGCGCTGGTGTCGGCGGTGGTCGACCTCGATGTCGAGGGGGGCCGGGTGCGCGGCGGTCGGGTAGGGCTGGGCGGGGTGGCGCCGGTGCCGGTGCGGGTGCCGGCGGCCGAGGCGGTGCTGGCCGACGGCGGGTCGTTCGCCGACTGTGCGGCCGCGGCCGCCGCGGCCGCCGACCCCCCGGACGACGCCGGCGGCAGCGCGGCCTACCGCCGGCAGCTCGTCCGGGCCCTGGTCGAACGGGCCTGTGTCCAGGCGGACGGAGCGACGGAGCAGAAGGGGGCGGGGGCGCGATGAGGCGCATCGAGGACGGTGGACGCGAGGACGGTGCATACGAGGACGGCGGTAGGTTGATCGGCCGGTCCGTGCCGCGTCGGGAGGACCCCCGGTTGCTGACCGGGCGCGGGCGGTTCGTCGACGACATCACCCTGCCGGGCACGCTGCACGCGCAGTTCGTGCGCAGCACGGTCGCGCACGGCGAGGTCACCGCGATCGATCTGGACGGCGTGCGCGCGGTGCCGGGCGTGGTCGCCGCGTACACCGCAGACGACCTCGGGTTGGGCGACATCACCGCCCAACTGGCGCGCCCTGTCGAGGAGTTCGTGCCCACCGCGATGCCGGTGCTGGCCCGCGACCGGGTGCGCTACGTCGGCGAACCGGTGGCGATCGTGGTGGCACGGGACGCCTACGCCGCCGAGGACGGGGTCGAGGCGGCCCGGGTCGGCTACGCCGTCCACCCGCCGGTGACGGACGAGGCGGCGGCGCTGGCCGACGGCGCGCCGCTGCTGCACGCCGAGGCCGCCCGGAACACCCTGGTCGACGTCCGGCTGTTCGCCACCGAAGGCATCGACGAGGTCTTCGCCGCCGCCGACCGCGTCGTCCGGGTCGAGGCCCGCACCGGCCGGCAGAACGCGCTGCCACTGGAGACCCGGGGCGTCCTGGCGCACTGGGACGACCGGGAGGAGCAGTTGGTCCTGCACACCTGTAGCCAAGTCCCGCACCAGGTGCGGACGGTGGCCTCGCGGTGCCTGGGGCTGGTCGAGCGGGCGGTGCGGGTGGTGGTGCCCGACATGGGCGGCGGCTTCGGGCTGAAGTGCGTGGTGGGGCGGGAGGAGCTCGCTGCGGCGGCGGCCGCGCTCCGACTGCGCCGCCCGGTGAAGTGGATCGAGGACCGCAAGGACGCCCTCTCGGCGTCGTTCCTCGCCCGCGAGCAGCACTACGACGTGCGGGCCGCCTTCGACGCGGCCGGCCGGATCCTGGCGCTCGACGCGGACGTGGTGTGCGACATGGGCGCCTACTCCTGCTATCCGTTCACCGCCGGCATCGAACCGCTGATGGCCGCGGCGGAGATGCCGGGCGTCTACAAGGTGCCCGCCTACCGGGTGCGCGGCCGGGCCGTCGCCACCAACAAGGCGCCGACCGCGCCGTACCGGGGCGTCAGCCGGCCGCAGTACGTGATGGTCGTGGAGCGGCTCTTCGAGCGCGCGGCCCGGGAGCTGGACCTCGACCCGGTGGAGATCCGCCGCCGCAACCTGATCACCGACTTCCCCTACACCGGCGTCAACGGCATCACCTACGACCCGGGCTCCTACCGGGAGTCACTGGACCTGTGCGAGCGGACGCTGCGCGCCGAGGGCTGGTACGAGCGGCAGCGCGCGGCCCGGGCCGCGGGCCGGCACCTGGGCATCGGCTACTCCTGCTTCAGCGAGCGCACCGGCTACGGCTCGGCCGCGTTCGCCCAGCGGAAGATGGCGGTCGTGCCCGGCTTCGACCTGTCCGAGGTGCGGATGGACCCCAGCGGGGCGGTGACCGTCACCACCGGGACGATGAGCCACGGGCAGAGCCACGAGACGACCATGGCGCAGATCGTCGCCGAGCGGCTGGGCCTGGAACTGGACCGGGTGCGGCTCCACCAGGGCGACACCGACCGGGTCGCCTACGGATGGGGCACCTTCGCCAGCCGGTCGATCGCGGTCGGCGGCAGTGCCGTCCGGCTGGCCGCCGGGCGGCTCGGCGAGAAGCTGCGGGCGATCGCGGCGGCCCGCTGGGAGGTCCCCGTGGAGGAGACCGTCCTCGGGCGCGGCGAGGTGGTGCGCCGGGGCGCGCCCGGCACCGCGCTCGACTACCGCGAGCTGGCCGAGGTCGCCTACCTGCGGGTCGACCTGCTGCCCAAGGACATCGAGCCGGGGCTCACCGCCACCGCCGCCTTCGACGTCTTCAACGACGGGACGTTCTCCAACGCCACGCACGGCGTCGTCGTCGAACTCCACGCGGACACCGGCCGGGTGGAGATCCTGCGCTACGTCTGCGTGGAGGACTGCGGGGTGGCGATCAACCCGCAGGTGGTGGAGGGCCAGTGCCGGGGCGGGATCGCCCAGGGCATCGCCGGGGCGCTGTTCGAGCAGGTGACCTACGACGCCCAGGGCGAGCCGTCGGCCACCAGCTTCATGGACTACCGGGTGCCCACCGCGCACGAGATCCCCGACGTGGCGATCCACCACCTCCAGACGCCGTGCGCGTTCACCGAGACCGGCGCCAAGGGCGCGGGCGAGGGCGGCACCATCGGCGCCCCCGCTGCCGTGCTCAACGCCGTCAACGACGCCCTGCGCCCCACCGGCGTGGAGCTGGACGACATCCCGATCACCCCGGAGACGGTGCACCGCGCCCTGCACCGCCGGCACTACCAGGAGAGCGCCCGATGACGAACCGCCCCCAGCCGCCCGCCGCCACCCCGGACACCGCCGCGCCCGTGGACGTCCCCCCGCCGGCGGAGCGGGAACTGCAGTTGATGGTGCTGGATGTGAACGGCGAACGGCACGAGGTGATCACCGAAGCGCGGCGCACGTTGGTGGACGTGCTCCGCCACGAACTGCGGCTGACCGGTACCCACGTCGGCTGCGAGCACGGCATCTGCGGAGCCTGCACGGTGCTGCTCGACGACCGGCCGGTGCGGGCCTGCCTGATGTTCGCCGCGCAGGCCGAGGGGGCGCGGATCCGCACCGTCGAATCGCTGTCGGCCAGGCCGCCGGACGCGGCGGGCAGCCAACTGAGCGACCTGCAACGGGCGTTCCGGGCCCACCACGCCCTGCAGTGCGGCTTCTGCACTCCCGGGTTCCTGATGCTCGCCGAGGGGTTTCTCGCCGAGCGGCCGGACGCCGACACGGAGGAGATCCGCGAGGTGGTGGCCGCCAACCTGTGCCGGTGCACCGGATACCAACCGCTCGTCGAGGCCATCGAGGACTGTGCCGCGGCCCGGCGCGCCGAACGGGCCGCGGCGTCGGCCCCCCGGAAGGAGAAGTGATGCAGCTCAGCAACACGGTGCCGGTGCCGGCCCCGCCGGACGCGGTGTTCGCGCTGGTCAACGACGTGGAGCGGGTGGCGTCCTGCATGCCGGGCGCGGTGCTCGACGGCCGCGACGGCGACGCCTGGCAGGGCCGGGTCCGGATCAAGGTCGGCCCGATCACCGCCGCCTACGCGGGCACCGTGCGCTTCCTGGAGGCCGACGCCGACCGGCGGCGGCTGCGGGTGCAGGCCCGCGGGGCGGATGCGCACGGCAACGGCGACGCGGAGGCGGAGGTGACGCTGACCGTCGCCGAGGCGCCGGAGGGGGCGCGGTTGGAGCTGGTCACGGACCTGGTGATCCGCGGCAAGCTGGCGCAGTTCGGCAAGGGTGCGATCGGCACCGTCTCGACGCGGATCCTGGAGCAGTTCGCCCGGAACCTGGGCGGGCTGCTGGCGGCCGACCGCGACGGCGCCACCGCGCCGACGCCCGCACCCGCCCCTTCAGCGGCACCGACGCCCGCACCCGCCCCTTCAGCGGCACCGGCGGCCGTTCCGGCGGCGGCTGCGGCGGGGGTGCCCCGGTCGTCGGGGGCCGCCGCGCCACAGGACCTCGACGGGCTGTCGGTCCTCCTCGGGCCGGCGGTCGGGCCGGCGCTGGCCAAGTACGGTCCGCTGGCCGCCGCGTTCGCGGTCGGGGCGTGCCAGGGCTGGCTGCTGGGACGGTTGGCCGGCATGCGGCGGGAGCTCACGACGCTGCGGCGGGGGCGCGCATGAGCCACTACGGGGCGGCCACCGACCGCACCTACGAGCGGGCCGGGTTCGGCGCCGCGGTGCGCCGCGGGCGGCGGCCCGCGCTCGTCGTCGTCGACCTGACCCGGGGGTTCACCGAGGACCGCTTTCCCACTGGGGCGGATCTGAGCGACGTCGTCGCGGCCACCGCGCGGCTGATCGAGGCGGCCCGGCCGGCGGACGTGCCGGTGGTGTTCACCGCGATCGCCTACGCCCCCGCCGAGGTGGCCGGCGGCCACGTCACCTGGCTGCGCAAGGCGCCGGGGTTGGGCGCGCTGTTGGAGGGCAGCGAGGCGGTCGCGCTCGATCCGCGGTTGCCCCGGCGGGAGTCCGACGCGCTGGTCCTCAAGAAGGGCGCGTCGGCCTTCTTCGGCACCTCGCTGGCGGCCACCCTGACCGCACTGGGCTGCGACACCGCGGTGGTGTGCGGCGCGACCACCAGTGGCTGCGTGCGGGCCACGGCGGTCGATGCGGTGCAGTCGGGCTTCCCGGTGCTGGTCCCGCGGGAGTGCGTCGGGGACCGGGCGGCGGGCCCGCACGCGGCGGCCCTCTTCGACATCCAGGCCAAGTACGGCGACGTGGTCGCGCTGGCCGACGCCGTCGGCTATCTGGCGGGATCGGTACGCGATTGAGCCAATCCGGCCCCGGCCGCCCGGTCCCACCGCTCCGGTCCCACCGCTCCGGTCCCGCCGTCGCCTCCCGCCCGGCCCTCGTGACCTCTTGCCCCGGGCCGCCGTGCCCCCGCCGCCCCGTCGCCCCCTCCCCCACCTCGCCCCGTCAGGAAGGTGTCACCATGTCGCAGTCCCCCCGGTCCGCCGCACCCGTCCGGTGCGTGCAGCAATCCGCCCTCGCGGACCTGGCCGACGTGCCGGCCACCAGTCGGTGGGTCCGCTCGGGGGCCACCCGGCTGCACGTGCTGGACTACGGCGGCGACGGACCCGCGCTGGTCGTCCTGCCCGGGATCACCAGTCCGGCCGTCACCATGGACTTCGTCGCCCGCGAACTCACCGATCTCGTGCGGCCGTTGGTGGTCGACGTGCGCGGGCGCGGACTGTCGGACGGCAGCGAGGAGGAGCCGGAGGACGGCGGTGACGACGGGTGCGGCTACGGGTTGGCGGCGTACGCCGAGGACACCGAGGCGGTGATCGCGGGGCTCGGGCTGACCCGGCCGCTGCTCTTCGGGCACTCCATGGGGGCGCGGATCGCGGCGGTGGTCGCGGCGCGCTCCGCGGTGGCGCTCGGCGGCAGCGTACTGGCCGATCCGCCGATGAGCGGGCCGGGCCGCGACCCGTACCCGACGGCGTTGGCGGCGTTCCTGGGGCAGTTGGCGCAGGCCGAGCGCGGCACCGACGCCGACGAGGTGGCCCGGTCGTGGCCGCGCTGGCCGCGCCGCGAGCAGGAGTTGCGGGCGCGCTGGCTGTCCAGTTGCGACCGGCGGGCGATCGCCGCCACCCACCGCGGTTTCGAGTCCGAGGACTTCTTCGCCTGGTGGCCCGCGGTCACCGGCCCGACGACGCTGCTGTACGGCGCGCAGAGTGCGGTGGTCACGGCGGCGGGGGCGGCCCAGGCCCGGGCGGCGCTGCCCTCGGCGACGGTGACCGCGGTCCCGGACGCCGGCCACATGCTCTTCTGGGACAACCCGCCGGCGGCACTTGACGCGCTGCGTGCGGCGCTGCGCCGCATGCTGGCGCGAACATGATGACCATCCGTGGGACCGGCGCGGCGCACCGTGATTGAGTTGCCTCCATGGCTGACGAGACCACACCCACCGCGCCCGGCTCCCCCGCGGCTCCAGCTCCCCGCACCACCGAGTGCGGGGTGACGATTCCGCCCGCCTTGATGGCGGCCCCCGGCTATCAGGTGCGCCGGCTCTACCAGGCGTACCTGGCCGTGTGGGTGCGCGCGGTCGATCCGACGCTCACCGGGCCGCAGTTCGCGGTGCTGACCGCGGTGGACGCGACGCCGGGCCGGGATCAGCGGTCGATGGCCTCGGCGGTGGCGCTGGACACCTCGACGATGGCGGACGTGGCCCGTCGGCTGGAGAGCCGGGGCCTGATAGTGCGCCGCACCGACACCGCCGACGGCCGGCGCAAACTGCTGTACCTCACCGCGGAGGGCGAGCGGACGCTGCGCGGCGCCCACGACCGGGCCCGGCAGCTGGACGCGCGCCTGCTGACCCCGTACGACGACGACCGACGCGCCGACGTGATGGACCTGTTGACGTCCCTGGCCGACCACTGGGAGGGCCTGGCCGGGGGTTCCTGACCGGCACCCCGGCCGGGTAGCGGCTCGCGGGCGCCGGGCGCCGCGGGCCGCCCGGCGCCCCTCGCCCGTGCCAGTCGCTAGGCGGCCGGCTTGCGGGCCAGCAGGTAGGCCTGCGGGCCGTTCTCGTGGCCCTCGGGCTCCCGCAGCACCCGCGTCCCGACCGCGAACCCGGCCCCGACCGTCAGGTCGGCGACCCGCTCCGGGGTCAGCCAGTAGACGTCCAACGCGAGGTCGTGGCCGTAGGCGTGGTCCAGGTGCCGCAGCTCGTCGCCGGCCTTGAAGGCGAGCAGCAGGTGGCCGCCCGGGGCGAGGACGCGGTGGAACTCGTCGAAGACGGCCGGCAGCAGCTCCGGCGGGGTGTGGATGATCGAGTACCACGCGACGACGCCGGCGAGCCCCCCGTCGGCCAGCTCCAGGCCCGTCATCGTCCCTTCCTCGAACCGGATTTCCGGGTGCGTCGCGCGGGCCACCGCCACCATCTCGGGCGACAGGTCGACCCCGAAGACGTCGAGCCCGAGGGCGTGCAGGTGACCGGTGATCCGACCGGGACCGCACCCGAGGTCGGCGACGGTGCCGGCGCCGTCCGCCCGCACCAGGTCGGCGAAGGCGCCGAGCAGGGCCCGGTCCATCGGCATCTCGGCGAGCGCCGTCCGCAGCAGCCGTTCGTAGGCGACGGCGACGGTGTCGTAGGCGGCCCGGGTGGAGCGCAGGAAGTCCGGTTCGGTCGGGGCGTTCGGAGCGGATGCGGTCATGGCGCAGGACGGTAGCGGACGGGACGGCGGCGTGGTCCGGCGGGGAGTGCGGGAGCCGATGCGCCTGACCGTCACACAATGTCCACATGACACAATGTGTCAACCACCGCGTACGGTGGGCCCGTCCACCGGCCCCGGCACCGCCCGCCTCCACGGGGGCGCCGCCACGCGTCCGGTGGACTGGTCCACGCTCCGCAACGCAGGTATGAGGTGACAGCAGCAGTGCGTCGACGGGTCTTTCTCTCGCGTACCGCCGGCATGACGGGCGCGGCGGCGCTCGGGCTCGCCGGGTGCGGGTCCGGTGCGGCGTCCGGCGAACCCGGCCGGATCACGGTGATGGCGGCGAGCTACGGCAAGACCGTGGGCTCCCCGATCGTGGACCGGTGGCACGAGTTCGTCGCGGCGTTCCAGAAGGAGCACCCCGACGTCCGGATCGATCTGGAACTCGTCCCCATCGAGAAGATCGACCGGACGCTCGCCGAACGGGCCGCGGCGGGCCGGGAACCGGACATCGCGCAGTCCTACGTCTTCGCCGACTACGCCGAGGCCGGGCGGCTCTACAGCGCCGACGACCTGTTCAGCCTCTCGGCGCAGGCGGACTTCCTCACGTCCTTCGCCCGGGCCGGCGAGATCAACTTCACCGAGTACGGCATTCCGTTCCTCGCCAGCACGCCGCGGCTCTTCTACCACACCGGCCACTTCGCCCGGGCGGGCCTGAGCGGACCGCCGACGTCCTGGGCCGAACTGCGCTCCGCCGCGCAGGCGCTCAAGGCGGTGGGCGTCGCCGTCCCCTACGGCCTGCAGTTCGGCCCCGAGGCGGCCGAGGACGAGGCGCTGGCCTGGATGTTGGGCACCGGCGGCGGCTACGGCGGGCAGGCCGGCTACGACTTCACCAAGGAGGCCAACGCCGAGGCGCTCCTCTGGGTCAAGGAGCAGTTGGTCGCCCCCGGGCTGGCCGGCCACGACCCGGCCACGTTCAGCCGCACCCCCGCCTACGCCGCCTTCCTGAAGGGCGAGGTCGGGATGATGCTGGCCCATCCGGTCCTCATCGAGGCGGCCGACCAGGCCAAGGTGGCCTACGCCAACGCCGACTTCCCGATGAAGGACGGCGGCGCGGCACCGCCGGTCGGGCTCAGCGACTGGCTGATGGCGTTCAAGCGGAACGGCCACCGCCGGGAGTGCGCGGCGTTCCTCAACTTCCTCTACAGCGAGCGGGCGACCACCCAGTTCGCGCGGGGGCAGGGGACGCTGCCGGTCACCGTCTCGGGCTCCGAGGCGCTGCGGGCGCAACCCGCCGGGCGGGCGCTGCGGCCGTTCATCGACCAGATGCCCCGGGCCGAGTTCCATCCCGTCGGGCGGGCCACCTGGCCGAAGGTCCGCGACACCCTGCGGCAGCGGATCGGGGCGGCGGTCAAACCGGGCGGCAACCCGCGGGCGTTGCTCAAGACGCTCCAGACGACCGCGGAAGCGGCGGAGGCCGCGCGACCGCAGGACACCGCCCAGTAGGCACGCCGGTGCCCCGTCGTGCACCACTTGCGCCCCTCCCGGTCCCGTTCCGGGGGCGAGGTGCGACGATGGTGCCTGTCATGGATGCGGGGCACGTTCTCAGGGGGCTGCGCGCCGCGGTGTTCGCGGTGGTCTGCGTGCTCCTGGCTGCGCTCGGGCACGCGGTGATGTCGGACGCCGTGGTGCCCGGCTGGATGCTGCTCGCCGCCGGTGCGGCGACGGCGGCCGGTGCCTGGTGCCTGGCCGGACGCGAACGCGGTCCCGTCGTGGTGGGTCTGCTGACCGTCGGCGCCCAAGCCGCCCTGCACAGCGCGTTCTCCCTGGGGCAGGCGGTGGCCGGCCCCGACCGGGCATCCCTGACCCGGGCGTGGGCGAACACCTGGCTCTGCGGCGCCCAGGGGATGTCCCCCGCCGACCTCGACGCGGCGCGGGCACTGGCCCCCATGGGCCACCTCGGCACGACCGGGTCCGCCGGTGCGACGGACCCCATGGCCGCCATGGGAGCCGGCGGTTCGATGGGGTCGATGGATCCCGCGGCGTCGATGGACATGTCCCACGCCGGCATGTCGCACCTGGGCATGCACGGCAGCGCCGGCGGCATGCTCGCCGCGCACCTGTTGGTGGCGCTGCTCAGCGCGTGGTGGCTGTGGGGCGGCGAACGGGCCGCGTTCCGGCTCGTGCGGAGCGTGTCCGCCCGGCTGTTCGCGCCGCTGCTGCTGGTGCTGCGGGCGGTGCTGCCCGCCGGCCGCCCGGTGGCGCGGCCCGCCCGGCAGGAGCCGCGGTGCGCGGTGCGCCAGTTGCTGCTGGCCCATGCGATGTCCTTGCGGGGTCCCCCGCGTGAACCGGCTGTCGGCTGACAGCACGGTCGAACTCCCGAGCCGGAAGGACGGCGGGCGGGCCATGGCCTGGTGCCCGGCGCCCCGGCTCCGATGTCACCGGTCGCCCGCGCCGTCGCGCGGCGACCGGATCACGCGAAGGACTCCAGAGGACTCCAGATGACGAATCCTGTCCGGATGCCGGTGGCACCGCCGCCCGCGTCCGTTCCCAGTCAACGGGCGGACCGCGGCGGACGCCCGGCGCGCCCCGGCCGCTCAGCCCGCCCGTCGTCCCGGCCGGAGGCGGTCGAGCAGTGCCTCGACGGCCGCCGGGTCGGCGTCGGCCGCGACCTGCGGGGGCGCGGTGGCGTCGCCCAGGACGACGGTCAGCGCCCGTGCGCGGGCGTCCCATCGGCGGCAGTCCCGACAGCCCGCGAGGTGGTCGTCGAGCCGGCGGGCGGTGACCCCCGCGGGCAGCGCCTCCCCGTCGAGGCGGGCGGAGAGTGCCGTACGGATGCGCGAGCAGAGCATGCCCCCATCCTCCCCGAATTGGTCCGTACCGGCGAGGGGCGGTTCCGGCATGCGTGACGACGAGACGGTGACCGGCTGGGCGTTGGCCGCCCGGGACGGCGACGAACGGGCCGTCGAGCAGTTCGTGCGGGCCACCCAGCTCGACGTCCGGCGGTACGTGACGCACCTCAGTGGGGAGGCGCAGGCCGCCGACGACCTGGTGCAGGACACCTACGTGCGGGCGCTGCGCGGGTTGCCGCGGTTCGAGGGCCGGTCGTCGGCGCGGACCTGGCTGCTGACGATCGCCCGCCGGGTGGTGGCCGACCGGATCCGCACCCATGCGGTGCGGCCGCGGCTGTCGGCGACCGACGACTGGCAGTCTGCAGCCGAGCGGGTCCAGCCGCGCGGGGTGCCGGGCTTCGACGAGGGCATCGCCCTGGCCGAGTTGTTGGCGGCGTTGAGCGCGCAGCGGCGCGAGGCGTTCGTGCTGACGCAGCTGTTGGGACTGCCGTACGCGGCGGCGGCCGGGGTGATGGGCTGCCCGGTGGGGACGGTGCGTTCGCGGGTGGCCCGGGCCCGGGAGACGCTGATCGCCCTGCTGGCCGAGGCGGAGGCCGGGTCCGGGGCCGGCGACGCGGGCGCGGTGCCCGCCGCCGGGGTCGGCCGGCAGCGGGCGGCGGGCGCGGCCCCGTGCGACGCGACGCAGCGCAGACCGGGGCCGGTTGACCGGCAGCCGCGTCGGCTCGCCGCCGCCCTGGCCTGACCGGCCGGGCGCGACGGCCGCCGGGGCCCCGGGCAGGTCGGTGACCTGCCCGGGGCCCCGGCGGCGGAGCGGGGTGCGCCGGCCCCTACTGGCCGGGACGTACCGCACGGGCCTCGACGGTCAACGCGGGGCCGTCGCGGAAGTGGAGGGTGAAGGTGAGGCGGTCACCGGGGGCCAGCCGGGGCGGGGGGCTGACCATGACGTCGAGGGTGGTCGGCGACATGGTCAGCGTGCCGCGGGCCGGCACGGTGACGCCCGCGACCATGGCCATCGAGTGGGCGTTGCGGCCAACCGCGACGTCGCGGCTGAGCATCGCGCGGTGACCCGGCGGGCCGGTGACGCCGGTGAGGACGTCGTCGGCCGTACCGGAGTTGCGGAGGGTGAAGAAGGCGGCGGTGGCGTCGTGACCGGCGGGGATCAGGACCCGACCGTCGGTTGCGGTGATCCGGGCGGGGGTGCCCGCGTTGCCGGTGACGGTCCAGGCCGTGAGCGTGCCGAGGGTCGCCAGGCAGGTGAGGAGCGGCACCGCGCCGGCGGCGAGACGTGCGCGGTTCATACGGACTCCCACGTTCCGTTGGTGCGGCGGCGGGCTGCGGCGGCGGACCCGCGGGTGGCGCCCGGCGGCTGCCAGGCGCGCAGCCGCAGGCTGTTGCCGACGACGAGCAGCGAACTGGCGGACATGGCGGCCGCCGCGAGCATCGGGTTGAGCAGGCCGACCGCGGCGAGCGGCACGGTGACGAGGTTGTAGCCGAAGGCCCAGAACAGGTTGGCGCGGATGGTGCCGAGCGTGCGGCGGGCCAGCCGCACCGCGTCGGCGATGGCCTGGAGGTCCTCGCGGACGAGGGTGACATCGGCGGCGCCGATCGCCGCGTCGGTGCCGCCGCCCATGGCGATGCCGAGGTCGGCGAGGGCCAGCGCCGCGGCGTCGTTGACCCCGTCGCCGACCACCGCGACCCGGCCGCCCTGTTCCTGAAGGGTCGTGACCAGCGCGGCCTTGTCGTGCGGAAGGGCCTGGGCGTGGACCTCGGTGATCGCGAGCTGTCGGGCGACGACCCGGGCGGTGGCCGCGCGGTCGCCGGTGGCCAGCACCGGTCGCACGCCCAGGCGGCGCAGGTGGTCCACGGCGCGGTAGCCGTCGGGACGGAGCGCGTCGCCGAGGGCGAGGACGGCTTCCGGGTCACCGTCGACGGTCACCAGCACCGCGGTGCGGCCGGCGGCCCCGGCGGCGCGGACCGCCTCCGGCAGCGGCGCCGGGAGTCCGTCGGGGTCGTCGGGCGGGCGGACCACGGTCACCATGCGCCCGTCGACCGCCCCGCACACCCCGAAGCCGGGGGTGGCGGTGAAGTCCCGCACCGCGGCGGCCGGTTCGAGCCGGACGGCGGGCCGGTGGTCCCGGACGTGGCCGACGACGGCGCGGGCCACGGGGTGCTCGGAGCACTGTTCCACGGTGGCGGCGAGCCGCAGCACCTCGTCCGGGTCGCGGCCGTCCGGCCGGTGCGTGACGTCGCGGACGGTCATCCGCCCGGTGGTGAGGGTGCCGGTCTTGTCGAGGACGACGGTGTCGATGCGGCGCAGGCGTTCCAGTGCCTGCGGGCCGCTGACCAGGATGCCGAGTTGGGCGCCGCGGCCGGTGGCGGCCAGCAGCGCGGTCGGGGTCGCCAGGCCGAGGGCGCACGGGCAGGCCACCACGAGCACGGCGACCGCAGCGGTGACCGCGGCCTGCGGATCGGCCCCGGCGCCGAGCCAGAACCCCAGGACGGTCACCGCGATGGTGAGCACCGCCGGCACGAAGACCGCGGCCACCGCGTCCGCGAGCCGCTGGGCGCGCGTCTTCCCGGTCTGGGCGTCCTCGACGAGCCGGGTGATCCGGGCGAGTTGGGTGTCGCCGCCCACCGCGTCGGCCCGGACCTCCAGCAGCCCGCCGGAGTTGACCGCGCCGCCGACCACCGTCGTCCCCGGGCCGACCTCGACGGGATGGCTCTCACCGGTGATCAGGGAGAGGTCCAGGGCCGAGCTGCCGGTGCGGACGGTGCCGTCGGTGGCGACCCGTTCGCCGGGCCGGACCAGGAACCGGTCGCCGACCCGCAACCGGGCAATGGGGATGCGGCGTTCGGCGCCGTCCGGCCCGGGCACCGACACCTCCTTGGCGGCGAGTTCCGCGAGCGAGCGGAGCGCGGCGCCGGTGCCGCGCCGGGCCCTGGCCTCCATCCGGCGCCCGGCCAGGACGAACAGCGGGACGCCGACGGCGGCTTCGAGGTAGAGGTGGGCGGTGCCGTCGCCGGCCGCGGGCAGCAGGCTGAACGGCATCGTCATGCCGGGCGCGCCGGCGCCGCCGAGGAACAGCGCGTAGGTGGACCAGCCGAACGACGCGGCGACCCCCAGGGACACCAGGGTGTCCATGGTCGCGGCGCCGTGCCGCAGGCCGCGCAGCGCCCGGACGTGGAAGGGCGCCGCGCCCCATACGGCCACGGGGGCGGTCAGCACGAAGCAGAGCCACTGCCAGTTGCGGAACTGCCAGCCGGGCACCATCGACAGGGCCAGTACGGGCAGGGCGAGCGCGGCGGTCAACAGCAGCCGGCGGCGCTCGGCGCCCGCGCCGTCTCCGTCTCCGTCCCCGTCCTGCGGGTGGGCGTCGCGCCGGCCGTCGGCGTGGCCTTCGGCATCGGTGGCGGGGACGCGGGCCGCGGCGGGCGGGCCGGCCTCGTCCAGGTGGGCGGCGGCGGGGGCCGCTTCGGGGAGCTGCGCGGTGAAGCCGGCGGCCTCCACCGTGGCGACGAGGTCGGTCACGGAGACCGCCGCGGGGTGGACGATCCGGGCCCGCGCGGTGGCCAGGTTCACCGAGGCGGTCACGCCGGTCAGCCGACCCAGCTTGCGCTCGACCCGGCCCACGCAGGCACCGCAGGTCATGCCGCCGATGGCGAGCGTGGTGGTGCGGTCGGCGGGCGGGACGGCGGCGGGCGCGACGGCCTCCGTCCCGCCCGCCGTGCCGGCCGCGGTGGCTCGGGGCGCCTGCTCGGGCCGGGTCATCGCCGTGCCCCCCGCGTCGCGACGACGGCCCCGGGGCCACCCGCGGCGGAGCTGACCGCGGTCGCCGGCACCACCGGTGGCACGCCCCGCGCGCTCATCCCCGCCATGCCGGGCATCCCGCCGGAACCGCCGCCGGGTGCGTCGGGGGTCCCGCTGCGCGGGCGGTCGGCGGGATGCAGGCCGGGGGCGACCGGCCCGACGGCGCCGCCGACGGCGTACGACAGGGCGAAGAGCAGCGCCAGGAGCGCGACGAAGCCCAGGACCGAACGCGCCGGCAGCACGCGCCGGATCGGAAGGAGCCGGTCCGCGGCCCCGGGGCGCCGGACGCGGTCGGGTGGTGGAGCGGAGAGCACGGGGGTGGTCATCGCGTCATCGTGGCAGGTGGGCGTGGGGGTGGACGGCCGATCAGGGGCCGTTCGGCGCGTGAGGTTCGTCCCGTCCGGGCGCCGGAACCCGGTGGGCCTCCGGGCCGACTAACTGGGTTTGGCCGCCGCCCACTTCGCCCCGCCGCGCCGCCGGTGCGCGGGAATTTCCCCCGCTTCGCCGGGAACTGGCACGGCCCTGCGCCCGACCTCTCAGACACCGCCGTGCCGGACCGGCGCGGGGTGCCTGCGGTGTGTCTGCCGTGTGTCTGCCGTGTGTCAAGGAGAGGGGGGCCCGATGCCACGGGACCGAGTGGGAGGGCACGACGAACGGTGGGGGCTGGTGGCCGTCGCCGGGATCTGTTCGTTCCTGGCCATGTTCGACATGAGTGTGATGACGGTGGCGGTGCCGGGCATCGCGGCCGGCTTCGCGGTCCCGGTCTCCGTCGCGCAATGGGCGGTGCTGGCCTACCAACTCCCGGTCGTGGCACTGCTGTTGCCGGCCGGGCGGTGGTTGGACCGGGCGCCGCTGCGGCCGGTGGTGCTCGGCGCGCTGGCCGGTTTCGGGCTGTGCGGTGCGGCGGCGGCCGCCGCGCCGGTCGCGGCGGTGCTGCTCGGCGCGCGGCTGCTCCAGGGTGCCTGCGGCGCGGTGCTGTTCGTGCTGATGCCGCTGCTGGCGGTCCGGGCGGTGCGCCCCGAGCGGCGCGGGCGGGCGATGAGCGTGCCGGCCACGCTCGGTCCGCTCGGCGCGGTCACCGGTCCCGCACTGGGCGGGGTGCTGCTGGACCACTGGGGCTGGCGGACCGTCCTGTTGGTGAAGTTGCCGCTGTGCCTGGTCGCCTGGTGGCTGGCGCGGCGCGGGCTCGCCCCCGGCGGCCGGCCGACCGCGCCGGGCCGTGCCGAGTGCCGGGACGCCGCACTGGCCGGTGCCGCCGTCGGGGCGCTGCTGCTCGGCCTGACGCTGTTGCCCGAGGGGTGGGGCGGCCCGGTGCTGTGCGCATTCGCGCTGGTCCCGGGCGTGCTGTGGGTACGCGGCACGGGCGGCCGGCAGGTGCGCGGCACGCTGCGGTCGACCCGTACCGGCGGGGCGCACGCCGCGGTGCTCGCCCTCGCCGCGGCCTTCGCCGCGGTGCACTTCCTGCTGGCCGTGCAGCTCCAACGCACGGAAGGCGTCTCGGCGTCGGCCACCGGGTTGGCGCTGCTCGCCTTCCCCGCCGCGATGGCCGTCGCGGGCCCGGTGGGCGGCCGCCTCGCCGACCGCCTCGGGGCCCGGCCGGTGGCGGTGGTCGGCGCGGCGCTGGTCGCCGTGGGCTTCGGACTGCTGGCCACGGCCGGTGCCTGGCCGCCGTTCCAGGTCGGGTGGCGACTGGCGGTAGCGGGGCTCGGCATGGGGCTGTACGGCGGTCCGGTGCAACTGCTGGTGCTCGACGCGGCGGGGCCGGCGCGGATGGCCACCGCTGGTTCGACCGTGCAACTCGCCCGGAGCGCCGGCTTCACGCTGGGCCCGGCGGCGGCCACCGCCCTGGCCGGCCTGGGCGACCCGCGCACCGGGCCGGTGCTGGCCACCGCGGCGGCGCTCCTGGCGACGCTGCTGCTGGCCCGACGCCCGGCTCCGGACGGGGCGACGGCGATCCGCCACGCCCCCGTTCCCCCACCGTGACCGCCGCGCCCCACCGGCCCCTCCCCTCCCCCACGCCCCTCCCCGTCCCCTCCCGAAAGGCAGTGCCATGTGTGGCATCACCGGCTGGATCTCGTTCGGCACCGACCCCGGTCGACGCCCCGACGTCGTCGAGCGGATGACCGCGACCCTCGCCCCCCGCGGGCCCGACGGCCACGGTGTCTGGCACGGCCCGCACGCGGCGCTCGGCCATCGTCGGCTCGCGGTACTGGACCTCGCGGGCGGAGCGCAGCCGATGACCGCCGACGCCCCGGACGCCCCGGGCGCACCACTGGCCGGCGGCGGCCCGGCCCCCGCCGGGGTCGTCCTCAGCTACAGCGGCGAGGTCTACAACCACCACGCACTGCGCACCGAACTACGCGCCCGCGGGCGGGAGTTCACCACCCGCAGCGACACCGAGGTGGTGTTGCGCGGCTATCAGGAGTGGGGCGCCGGGATCGCCGGGCGCCTGGAGGGCATGTACGCGTTCGCCGTGTGGGACGCGGCGGCCGGCCGGCTGCTGCTGGTGCGCGACCGGCTGGGCGTGAAACCGCTGTACTACGCGCGCACCCCGGACGGCGGGCTGGTCTTCGGCTCCGAGCCCAAGGCCCTGTTCGCCCACCCCGACTGCGCGCCGCGGGTCGATGCGCAGGGCCTCCGGGAGGCGTACGGCCTGGTGTTCGGGACCGGGGCGACGCTGTGGGCGGGCGTGCGGGAGGTGCCGCCCGGCGGGCTGCTGGTCTTCGACCGGGACGGACTGACCGAGCGGCTCTACTGGCAGCTCACCGCGCGCCCCCATGAGGACGCCGACCTCGCCGCCACCACGGCCGGGGTCCGCGACCGTCTTGAGCACGCGGTCCGGTCCCAGTGGGAGGCCGACGTGCCGCGGTGCAGCCTGCTCTCCGGCGGGCTCGACTCGACCGTGGTGACGGCGCTGCTCGCGGACGAACTCCGGCGCCGCGAGGGGCCCGGAGCCCGGCTCCGCTCGTACGCCGTGGACTACAGCGACCAGGCGGAACGGTTCACCGGCGACGTGCTCAGGACCGGCCACGACGCACCGTACGCGGTCGAGGCGGGCGCGTTCATCGGCACCGCGCACGACACCGTCGTCCTGGACCCGAAGACGCTGCTGGACCCCGAGCACCGCGCGGCCGTGGTCGCGGCCCGCGACTCGCCGATCGGCGTCGGCGACATGGACACCTCGCTCTACCTGCTGTTCGGCCGGATCCGGGAGCACTCGACGGTGGCGGTCTCCGGCGAGGCCGCGGACGAGGTGTTCGGCGGCTACCCGTGGTTCCACGACCCCGCGGCGCGGGCCGCGGCGACGTTCCCGTGGCTGCGGGTCACCCGCGACGAGGCGGCCGTGCCGCTCCACCCCGACCTGGCGGCGACGTTGCGCATCGGCGAGTTCCAGCGCGACACCTACCGCACCGCGCTGGCCGCCGTCCCGCACCTCGACGGGGAGGACGCGGCGCAGCGCCGCCACCGCGAGCTGCAACACCTGTCGCTGACCCGCTGGTTGCGGCAGCTGCTGCACCGCAAGGACCGGCTCAGCATGGCGCAGGGCCTGGAGGTGCGGGTGCCGTACTGCGACCACCGGCTGGTCGAGTACGCCGTCAACGCGCCCTGGGAGATGCACCGGCACGACGGGCGGGAGAAGAGCCTGCTGCGCGCCGCCGGTGCCGGGCTCGCCCCGCAGTCGGTGCGGTGGCGGGCCAAGAACCACTACCCGGCCACCCACCACCCCGACTACAACCGCGGACTCCAGCACCTCGCGCGCCAGGCACTGGACGCCGACGGCGGGCGGGTGCGCGACCTGGTCGACGCGCGGGTCGTCGCGGCCGGTCTGGCCACCGACCCGGAGCGGCTGGAGTGGGGCCACCGGCTGCGGCTGGAGCGGGTGGTGGACCTCGCGCTGTGGCTCGACCGGTACCGACCGGAGATCACCGTGTGAGCCGCCCGCCCGCACCGGGCCACCCGCCGCCCGCCATCCGCCATCCGCCCCGGACCAGACAGACCACCCACCCCGCACGGAGGAGACCCATGCGCCCCACCACCCCGCACACCCCGGACGCCACCGCCCCGGCGGACGCCCCGGACCCCGTTCCGCTGTACGGCGCCGACTACAAACGCGACCCCTACCCCCTCTACGCCCGATTGCGGGACCGCGGTCCCGTGCACCGCGTCCGCTTCCCCAGCGGGGTGTGCGCCTGGCTCGTCACCGGCTACGACGCGGCCCAACAGGCGCTCACCGACCCGCGCCTGGGCAAGCACCACTCGCGCGGCAACGCGGCGTGGCGGGCGCGCGCCTCGATCATGCCCGAGCCGCAGCACTCCCAGCTCCAGGTGCACCTGCTCCACCAGGATCCGCCGCGGCACACCGCGATGCGCCGGATGGTGACCGACGCCTTCGCCCCGCAGCGGGTCGAGGCGCTCCGGCCCCGTTTCCAGCAGATCGCGGACGCGCTGCTGGACCGGTTCGCCGCCGGCGGGGCGGACCTCGTGGCCCAGTTCGCCGCGCACTTCCCGTTCCGGGTGCTGGCCGAAGCGATCGGCCTGCCGGCGGAGTTCGCGGCGCGCTTCGACCGTGACTGGGGGAAGGTGGTGCAGCCCGTCGGACCGACGGACCCGGGCCGCCCCGCCTACGAGGCCCGGCTGCGCGGGCTCCAGCAGTACATCGCCGACCTGGTCGTGCACAAACGACGGGCGGCGCAGTCGGACCTGCTGTCCCGGTTGGTGCTCGCGCGCGACGCGGGCGAGCTGACCCCGGAGGAACTGGACTCGATGATCTTCCAGTTGCTGGTCGCGGGGCAGGAGCCGGTCACCAACCAGATCAGCACGGCCCTGGTCGCCCTGCTGCGCCACCCCGAGCACCTCGCCGCGCTCGCCGCCCGCCCGGAGCTGCTGCCCCGCGCCGTCGAGGAACTGCTCCGGTACGACGCCGCGTTCGAGCTGACGACCTGGCGGTTCCTCGCCGAGGACGGCGAGCTGCACGGAACCCGGATTCCGGCCGGCGACTCGGTGATCGTGTCGCTGTGCGCGGCCAACCGCGACCCCCGGCGCTTCACGGACGCCGACGCCCTCGACTTCGACCGCTCGCCCAACCCGCACCTCGCCTTCGGCCACGGCATCCACTTCTGCCCCGGGGCGGCCCTGGCCCGCGCCGAACTGCAGATCGCGCTCGGCACCCTGGTGCGGCGCCTGCCCGGCCTGAGACCGGCCGTCCCGGACGACGAACTCGGGTGGATAGGGGCGGTGTTGGCCCGTGGCGTGGACCGCCTCCCGGTGACGTACGATCCGCCGGCCGCCGGCTGCCCGATGACCGCGGCCCGCCCCGCGCCCGCCGCGGACGCGCCCGACGCACCGGCCGCGGCATGCTGACCCCGCACGCCACCCCGGACCTCCCCGCCGGCGGCGACGCCCCCGCCCTGGCCCCGTCGACCCGCCGCACCTGCGCGGAGATCCTCCGCGTCCTGCTCCCCTACCGCCGCACCCTGGACGACCCCCACGAGGACGCCCCGGACGCCTTCCCCCACCAGCTGCGGCAGCTGGCCCACTGGGTCGCGGCGGGCCGCCCGGTCCTGTTCACCCTGCCCGGCTTCCCCTGCAAGTCGCCCAACCCCGCGAAGGTGCTCGGCCCGCTGCCCGACGAGGGCGAGCGGCTCTCGCTGCGCTTCCTGGACCGGCTGTGCGCCCGCATCGCGGCGGTGTACCCGCCCGGTGCGCGGATGCTGATCTGCTCGGACGGGCACGTCTTCAGCGACCTCATCCGGGTGCCGGACGCCACCATCGACGCCTACGGGGACGCGCTGCGGGCACTGGTCCACGACGAGGGGCTCGCGACCCGGCTGGGCGTCTTCGACCTGCGCGCGGCGTACGGGGACCTGTCGTACGACGAGAAGCGGGCCCGGATCGAGGCCGAGCACGCGCCGGCGCTCGCGACGCTGCGGGCCGAGACGCGGGCCGACGAGACGGCCCGGCGGCTGTACCAGGGGATCACCCGGTTCCTCTTCGAGGACACCGACCAGGCGACGTACCCCGGCACCCGTTCGGCGCTCCAGCGCGAGTGCCGGGCGCGCGCCTACGGCGTGATCCGGCGGAGCCGTGCCTGGGGCGAGCTGATCGCCGGCCACCATCCGGGGGCGGTGCGGCTGTCCATCCATCCGCAGCCGAGGGGGGCGGCGAAGTTCGGCATCCGGTTGCTGGCCGCACCGGACGCATGGCTGACGCCCTGGCACGCCTGCGTGCTGGAACACGCCGACGGGCGGCGGGAGTTGCTTCGCCGGGCGGACGCCGAGCAGCGGGGTCGCCTGGTGTTGCGCGGCGGGCGCCCCAGTCACTTCGCGACCGGCCCGACCGCGGGGTGAACGGCACCGGGCCCGCGTCCGGAGGTCCGCGGTGACCTCCGGACGCGGGCCCGGTCGGCGGGCGGCGGCTCCTACGAACGGTCCCGCGCCGGCGGCCGGTCCGGGGCCCACCGGTGGTCGAAGGCGATCAACGGGTCGCCGGTCAACGGGTGTTCGGTGACCGCGGCGCGCACGCCGAACACCTCCGCCAGCAGCTCGGGCGTCAGCACCGCACGGGGCGGACCGGAGGCCACCAGGCGACCGGCGTGCAGGACGTGCAGCCGGTCGCAGAGCGACGCCGCGGCGTTCAGGTCGTGCAGCGAGATCACGGTGGTCCGGGCCCGGTCCCGGAGCAGGGCGAGCAGCTCGACCTGGTGGCGGACGTCGAGGTGGTTGGTGGGCTCGTCCAACACCAGCACGTCGGGGTCCTGGGCGAACGCCCGGGCCAGCAGGACGCGTTGCCGCTCACCACCGGAGAGGGTGGAGAAGCGGAGGGCGCCCCGGCCGGCCATGCCGACGGCGGCGAGCGCCCCGGCCACCGCCTCCCGGTCGGTGCGGTCCTCGCCGGCGAATGCCCGTTTGTAGGGCGTCCGGCCCATCGCCACCACCTCGTGGACGGTCAGTTCGAAGTCCGCGGCCCGCTCCTGCGGCAGCGCCGCGACGTGCCGGGCGGTCCGCCCCGGGGACAGGGTGCGCAGGTCGGTCCCGTCCAGCAGGACCCGGCCCGCGGTGGGCCGCAGGTGGCGGTAGACGGTCCGCAGGACGGTGGACTTGCCGCTGCCGTTGGGGCCGACCAGCCCCACGATCTCCCCGGCCGCGGCCATGAGGTGGACCCCGGCGACCACGTCCCGGCCCGCGTAGCTGACCCGCAGCTCCTCGATGTCGATCCTCATCGCTCCGCCTCCAGCCGCCGGTCCAGGACGAACAGCAGGGCCGGGGCTCCGATCACGGCCGTCACGACACCCACGGGGAGTTCCTGGCCGTCCATCGCCGTGCGGCACACCACGTCGACCACCACCAGGAGCAACGCCCCGGTGAGCGCGGCCGTCGGGAGCAGGCGGCGGTGGTCGCCGCCGACGACGAGGCGGCACAGGTGCGGCACCATCAGGCCGACGAAGGCGACGGCCCCGGAGACCGCGACGAGGACGCCCGTCAACAGGCTCGTCACGACGAAGAGTTCCCGCCGCAGCCGGGTCACGTCGACGCCGAGCCCGGCCGCCGTCTCGTCCCCCATCAGCAGGGCGTTCATCGCCCGGGCGCGGGCCTGGAGCGCCAGCAGCCCGACCGCGACCGCGAGGGCCGGCAGCCACAGCGCGCCCCAGGTGGCCCCGCTGAGGCTTCCCATCAGCCAGAACAGCACGCCGCGGGTCTGCTGTTCGTCGCCGGCCTGGAGGACGAGGTAACTGGTGAAGCCGGACAGGAACTGGCCGATGCCGACGCCGGCCAGCACCAGCCGCAGCGGCGAGAACCCGCCGCCGCGCCGCGCCATCGCCCACACCAGGGCGAAGGCGGCGAGCGCCCCGGCGAAGGCGGCCGCCGACATCCCGAGGCCCAGTGCGCCCCCCGCGCCGGCGCCCAGCACGATCGCGGCGACCGCGCCGAGCGAGGCGCCGTTGGAGATGCCGAGCAGGTACGGGTCGGCGAGCGGATTGCGCACCAGCGCCTGGGTGGCAGTGCCGACCAGGCCCAGGCCGGCGCCGACGCAGGCCGCCAACAGGGCCCTGGGCACGCGCAGTTGCCACACGATCAGCTCGTCGGTGCCGGGCCGGGGCGGGGCCCCTTGGAGTCGGCGCAGGACCACGGACCAGACGTGTCCGGGCGCGATGTCCGTGGCGCCCACGGACACCGCGGTGGTCAGCGCCGCGATCAGGGCGACGGCGAGGAGGAGAGCCAGCGGTCCGGTGCGGGGGGAGTGTGCCCGTGGCCCCACTAGCGGGCCGCCGGGAAGCGCGTCGGGTACAGGGTGTGCGCGATCTGCTCGACGGTGTCCGCGGTGCGGGTGCCGGGGAGGGTGGTGGGCTCCGAGCCGATCCGCAGGAACTTGTCGTTGCGGACGGCCGCCAGGCCCTTGGTGGCGGGGAAGGTCTTCAGGAACCGGGCCGCCTGGTCGAACGCCTCCGCGTTGGCCGCCGCGGAGCCGCGGTCGCGGACGCCGAGTTGGATCCAGTCGGGGTTCTTGGCGACCACGTCCTCCCAGGAGACCGGCTTGAAGTCGCCGTCGCAGTCGGCGAAGACGTTGCGGGCGCCGGCCTGGGTGATCACCGCGTTGGCGACCTGCTTCCCGCAGAGCGCCATCGGCTGCTTGGTTCCGGCGTCGAAGTCGAAGAAGAAGTAACGAGGCCGCTGGCCGGCGGGGACGTCCGCGAGCGCCTTGTGCACGGCGTCGACCTTGGCCCGCATCCCGGCCACCAGTGCGCGGGCCCGGGCGGCGGTGCCGGTGACGGCGCCCAGTCGGGTGAGGTCGCCCTCGACGCCGGTCAGGTCGCGCTGCGGCCCCGCGGCCGTCGAGGCGCAGGCGGTGGAGGCCAGGTAGACGTGGCGGATGCCGGCCGCCGCGAACTCCGCCTCGCTCGGGGCGTCGCCCGCCCCGCCCATGCCACCCATGGCGGCGAAGGAGTCGATGTAGAGGTCGGCGCCCGATCCGAGCAGTTTCTCCTTCGGGATGACGGCCGTGCCGAGCACCGGCACCGCGGCGGCCCGGGCCCCCAGGTCGCCGGGCAGGGTCCCCTTGCCGGGCGGGAAGCCGGTGCCGATGACGCGGTCGCCGGCGCCGAGCCGCAGCAGCATCTCCAGGGCGGCGGCGTTACTGGTGACGATCTTCCGGGGCGGGCCGGTGAAGGTGGTCTCGGTGCCCTTGCAGTCGGCCACCTTCACCGGGAAGCCGGCACGGTCCGGCGGGGCGCCGTCCGCCCCCGCACCGCGTTCGCCGCCGCCTCCACCGCACGCCGTGGCGGTCAGTGCGACGACCGCCGCGAGTCCGCACCATTTCCCTGGGCGCATGGGCCTACTCCCCTACCGCTGTGCCGCTCCGGCGGGTTCGCCGGGCGCGGGCCACCCTCGTGGCCCGGCACAGGTAGTCGGGCGGGCACCGCATCCGGTTCCCGGGAGGTCCGCAGGTCGTCCCGGGAACCGGCCGCACGCCGCTCAGGGCCCGGCGCTGCTGCCTTGGGGGCCGTAGAGGTCGAGCAGGCGGGTGCGGGTGCCCTGTAGGCGTTCGGCGACGGTCTCGGCGACGTAGCGGTAGACGGCGCGACCCAGGATGGGGTCGTCCTCGCACAGGGCGCGGACGAGGGAGGCGTCGAATTCGAGCGCCTCCACGGGGCCGACGGTCTCCGCGCCGAAGTGCCAGAGGTAGGGCGGGAACAGCCAGGACCAGCCGAGGACTTCGTCCCGGCCAAGGGTTTCGACGACCGCCGCCTGGCGGCCGGGGACCCGCTGGTCGAGCGTGACCCGGCCGGTGCGGAGGATCCAGAACCGGTCGGCCCGGCGGCCCTCCTCGAACAGCCGGGTGGCGCGGGGCAGCGCCACCTCGCGGGCGAGTTCGGTCAGTCGTCGGCGCCGGTCCGGCGGCATCGCATCGAACAGGTGCTTGACCGTGGGCATCTTCTCTCCATCCGCCGCTCTCCAGTGCCTCGCACGATATGCGGCGAATCGGTGGATTTCGACAATGGCCGGTCCGGCGAGCGGGACCCGGTCAGGCCATCTGACGGCGGACCAGGTCGTGCAGCCGGCCGCCGGTGTCGGCGAGGAGGGCGGCCGGGGCGCCCTGTTCGACGATCCGGCCCTCGTCCATGACCACGACCCGGTCGGCGTCCAGCACCGTGGAGAGGCGGTGCGCGATGACCACCCGGCTGGCGCTGAGCGCGCGGGTGCTGTCGATGACGATCCGCTGGGTCTCGTTGTCGAGGGCGCTGGTGGCCTCGTCGAAGAAGAGGATGCGGGGGCGCCGGACCAGTGCCTGGGCGATCATCAGCCGCTGCCGCTGGCCCCCGGAGATGGCACCGCCGCCGGCGATCATGGTGTGCAGGCCCATCGGCATCCGCTTGACGTCCTCGGCCAACCCGGCCATCTCGGCCGCCGCCCACGCCTCTTCCTGAGTGAACGCCTCGGCGCCGCAGATGCAGTCGAGGATCGAGCCGGTGAGCGGCTGGGCGTTCTGCAGGACCACCCCGCACTGCCGGCGGACGGCGGCCTGGTCGAGCGCGGCGAGGTCCTGGCCGTCGTACAGGACGCTGCCGGTGGTCGGCCGGTCGAAGCCGATGAGCAGGCGCAGCAGGGTCGACTTGCCGCAGCCGCTCGGGCCCACGATCGCCACGAACTCACCGGGCCGCACCTGGAACGAGACGTCGTCGAGGACCAGCGGCCCGTCCTCGCCGTAGCGGAAGGAGAGCTTGCGGGCCTCGATGGCGCCGGCGAGCGCACCGGGTTGGGAACTGCCGCCGCGGACCTCGGGCGCCTCGTCCAGCACCGGCTTGATCTGCTCGAACATCGGCAGCGCCGCGGCGGCCGAGACGAACGCGCCGGTGAGCTGGGTGACCGAGGTGAGCAGCATGGTCACCGAGGTGTTGAAGGTAAGGAAGGCGCCGGCGGACAGGGTGCCGCGGGCCGGGCCGGCCAGCAGCACGAACAGCGCGAGGGAGCAGAGCGGGAGGTAGACGGCGTTGAGGACGGTGGTGAGGTTCTTGATCCGGCCGGCCTGCTGCTGGAGTTCCCGCGAGCGGGCGAACTCCCGGGCCCAGGCCGCGTACGCGAAGGACTCCGCCGCCGCGACCCGCAGCTTGGGCAGTCCACGCAGGGTCTGGAACGCCTGGTTGTTGAGCTTGTTGCCGAGCGTGATCAGCCGGCGCTGCCAACGCAGCTCCCACAGGCCCAGGACGAGGAAGACCGCGCCGATGACGAGCAGCACGGCGAACGCGGCGAGCGCCAGCGGGACGCTGTAGAAGAGCAGCAGCGCGAGGTTGACCGCGCCGACCGTGCCGGCCTGCACGGCGACCGGTCCGACCCCGGCCAGCACCCGGCGGATGGCGCTGATCCCCATCGCGGCGCTGGCCAGTTCACCGGTGGAGCGGGCGGCGAAGAACGAGGTGGGCAGGCGCAACAGCCGGTCCCAGACGGCGGGTTGCAGCACGCTCTCGATGCGGCCCTCGATGCGCAGCACGGTGAGGTTCTGCAGCAGCGTGAAGGCCGCCGCGACGACACCGGCGATCATCACGGCGAGCGCGACCTGGACGATCGGGCCGCGGGCGGCGGCCGGCACGAAGACGCCGAGCACCTTGCCGGTGGCGATCGGCACGAGGGCGCCGAGGGCGACCGTCACCAGCCCGCTGAGGGCGAGGTTACGCAGGTCCGTGCGGTTGCCCCGGAGGCTGAAGCGCATCAGCCGCCACAGCGTCAGCCGGCGGTCCGGCAGCGGCCGGTAGAACATCACCGCACGCGGTTCGAACTCCTGTGCGTTGTCCTTGCCGATCCGGATCCGCAGCCCGGACGACGGGTTGACCGCTTCGTAGCGGCCGCGCCGCCACAGCAGGGCCACCGGCGCGCCGGACTTCGCGCGATGGCCCACCAGGGGCCCGACGTCGGTACGCCACCAGGGGCCGTCGAGGCGGATCGCGCGGGTGCGGATACGGGAGACCAGAGCGATGCGTTCGACCGGGCTGATCCGGTCGCCGGCGGCGGCGCCCTTGGGCGGCTCGGTGAGTGGGATGCCGGCGGCCCGGGCGACCTGTTGGCAGACCGCGAAGGTGAGGTCGTCGCCGGCCCGGTCGCGGCCCGCGCCGGCGCGTCCGGAGCGGTCCTTGCCGATCGAGGCCAGCAGCGCCCGGTCGGCGCGTTCCCGAACGACCTCGCCGGCCTTGATGCCGGCCGCCGCGCGGTCCTCGTGGGCGCGTTCGAGCTGCTCGATCCAGCGGTCGACGGCGGACAGCAGCCGGTACTGCTGGTTGACCATCCGCTGCCACAGTGCGCCGTCGACGAGCAGGTCGGCGGCGGCCTCGGCACTGTAGGAGGCGCCGTACTGGACGCTGCCGGGCGGTACCGGCATCCACAGCACGTCGTCGTCGGCGACCGCCTCGTCGGTGGGCCGGCCCGCGAGCGGCGCCTCGAACAGCACGCCCAGTCCGCGTGCGGTGCCGAGCGCGAAGGCGTGCTCCAGGGGGCCGGCGGCCGGCGCCCCGTGGGCGTCGGCGTAGCCGTACGCGCCGGGGTCGACGTGGCCGCCGTGCTCCGGGTGGGGCAGTTCCCGCAGTGCGATCCGGCGCAGCCCGCAGTGTGGGGACGGGCGGCCGACGAGGGTGTGCTGGGCGCCTTCGACGGGGCCGAGCAGCAGGGTGCCGGCTTCGAGGCGGCCGAGGAAGTGCCAGGGGCCCTCGTGGGTGGCGTCGACCGCGAACAGGTCGAGGGTGCCGCCGGTGACCAGCCACAGGACGTGCGGGCCTTCGAGGGGGACGTTGCGCAGGCCGGTGTGGTCCACGGGGGTGCCGAGGCCGCCCAGGGCGTGGGTGACCGCGTCGGCGGCCGGTTCCGTGGCGGGTGCCGCGTCCGGCGGCGGGGGGACGGATGCCACGTCAGTGCTCCTTGACCAGCTCGGCGTAGGCGCCCCCGGCGGCGACCAGTTCCGCGTGCCGGCCGCGTTCGACGATCGCACCGTGGTCGAGGACCACGATCTCGTCGCTGTCGCGGACGGTGCTCAGCCGGTGGGCGATGATGACGCAGGCACAGCCCCGGCGCCGCAGGTTGTCCATGATGACCGCCTCGGTCCCGGCGTCCAGCGCGCTGGTGACCTCGTCGAGGACGAGGATGCTGGGGCGCCGGACCAGCGCCCGGGCGATCTCCAGGCGCTGCCGCTGACCGCCGGAGAAGTTACGGCCGTCCTGCTCGACGCGGCTGTGGATGCCGTCGGGGCGGCGGGCTATGACGTCGTCGTAGAGGGCGGCGTCCTGGAGGGCGGCGATCACCGCGTCGTCCGGGATGGAGGGGTCCCACAGCGCGACGTTGTCCCGGACGGTGCCTTCGAAGAGGAAGACGTCCTGGTCGACGAAGGAGACCGAGGCGGCCAGCGCGCTGCGCGGGATGTCCGCGAGGCGCTGTCCGTCGATCCGGATGGTGCCTTCCCAGGGGGCGTAGAGGCCGGAGATCAGTCGGGAGACGGTGGACTTGCCGCTGCCCGAGCCGCCGACCAGGGCGACCTGCTGGCCGGGGCCGACGGCCAGCGAGAAGCCGGTCAGCAGCGGCGCGTCGAGCGGGCTGTAGCCGAAGGTGACGTCCTCCAGGGTGACGTGCCCCTTGAGGCGGCGGGTGCCGGCGTCCGCGTCCGGGCGGGAGTAGTGGGCGTCGGCGGGGAAGCTCTCGACGTCCTTGAGGCGGGCGACGTCGGCGGCGAAGTCCTGGATCCGGCCGGCGACGCCGTTGAGCCGGGTGATCGGCGCGGTGAAGCGGGTCACCAGGGCCTGGAAGGCGACCAGCAGGCCGATGGAGATGTGGCCCTCGACGGCGCGCAGGCCGCCGATCCACAGGATCAGCGCGCTGTTCAGGGTGGCGAGGGTGGGGGCGACGACCGCCAGCCAGGCGCTGGGGACGCCGAGCCGCTGCTGCTCCTCCAGGGTGGCCGCGTGCTGCCCGGCCCAGCGGCGGAAGTAGCCGTTCTCGCCGCCGGTGGCCTTCATCGTCTCGATGAGCTGGAGGCCGGTGTAGGAGGTGTTGGTCAGGCGGGCGGTGTCGGCGCGCAGCTTCTGGGTGTGGGTGGCGCGCAACCGGACCACGATCCGCATGGCGACGACGTTGAGCAGCGCGATGAGCACGCCGATGACGGTGAGTTGGGGGTCGTAGCTCCACAGCAGCAGGGCGTAGAGGACGACGACCACGCCGTCGACGGCCGCCGCCGCCAGGTCGCGGGCGAGGGTCTCGGCGACCGCGTCGTTGGACTGCAGGCGCTGGACGAGGTCGGCGGGCGAGCGCTGGGCGAAGAAGGTGACCGGTAGGCGCAGCAGGTGGCGCAGGAAGCGGGCGCTGCTGAGGGTGGAGGAGATGATCCGGCCGCGGAGCAGGTTGGCCTGTTGGAGGCCGGTCAGGACGGCGGTGAGCACCACCATCGCGGTCATCGCGGCGAACAGCGGCCCCAGCAGCGAGGTCTGGTTGCCGATCAGGAACATGTCGATGTACGTGCGGCTGAGCGCGGGCAGCGCGGCGCCGACGCCGACCAGCAGCAGACTGGCGAGCAGCGCCGCCAGCAGGGTCCCGGTGGTGCCGCGCAGCCGGGCCGGGAGGGCGCTGAGCACGCTGGGGCGGCGACCGCCCTTGCGGAACGCCTCGGTGGGCTCGAAGACCAGCACCACGCCGGTGAAGCTGGTGTCGAAGTCCTCCACCGGCACGAAGCGGCGGCCCTTGTCGGGGTCGTTGACGTGCACGCCGCGGCGGCCGAGGCGGCGGCCCGGGCCGTCGTAGACGACGTAGTGGTTGAACTCCCAGAAGAGGATGGCCGGTGCCGCGACGTCGGCGAGGGCGGCGGGTTCCATCTGCATGCCCTTGGCCGACAGGCCGTAACTGCGGGCGGCCTTGAGGAGGTTGCTGGCGCGGGAGCCGTCACGGGAGACGCCGCAGGCGATCCGCAGTTCCTCCAGCGGAACGTGCCGTCCGTAGTGGGCCAGGACCATCGCCAGGGAGGCGGCGCCGCACTCCACCGCCTCCATCTGGAGCACCGTGGGGGTGCGCACGGCCTTCTTCGCCTTGGGGGCGGCGGCCGGCGGTCTGCGGCGACGGGCGGGCGGGGCGCCCTCGGGCCGGTGGCGGCCGCGGCCGGCGGGCGGGAGGTGCTGCGGGGGCGCGGCGGAGGCGTCGGGGGCGGTCACGAGAGCAGCCAATCGATCGGGTGCTGCGCGGCCAGGTGGACGGCGGCGGTGGCCTGGGTCATCGAGTCGAGTGCGAACGGCGGCCCGTCGGAGGTGGACCAGGCGTAGCCGGAGGCGGTGCGCGCGGGGTCGAGCCGGACCAGCACCGCGACCGGCTGGCCGGCGCGGGAGAACTGCTCGCCGAGTTGGGCGCTGCCGAGGAAGGCGGAGATCCGCTGGCGGCTCTGGGTGGCCCGGCCGACGGCCGCGACGTGGCCGCGCAGCACCCCGAACCGCTGGGTGGGGGCGGCGGCCACGGTGAGGTCGACGGCGGCGCCGACCGGCAGGGTGGCGGCGTTCTCGGCCGGGACGTAGAGGGTGGCGGTGAGCGGGTCGCGGGCGCCGGTGGTGCGCTCCACCGAGGCGAGGTCGGCGCCGGTGGTGACGACCGCGCCGATGGTGGCGTCCAGGTTGGTCAACCGGCCGGCCGCGAGCGCCCGGACGACGGTGGTGGTGCCCTGAGCGGTGCGCATCCGCACCAGTGGCGCGCCGGCGGCGACCTGTTTGCCCTCCTCGGCGAGGACCTCGGTCACCTGCCCGGCGACCGGGCTCTGCAGCACGTAGCTGCCGTGGCCGTGGGTGAGGATGCCGGGGGCGCTGACGCTGGCGGTGACGGTGCCGGTGACCGCCCAGACGGCGGCGGCGACCATGACGAGGACGGTGACGGTCAGCACCAGCCAGCCCTGCGGGCGGGCGAAGCGCACCGGCAGGTCCAGTTCCTCCGGCGATTGCAGCTTGGAAAGGGCCTGTTGACGGAACTGCACGACACTCTTCCCTCAACTGCAGCGGCTGGTACGGGGGTACAGACGTGCGCCGGGGGCGCACGGTTCCCACTCCGGCGGCTTCCGGTCACGAACAGCCGGGTGCCCCGGGACCCGGTCGGAACCGGGTTGTCCGGGGCACTCGACACGGCAGATCGGCAGGGAGGGGGCGCCGATTGCCGTCGCGACCGTTGGATGCCGGCTGTGCCGCGTGGCGGCGCAGGGTCGGCTCTGGGTCAGAGACCGGCGGTCAGGTTACCCGCGACGCCCTGGACGTCCAGGCCGGTGGTCTGCTGGACGAGGCCGGTGGCGGTGTTGAGGACACCGGTGACCGGGGCGACGGAGCCGACGGTGGTGGTGACGGTGTTCACGACACCGCCGACGAGGCCACCGGACACGTTGTCCAGGTCGGCGTCGGAGATTTCCTGGGTCTGCACCTGGGCGTTGTTCATGATGTTTCCCTTCGGATCAATATCAAGAAAAAGCCGCGTACGGGTCGTCCGGTGGGTGGCCCGGCCGCGGCCACGGTAGTCCGGGTCCCGAAATCGGGAAACCCCGGTGACTCCCGCAGTGCGATGGATCAAAGCATGCAGGCGGGTTGCGCTGCTAATCGGATGAGCGGCGATCCGGACGTATCCACCCAGCGAAATAGCCGGTCGTGTGTGCGCGTCCATGGCATGGTCGAAGCATCTTCACATCTTCTCCGGTTTCCTTTCCGCCGGACCCTCGTTGCCGCCCCTGCGGAATGGGACATTCCGGAAGCAAGTCGCCGAGGTGGGCGACGCCGCGGACGCACGAAACCGCGGCCCGTGTGCCGGCTGCGCATTCGGTGTGCAGATTTCCTGAAGGCGGCCCGACTTAACGCCCGACTAGCACGCGACTAGCACCCCGCGACGACGCGAAGTCCGCTGCGCGTTTCCGCCGCACGACCTGGATGTTGCACAGGTTTTAACCGAACATGATTGCCCTCGACTTCCGGGGCACTAATGACCGGAATCATCACCGCTATCGCCCCGTCATTCCGATGGAAACGGATCGAGCATCCAGAGAACGGACATATTCGCATAACTGCGGTAGACGCCGTTCGCCGGGCCGGCCGCGGTGGCAGGCGCCCCCCGCCCGGTGCACGGTGGGTACGTGGATCCCGTAGCGGCGCTGGAGCGGATCGCGTTCCTGTTGGAGCGACAGGGGGCGGTGACGTACCGGGTGCAGGCGTTCCGCACCGCGGCGGCGGCGCTGACCGCACTGCCCGCGGGCGCCCTGCGCGAGCGGGCCGGCAACGGAACGCTGGGGCGGCTGAAGGGCCTGGGGCCCAAGACGAGCCGGGTCGTCGAGGAGGCGCTCGCCGGGGAGCGGCCCGCCTATCTGGCGCGCCTGGAGGAGGAGGCCGGCGGCCCACTGGTCGAGGGAGAGGCCGGTCGGGCTCTGCGCCGGGCCCTGCGCGGCGACTGCCATCTGCACTCGGACTGGTCGGACGGCGGCAGCCCCGTCGAGGAGATGGCCCGCACCGCCCGCGACCTCGGCCACGCCTGGTGTGCGCTGACCGACCACTCCCCCCGGCTCACCGTGGCCCGCGGACTGACCGCCGAGCGGCTGCGGAACCAGCTGGCCGTGGTGGCCGAGGTCAACGCCCGGCTGGCGCCGTTCCGGCTGCTGACCGGGATCGAGTGCGACGTCCTCGACGACGGCTCGCTCGACCAGGAACCGGAGCTGCTGGACGAACTCGACGTCGTGGTCGCCTCGGTGCACTCGAAACTGCGGATGGACGCCGGGCCGATGACCCGGCGGATGCTGGCCGCGGTCCGCAACCCGTTGGTGGACGTGCTCGGCCACTGCACCGGGCGGCAACTGACCGGCAAGCTCCGCCCGGAGTCGGAGTTCGACGCCGCGGAGGTCTTCGCGGCGTGCGCCGAGCACCGCACCGCGGTGGAGATCAACTGCCGCCCGGACCGCCTCGACCCGCCGCGCCGCCTGCTGCGCCAGGCCCTGGACGCCGGCACCTTCTTCGCCGTCGACAGCGACGCGCACGCACCCGGCCAGTTGGACTGGCAGATCTACGGCTGCGCCCGCGCCGAGGAGTGCGGCGTCCCCACCGAGCGGATCATCAACACCTGGACGGCCCGTCAACTGACGACCTGGACCCGGACCGGCCGCCCGCCGCGCGGCGCCGGCGCCTGACGGCCGCCGACACGCCCCGGCACGCCGTCGGCCCGGTGCCGCCGCCCCACCGCCCCCGGCGGCTCACCCCAGGTCGGCCGCGGTCGCGCGCAGGGCCGCCAGCACCGGGCGGAACAGCGGGTGCTCCGCCGCGCCCCGCCGGACCGCGGCGAAGACCCGGCGGGTGGGCGCGACCCCGTCGACCGGCCGCACCACGACGCCCCCGAGGTCCATCCCGCGCAGCGCCGAGCGGGGCACCAGGGCCACCCCCACGCCCGCCGAGGCCAGCGCCACCACCGCCCGGAAGTCATCCGAGGAGTGCGTCAGGCGCGGCCGGAACCCGGCGTACTCGCAGGCCAGCACGACCACGTCATGACACGGATTGCCGGAATAGGGGCCGATCCAGGGATCCTTGGCGAGCCCGGCCAACGGCACCGCCGCCACCGAGGCCAACGGGTGCCCCGGCGGCAACACCGCATCGAACGGCTCGGCGTAGAGCGGGACGCGGGTGAGCCGGGGATCGTCCGCGTCCGGCGCGCCCCGGTACTCGACGGCCACCGCCACGTCGACCTGCCGGTCCAGCACCATCAGCAGGCTGGCGTCGCCCTCCGCGTCCTGGACCCGGACGCGGATGCCGGGCGCGGACCCGGCCAGTTCGGCGAGGGCCGGGGCGAGCACCAGCGCGATGCCGGTCGCGAACGCGGCCACCGTCACGGTGCCCGCCTCGCCCTCGTCGTACGCGGCCAGCTCCGCCTCGGCCCGCTCCAGCTGGGCGAGGACGGCGTTGGCGTGGCCGAGCAGGATGTCGCCCGCGGCGGTCAGCCGGACGCCGCGGGCACCGCGGTCCACGAGACGGTGGCCGGTCTCCTGTTCCAGCGCGGCCAGCTGCTGGGAGACCGCCGAGGGCGTGAGGTACAGCGCGGCGGCCGCGGCGGTCACCGTGCGGTGGTCGGCCAGCGCACGGAGGATGTGCAGCCGACGTGCTTCGATCATGGAGCCAGTTTCGCAGGGTTCGGCCGGATCGTGCCCCCGGCCGCCTCCGGTCGGGCCGGTCAGCTCCCCAGCGCAGCGCGCGCCGCCACGAAGGCGTCCACCGCGCGGTGCACGTCCTCGGTGGAGTGGGCGGCCGACAGCTGGACGCGGATCCGGGCCGCGCCCTGGGGCACCACGGGGTACGAGAAGCCGATGACGTACACGCCGCGCTCCAGCAGCAGTTCGGCCATCCGGGCCGCCTCCGCCGCGTCCCCGATCATCACGGGGGCGATCGGGTGCTCGCCGGGCAGGATCGCGAAGCCCTCCTCGGTCATCCGCGAGCGGAACAGCGCGGTGTTGGCGTGCAGGCGTTCGCGCAGGTCGTCGGCGGACTCCAGGAGGTCCAGGACCTTGAGCGAGGCGGCCGCGATCACCGGCGCGAGCGAGTTGGAGAAGAGGTAGGGGCGGGAGCGCTGGCGGAGCAGGGCGACGATCTCGGCGCGCGCCGCGACGTAACCGCCGGAGGCGCCGCCCAGCGCCTTGCCGAGCGTGCCGGTGATGATGTCGACCCGGTCCAGCACCCCGCACAGCTCCGGGGTGCCGCGGCCACCGGCCCCGACGAACCCGACCGCGTGCGAGTCGTCGACCATGACCATCGCGCCGTAGCGGTCGGCCAGGTCGCAGATCTCCCGCAGCGGCGCCACGTAGCCGTCCATGGAGAACACGCCGTCGGTGACGACCAGGGTGCGCCGGGCGCCCTGCGCCTCCTTCAACTGCTGCTCCAGGTCGGCCATGTCACGGTTGGCGTAGCGCAGGCGGCGGGCCTTGGAGAGCCGGATGCCGTCGATGATGGAGGCGTGGTTGAGGGCGTCGGAGATGACCGCGTCCTCCGGGCCGAGCAGGGTCTCGAAGACGCCGCCGTTGGCGTCGAAGCAGGAGGAGTACAGGATCGTGTCCTCCTGGCCGAGGAAGTGCGAGATCCGGTGCTCCAGTTCCTTGTGCACCTCCTGCGTGCCGCAGATGAAGCGGACCGACGCCAGCCCGTAGCCCCAGCGGTCGAGGGCCTCGTGGGCGGCGGCGACGACCTCGGGGTGGTCGGCCAGGCCCAGGTAGTTGTTGGCGCAGAAGTTGAGGACCTCGCCGGGGCGGCCACCGGCGGTGACCGCGACGGTGGCGGACTGCGGGGTGCCGATCACCCGCTCCGGCTTGTGCAGGCCGGCGGCCCGGATCTCGTCGAGTGCGATGCGCAGGTCGTCGCGTACGGCGTCGAACATCTGGGGTGTCTCCTTAGGGGTGCGCGGGTCGGGCCGGCGGGCGGCGGCGTCGTGGGGAGGGAGCGGGCGGGGTCAGGCGCTCCAGTCGAGGATGACCTTGCCGCCCTGGCCGCTCGCCGCGTCGGCGAAAGCGGCGTCGAAGTCCTGGTACGGGTAGCGGCCGGTGATCACGGGCGCGAGGTCGAGACCGCCCTCCAGCAGCACGGACATCGCGTACCAGGTCTCGAACATCTCCCGGCCGTAGATGCCCTTGATCGTGATCATGGAGGTGACGATCCGGGACCAGTCGACCGGGAACTCCTCGGACGCCAGCCCCAGGATGGCGATCCGACCGCCGTGCGTCATGTTGCCGATCATGTCGCGCAGCGCCTCGGGGCGACCGGACATCTCCAGGCCGACGTCGAAGCCCTCGCGCAGGCCCAGTTCGCGCTGGCCGGACGCGATCGAGGTGTCGGCGACGTTGAGGGCGAGGCTGACGCCGACCTTGCGGGCCAGGTCCAGGCGCTGCTCGCTGACGTCGGTGATCACCACGTTGCGGGCGCCGGCGTGCCGGGCGACCGCCGCCGCCATGATGCCGATCGGCCCGGCACCGGTGATCAGTACGTCCTCGCCGACCAGTGGGAAGGAGAGCGCGGTGTGCACGGCGTTGCCGAACGGGTCGAAGACCGCGGCGATGTCGAGGTCGACGGGGATCCGGTGCACCCACACGTTGGTGGCGGGCAGCGCGACGTACTCGGCGAACGCGCCGTCCCGGCCGACGCCCAGGCCCACCGTGGCGCGGCACAGGTGGCGGCGGCCGGCCAGGCAGTTGCGGCAGCTGCCGCAGACCAGGTGGCCCTCGCCGCTGACCAGGTCGCCGGCCTTGATGTCGGCCACGTCCCGGCCGGTCCCGACGACCTCCCCGACGAACTCGTGGCCCACCGTCAGCGGGGCGCTGACGGCCTGCTGCGCCCAGCCGTCCCAGGCGCGGATGTGCAGATCGGTGCCGCAGATACCGGTCCGCAACACCTTGATCAGCACGTCGCCCGGGCCGACCTCCGGCTCCGGCACGTCCATCAGCCAGAGTCCCGGCTCCGCCTTCTGCTTGACCAGTGCCTTCACCGCAACGGCTCCCGTAGAAAAAGATGACTGGACGGCACCGGGGGCCCGGTAAGGGCCGCCGATCTCCGGCCAGAAATCTTCCCTACGGCGGCCGTCCGGTCCATCGAGGATTTCTTAACCGCGCCCACAGTTCCCCTTTACGCCCCTTCTGCACCGCGCCCCACGGCGGTCGCGCCAACGCCCGGGGGCCCTCGGCATGCGGTCAGCGCCACGGCGCCCGGGGGTCAGGTGGCCGGATTCCGCGCCCCGTCGGGCGCCCGGGACGTCGTGGGGGTCGGGAGTGGGCCGTCCTGCGGCACGGGCGGGCCGTGCGGGCCGGGTGCCCGCGGACCGCGGGAGCCGGGCGGTGCGCGGCCGGAGTGCCGGGCCAGGGCGTCGTCGGGGCCGGTCGTCGGGGCGCTCGGCGGCGGGACGCGGGGTTCGTACCCGACGCACCGGGACGTTCCGTCGCAGCGGAGCAGAACCGTAGCTTCCGGCCGCGCGGCGGTGGCACAATGCCGGCCCTATTCGGAACCAGCCTCAGGGGCACCATGGCGCCGAGCGAACGCGATTCCCAGATACCCGTCTTCCACGGAGCCGGACACCTGTTGCGGTTGATCGCCGACCTCGTCCGCCGGCCGCGCCGCCGGGAGTGTCCGGAGCCCGTGCGGCACCGCGGCGTCGCCCAGGGGCGCGAGGGCCTACCGGTCCTGTGCCTGGTCGCCGGCGACGACCACGCCCAACTCGCCCGCGGCATCGGCTACTTCCTCTCGCACGCCGACCCTCGCCGGGTACCGCACTGCCTGCACGACCTGGCGGCCGAGCCGGCGTGCACCGACCCGGGATCGGTGGAGGCGGTGCGCCGGACGTTGGAACGCCTGGCGCAGGGGTTCGCGCGCAGCGTCAACGGCGCCGACGGGCGGGTCAGGTTCCGCCGGTTCGGCCTGGTCAACTGGCTGTTGCAGACCGGCGCCGGCAGTGGGGCCAACGGCGCGGGCGACGTCGAGGGCACCGAGAACAGCCTCCTCCAGGGGCTGCGGGAGCGGGAGTTCCGGCGCCGTCGACTGTTCGGCCTGTTGCGGGCGCCGGAGACCGAACTCGCGGTGGACGGCAACGTGCCGTGGTGGGTCTGGCTGTTCGCGGTGCACGTCTTCCCCCTGGCGTGGTTCCGGGTCCGCCGGGGCCTGGGCCGCGAGTACCGCTGGCTGCTCAACCAGCCCTACCTGGCCCCGCGCGACCCGGGCACCTTCATCGGCTTCGCGGAGCGGCTGACCGTCCCGCACAACCAGGTCGAGGACCCGGAGCAACTACGGAAGTTGATGGTCAACGCCTTCCTGGAGGACCTGCGGATCGCGTTCCGGCGCCGCCCGTGGCGGCCGCGCTCCGCCCGCCGGACCGCGTACTGCGTCGCCGTGCTGTCCGGCACGGCCGCCGACAACTGCGGCCCTCACCTGCTGCGCACCGTCATCGACGTGCGCAACGAGACCGGCGCCTTCGATCCGCTGCTGCTGATCGGCTGCGGCGGCGAGCCGCCCGCGGAGGACACCGAACTCCGCGCCGACTGGGGCCACAGCTCGCTGTGGGAACTCTCCGACCGGCTCTACGGCGGCTGGCGGGACACCTTCCTGCACACCGGCCGGGCCCGCAACCGCGCCCCCTGGTACCTCCCGGTCACCGTGCCCGCACTGATGCCGCCCTCCGACGACCCGGCGGCCAAGGCCCGATATGAACTGACGCGACGTCAAGAAGTGGCGCAGGACGCGCGGTTGCGGCTGCCCGAGCCGCCGTTGTGGGCCCGGCGCGTGGTCTCCGTCGCCGTCGCCTGCTGCGTGCTCGCGACCCTGCTCGGCACGGCCGGGCTGCTCTGGGACCGGGAGGGCGCGTACCGCACGGCGCACTGCGGCCTCGGGCGCTTCCAGGACGACGCGGACACCCTGCACACCGTGGAGACCGGCGAGTGCATCGGCGTCTCCCGGCACGGCTTCACCTTCCACTCCCCCGACGCCGAGCTGAACAAGACCCTGCGCACCATCGCCGACCAGAACGCCCGCGCCGACCAGATCCACCAGACGTCCCCGGAACGCCCGCTGGT
Organism: Streptomyces lunalinharesii; assembly: GCF_039532155.1. Taxonomy (NCBI): domain Bacteria; kingdom Bacillati; phylum Actinomycetota; class Actinomycetes; order Kitasatosporales; family Streptomycetaceae; genus Streptomyces; species Streptomyces lunalinharesii. The sequence continues at coordinate 276,353 of NZ_BAAARK010000004.1, forward strand.
CACGCTCGTCCACCTCTCCGCGCTGCTCAGCACCACCGGCAAGTCCACCGCCCAGCTCGCCTACGGACGGGAGGCCCTCCAGGGCGCGGCCAGCGCCCAGTCCCGGCAGCTGCGCACCACCGGCAGCACCGAACCGATCCTGCGGATCTTCCCCGCCAACGCCGGCTCCGGCATGCGCTACGGCACCCGGGTCGTGCAGATCCTCCAGGGGTTGCAGGCCCGGGACCCGTCCATCGTCGGCGTCACCGGCCTCGACCAGAGCCGCGAGGCCACCAACGCCACGATCCGCAAGCTGACCGAGGCCGGCGTGCCGATGGTCGCCACCACCCTCTCCGCGGACTCCCTGGTGCGCCAGTCACCCCTGTACTTCCAGGTGTCCCCGCAGAACAGCCGGGAGGCCGAGGTCGCCGCGGCCTACGCCGACCACCTCGTCACCGGCCGGACCAAGCCCACCCGACAGGTGCGCGTCATCAGCTCCGCCGACCCCACCGACACCTACAGCCAGACGCTCAGCGACGACGTCGCCCGGCAGTTCCGGGCCCGCGGCTTCACGGTCGAGCGGACCGCCTTCAGCCCGCCGCCGCCCCCGGGCGGCGAGCCGTCCTCGACCGCGCCCGGTGCCGGCTCGGTCGGCCAGCGCAGCTGCTCCTACCCGGGGCTGGTGTTCTACGCCGGGCGCGCGGAGGACTTCGAGACCTTCCTCGGCGGGATCAACGAGTCCTGCAACTCCGCCCCGCCGACCGTCATCGGCGGCGACGACGTCGCCCGGCTGGCCGCCGACCCGGTCCGCCGCGCGCAGTACCCCGGGATCCCCTACGACTTCCTGGACTTCACCCTCGGTTCGGCGCACTGCGCCGACTCCAGCGAGCTGTACGCGGAGATGTCCCGGCTCTTCCCCGAGGAGTGCGTCAAGGTCCCCAACTCGTCCCTCGACGGCCACGCCGCACTCGGCTTCGACGCGGTGAAGCTGTACGTCAACGCGGTCAAGCAGCTGCGCGAGGACGCCCCGGGGATGCCGCTGACGCCGCCCGCGGTGTGGCACGCGATCAGTGGGGTGCACGGGGACGGAGCGCTCGACGGGGAGAGCGGGATCATCAGCTTCGGCGGTGAGGTGGACCGTCAGGTCCCGTTGGACAAGCTGCTGTCGGTGCAGCGCATCGACGACGTCGGCAAGCCCACCCAGGCCGGCTACTGCGGTCGGATCGGCGGCCGCGTCCAGTCCGCGTGGTGCCCGCCGCTCCACCCGGAGAGGGGCGCGTGACCGGCGCCGCGCCGAATCTCAGGCCGGCGCCGCGGGCCCCGTCACGGTGAACAGTCCGCCGTCCGGGTCGCGCACCATCGCCCGGCTCCCGTTGCCGTCCCGGGTCGGGGTCAGCGGGGTGGCGGTCCCGCCGCCGGCCACCGCCGCCTCGCTGGCCGCGGCCACGTCCGGGACCCGGAAGTGCACGTGCCACTGGGGCCGCACCCGCGGGTCCGGGGCGGCCTCCACCGCGCCGCCGCGCAGCGCCGCCACCACGTGCGTGCCGTCGTGCACGATGACCTGGTCGTGCTCGTACGTCACCTGGCAGCCGCCTGGTTTCTCGGACGCCCAGTCGAAGACCTCGGCGTAGAAGATCGCCGCGGCGAACGCGTCCCTCGTGCGCAGTTCCAGGATCGCCGGGGCGTGCCCGGTCCCCACCGACCAGGACAGCGTCTGCCCCTCCCAGAAGCCGAAGGTGGCGCCGTCCCGGTCGGCGGCGAGGGCGGCCCGTCCGGGGCCGAGCTTGAGCGGTCCGACGGCCACCGTGGCGCCGCGCTCGCGGATCCGGCCGGCGGTGTCGTCGGCATCCGCCACCGCGAAGTACGCCGTCCAGGCCACCGGCACCTGGAAATCCGGGGCCAACGCCCCCATTCCGGCGACCGGCTCCCCGTCGTGCAGGGCGACCGCGAACTCCTCGCCCAGACTGGCCGGCCGGAAGCGCCAGCCCAGCACGGCCCCGTAGAAGCGCTGCGCGGACCGCAGGTCGCTGGTCATCAGGCTCACCCAACAGGGCGCACCGGGGACCGGCGTGGTCGGGCGGGGGGACGGCATGGGCATCTGCCTCCTGTCGCTGGGTCCCGTCGTCGAGAACTCCCGGCGTTGGGCCGGGAGCGCGGGAGTTCGACGGCAGCGCCCCGGCCCGTCCGACGGGCGGGCGCGGCAGCGCGTGACCCGCGGCCGGGTCCCCGGCGCCCCTCCCACTGTGCCAGCGACCGCCCCGCCCCGCACCAAGGGAAGGCCCGCCCCACCGGTCGCCCACTCGGGGCAGGGCCGGTTGTGCGGGTGGGTGGCGGGCTCGATGCTGGAGGTACTGAACCGGGCTGGGTAGATGCCATGAACGCATGGAACGCGGCGGCGACGAGCGCCGACTTCCGTGGTCCCCTCGACGTCACCAGGGCGGCCACCGCGGTACTGGACGCCCGGGGACGGGTCATCGGCTGGAGCGCGGCGGCCCGGAAGCTGCTGGGGTACGCGCCGGCGGAGATCATCGGCCGTCCGGTCGACACGTTCCTTCCGGAGCCGGACCCGGACGACCCGGCGCCGGGTGCCGGGGCGCTCACCGACATCGGGACCCGCTCCGCCCGGCACGCGGACGGCCACCGGCTGCCGGTGGCCGTGACGATCTGCCCGCTCACCGACGCGCCACCCGCCGCCGGCCCCGGTCCGGCCCGGGTGCTGGTGGCGACGGGGCTCGACGCCCTGCGCCAGTGGGAGGCGCGCCAGGCGATGCTGCACGGGCTGGCCACCCAGTCACCGGTGGGCCTGGCCATCTACGACAACGACCTGCGGCTGACGTGGTTCAACTCCTCGTACGGGCGGGAGATCGGGCTGCCGCTGCGGGAGTTGAGCGGCAAGCGGGCGAACGAGCTGTATCCGGGTGAGTTCGTGACCGAGGGGTACCCGCACGGCCTGGACGCGGTGATGCACCACGTGCTGGCGACCGGTGAGCCCTTCCTCGACCTGCACTTCGTCGGCGAGCAGCCCACCGACCCGGGGACCGAGCACGTCTGGTCCTGCTCCTACTACCGGCTGCAGGACCCGGACGGGCGGGTGCTGGGGGTGTGCGAGGACTCCTTCGACATCACCGACCGCTACCAGGCGCAGCGCCGGCTGAACCTCCTGGTGGAGGCCGGCCGCCGGATCGGCACCACGTTGGACATGGTCGGCACCGCCCGGGAGGTGACCGAGGTCGCGGTGCCGGCCTTCGCGACCACGGTCACCGTCGACCTGCTGCGTTCGGTGCTGGCCGGCGGGGACCCCGATCCGGCCGAGGGCGGGGTGCCGGAGCTGGTCCGGGTGGCCGCGCGCTCCCGCGACGACCCGCCGGACCGGCCGCCGCACCCCCCGTACCCGGTCGCGTACCGGCGCGGCACGCTGCCGTACCGGAGCCTGTCGTCGGGCGGGATGATCCGCACCGAGCGCACCCTCGTGGTGCCGCTGCGGGCCGGCGGCACCCCGATGGGGCTGGTGACCTTCGACCGCGGGGCCGCGTCGGCGGTCTTCGACGGCGGCGAGGTCGACCTGGCCGACGAACTGGGCGTCCGGGCCGCGGTCTCGATCGACAACGCCCGCCGGTTCGCCCGCGAGCACGCCGCGGCCCTCACCCTGCAACGCAACCTGCTCCCGCAGCGCCTGTCCCCGCACTCCGCGGTGGACACCGCCTACCGGTACCTGCCCAGCGACGACCGGGCCGGCGTGGGCGGCGACTGGTTCGACGTCATCGGGCTGTCCGGCACCCGCGTCGGGCTGGTGGTGGGGGACGTCGTCGGGCACGGCCTCCAGGCGGCGGCCACCATGGGCCGGCTGCGGACGACCGTACGGGCGCTGGCCAGGCTGGACCTGGCGCCCGACGAACTGCTGGGCCGCCTCGACGACCTGGTCGGCCAGACCCCGGAGGACCGCGCAGCGGGCATCGTCGAGGAACCCGGTCCGGACGACGCGGCCACCGGGGTGACCTGCCTGTACGCGGTCTACGACCCGGTGTCGCGGCACTGCGCGATGGCCCGGGCCGGGCACCCGCCGCCGGCGGTCGTGCACCCCGGGGGCGAGGTGACGTTCCCGGACCTGCCGGCCGGCCCGCCGCTGGGCCTGGGCGGCCTGCCGTTCGAGTCGTGGGAGACCGAGCTGCCCGCGGGCAGCATGCTGGCCCTGTTCACCGACGGGCTGCTCCGCTGCGGCGACCGGGACGTCGACGCCGGACTGGCCCTCCTGGGCGACGTCCTACGGGACGACCGGCGGCCCCTGGAGGAGCTCTGCGACCGGGCGGTGGCGGCGCTGCTGCCGGGCGGGGCGGCACCCGACGACGCGGCGCTGCTGCTGGTGCGCACCCGGGAGCTGGACGCGCGGCAGGTCGCCGCCTGGGAGTTGCCCGCGGAGCCGGCCGCGGTGGCCGCCGCCCGCGAGCTGGCCACCCGGCAGCTGGCGTCGTGGGACCTCACCGAGCTGTCGTACGCCACCGAGCTGGTGGTCAGCGAGCTGGTCACCAACGCCGTGCGGCACGCCTCGGGCCCGGTGCACCTGCGCCTGCTGCGGGACCTGGCGCTGGTCACCGAGGTCTCCGACACCGGTCACACCTCGCCGCACCTGCGGTACGCCGCGAGCGACGACGAGGGCGGCCGGGGACTGTTCATCGTCGCGCAGCTGGTGCAGCGCTGGGGGACGCGGTACGCGCCGTCCGGCAAGACGATCTGGGCGGAACAGGCGTTCCCGCCGGACTACCCGGGGGCCCCGCGCCCCGTGGGCTGAGCGGGCGGTCCGGGCACGCCGTGCGGGTCGCCGGCGCCGGTCCCATGATGGAACCAGCGAGGTCCCGGCACTCGGCGGGCGCGGACGAAGGAGGACCTGTGACGACCAATGGCAGTAGGACCCCGGGCGAGCGGCGACCGGCGGAGCTGTACACGGGTAGCGAGCGGCCCTTCGACGCGGAGGACCTGGTCAGGGCGTCCGGGCGGGAGCCCACTCCGCAGAGCCTGCAGTGGGCACAGCGGCTGATCGACGAGAAGGGGCGGGCCGCCCTGGAGCGGTACCTGCCGTAGCCACGGCACGTCCACGTCACCTGCCAGTTCGGCCCGGGGCACACCGGCCCCGGGTCGCGACCTGCGCCGGGACGAGCGCCGATCCGCCGCGTCCGCCACACCGGTAGCCTCTCCGTACATGACAATCGAACGCCTCGATCCGCCCCGTCGCGCCGGTGAGCGGGAGACGCTGCGCGGCTACCTCGACTTCCACCGCGCCACCCTCGCGAAGAAGACCGAGGGGCTGACCGACGGGCAACTGCGGCAGCGCGCCGTGCCGTCGTCCACGCTCTCCCTGCTCGGCCTGGTCCGGCACATGGCCGAGGTGGAACGCACGTGGTTCCGCCGCGTGGTCAACGGGGAGGACATCCCCCTGGTCTGGTCCGACGAGGGCGACTTCCAGGCCGCGTTCGACGACGCCGAGGCGACCGGCGCCGCGGCCTTCGCCGCCTGGCAGGACGAGGTGGCGCACGCCCGCCGCATCGAGCGGGCCGCCGAGTCCCTCGACGTCACCGCCTACCAGCCCCGGTGGGGCGAGGACGTCTCGCTCCGCCTGATCATGCTGCACCTGATCCACGAGTACGCCCGGCACAACGGCCACGCGGACCTCCTCCGCGAGGGCGTCGACGGCACCGTCGGCCCCTGACGCCCTGGCCCCTGCCGGCCGGCTCCTGGGCCCGCTGACTCGCGAACCGCCTGGCACCAACGGAAAGAGGTCCCTCCCCATCGCGGGGAGGGACCTCTTCTCGTGGAGCGCCCGGCCGGCCTTGCACCTGCATTTCCCACCGGATGGTGGGCGTCTTTCCTTGGACCACGGACGCGTGACTCCCGCCCGCAGGGCCGGAGTTCGTTCATGATCATACAGGGCCCGCGGTGCGCCTCCCGCACCGCTCGCCGGGCGGCCGGGACGGGCGGTGCGCACGATCGCGGCGGGAAGACTCCGGTCCGCGACGGCTCGTGCGCGACGGACCGCACCGGGGTGCGAAGGTGTCCGTCCCACCACGACGGGCCGCGGGGCCCGTCCTGACGAGGAGGCACCGGCATGACCGCGCCGCACCAAGAGCCCGACGGACCCGGAGGCGCTCGCAGCCATCTGCCGGACGACACCCTGCCGTTGCGCCTGCACGACGGGCCGGCCCCCGCCGCCCCCACCGCGTCCGCGTCCGTGTCCGAACCGAAGGGCGGCGCCGCCCGACTGGCCAGGTCCAGCGCCCTGATGGCGGCCGGCACCATCGTCTCCCGCGTCACCGGCTTCCTGCGCACGCTGGTCATGGCGGCCGCGATCGGCGTCGGCACCCTCAACGACTCCTACCAAGTCGCCAACGTCCTGCCCACGATGATCTACACGCTGGTCGGCGGCGGCGCCTTGAACGCGGTGTTCGTGCCCCAGCTCGTGCGCGCCGTCAAGAACGACAAGGACGGCGGCGAGGCGTACGCCAACCGGCTGCTGACGCTCGTCGTCGTGCTGCTCGCGGGCGCCACGACGCTCTGCGTGCTGGCGGCGCCGCTGCTCGTCCGCATGATGTCCCCGGACATCGCGGCCGATCCCCAACGGATGGCCCTGACGGTGGCGTTCGCCCGCTACTGCCTGCCCACCATGTTCTTCCTGGGCATCCACGTCGTGCTCGGCCAGATCCTCAACGCCCGTGAGCGCTTCGGCGCGATGATGTGGACCCCGGTCCTCAACAACGTCGTCACCATCGCCGGATTCGGGGCGTTCGTCTGGGCCTTCGGCGGCTTCGCCCGCTCCGGCGTCAGCCCGACGACCATCACTCCCGAAGGGGTCCGGCTCATCGGCCTGGCCACCCTGCTCGGGCTGGCCGTCCAGGCACTGGCGATGTTCCCCTATCTGCGCAAGGCCGGCGTCCGGCTCCGCCCGCGCTTCGACTTCCGCGGACACGGCCTGGGGAAGGCCGTCGGCCTGGCCAAGTGGACGCTGCTGTTCGTGCTCGCCAACCAGCTCGGCCTGACCGTCGTCACCCAACTCGCCACCAAGGCGGGCGCCGCCGCGGAACGCGCCGGCCACAGCGGCGCCGGCATCACCGCGTACAACTTCGCCCTCCAGATCTGGCAGATGCCGCAGGCGATCATCACCGTCTCCGTCATGACCGCCGTCCTCCCCCGCATCTCCCGGGCCGCCCACTCCGGGGACGCCGGCGCCGTCCGCGACGACATCTCCTACGGCCTGCGCACCTCCGCCGTCGCCATCGTCCCCTGCGCCTTCGCCTTCCTCGCCCTGGGCCTGCCGATGGCCACCCTGCTCTACGGCAGCTCGGACGCCCAGGGCGCCGAAGGCGTCGGTCACGCCCTGATGGCCTTCGGCCTGGGCCTCATCCCCTACTCCGCCCAATACGTCGTGCTGCGCGGCTTCTACGCCTACGAGGACACCCGCACCCCCTTCTACAACACCCTCGTCGTCGCCCTCGTCAACGCCGCCGCCTCCGCCCTGTGCTTCGCCCTCCTGCCCGCCCGATGGGCCGTCACCGGCATCGCCGCCTCCTACGGCCTGGCCTTCGCCGTCGGGATCGCCGTCGCCTGGCGCCGGCTGCGCCGTCGCCTCGGCGGCGACCTGGACGGCGCCCGCGTCCTGCGCACCTACGCCCGCCTGTGCACCGCCGCCGCCCCGGCCGCGCTGGCCGCCGGCGCCGCGTCCACCGCGCTGCTCCACGCCCTGGGCACCCACGTCCTGGGCTCCCTGACCGCCCTCGTCGTCGGCGCGACCGTCCTCTTCTCCCTCTTCCTCGCCCTCGCCCGCCTCCTCGAACTGCCCGAACTCAACGCCATGTTCGCCCTGCTCCGCAGCCGACGGGGCCGCTGAGCCGCTGAGCCGCCCACCACCGAACGGCACCGGGCCGGGGCCGGCTCCCGGCCGCACCCACCGCTGTCGGCGGCAGATCTCCACCTCCCTCCCCTCACTCCCCCACCTGCGGCCCGTCCCTTCCGCCGCCTCCGCCGCTACTTTTGGGCCGACCGCGCTCGGCGGCGGTTCCGAGCGACGCGCACTCAGCGCTCATGACTGCTCCTCCGCCCAGCTCATCTCCTTCAAGGCGATCCGGGCAGCCGGCGCCTGGTCGGGGATGTCGGCCCAGTAGGGGTGCGTGGCGATCTGCACCGACAGTCGTTGCAGTCGACGGCGCAGCACCGTCGCACGTACCGGACTGTCCTCGGCGGCGAGTTGTTGATAGGCGGCGTACCAGGCGGTCTGGGCCTGGACGAGGTCGTCGGGGAATGCGTAGTGCGTCATGCCTCAAATTGCATCACGTGTTCGATTTACGGTGCAGCACTCACACGAGTGAATGTGGCCGAGTGCCGTGACCGAGCGGAAACGTCCGCCGGCGCCGAGGAGCGGACGTTCCGGCGAGGTGAAGGGCACGTCCGGAGAACCGCGCCCGCTGCACCCCGCGTCTCCACGGGGAACGGCCCCGGAACGCACAGAAGGCACGCACCATGACGCACCGCACGCCACCCGACCGCACCACGCAGCCGACGGAGGCGCGTCCGCAACGCGGGGTCACCGCCACGGCGTTCGCCGTCCTGCGGCGGCACCGGGGTGCCGTGGCGGCTGCGACGGTGCGCGTCGTCAGCCTGTCCGGACTGGCCGGGCTGCTGATGACGGCCGTGACGTTCGCACTCGCCTGGCCCGTCTTCACGCACATGCGGACCGAACAGATCCGGTACCACCAGCTTGAGGACCCCTACCTGCACGACCCCACCGAACTGGTGCGGGTCGCCCTCGGTGCGCTCCCGCTCTTCCTGCTCCTCCTCTGCACCGGCAGCGCGGCCCTGCAAGGCGTGTGCTCACGGGCGATCGCAGCGGGGGCCGACGCGCCTTCGGCGGAGGACCGGTCGCGCACCGCGGCATCCGGGACGCTGCGCGGGGTGCTCGCCGTCTACGCGTTGCGCGGCCTGATCGTGTGGCCCCTGCCGCTGCTCGTCAGCGCGGTGGCGCACGGCCTCACCGGCTACCAGCTCGACACCCCGGAGCCCCTGGAGCGCGGCTCGTTGCCCTACACGCTCGTCGCGGCCTCCCCGGCGGCGGCCGTGCTCGTCGCCGTGCTGGTGCGGCTCGCGCTCTCCCTCGCCCCGGCCGCCGCGGCGGAGGGCCTCGGTGCCCGGGCGGCCCTGCGCCGTTCCTGGTCGCTGACGTGGACGCGCACCGGAGGGGCCCGCGTCCTCGCCCTCGCGCTGCCGCTGGCCGCGCTCACCGCCGGGGTGCTCCGGCTGGTGGTGGAACTCGCCCTGCCGCTGCGCCCCCTCGTGCGGGCCCTCCTCGAAGGGGCCACGGGCAACTTCTTCGCCGGCTACTACGCCGGCATCCTCGCCCCCGTCATCGTCGGCATCCTGGTCACCGCAGCGCTGACGTTCCCCCTCACCTGTGGGGCCTTCGCGGCCCTCCACGACCGCCTGCGGTCGTCCCGCACCGCTCCCCGACCTGCCGGGGGCCCGGCGACCTCCACCGCCTGACCCCTCTCGCTCGTCGCCGTGCGGAAACGGATTGCCCCGGCCGCCCGGCTCACGTTGACTGGCGGCATGAGCGAACTGCACACCGACCGCCTCGTCCTGCGTCAATGGCGTGCCGCCGACCTCGCACCGTGGGCGGCGATGAATGCCGATCCCGAGGTCCGGGAGCACCTCGGCGACCTGCTCACCCGCGAGCAGAGCGACGCTTCCGTGGCGCGGTTCCAGGCCGAGTTCGACGCGCGCGGGTACGGCTGGTGGGCGGTGGAGGTGCGCGCCACGGGCGAGTTCATCGGCTTCGCGGGCCTGGACGTGGTGGACGACGACCTGCCGTTCACCGGCGTGGAGATCGGCTGGCGGCTGGCCCGCGCCGCCTGGGGGCAGGGCTACGCCACCGAGGCCGCGCGGCGGGTCCTCACCCACGGCTTCGACGCCCTCGGCCTTCCCGAGGTCCTCGCCGTGACGACGGCCACCAACCACCGTTCCCAGGCGGTGATGGGCCGGATCGGCATGACCCGGGTTCCGGAGTACGACTTCGACGACCCCGCCGCCCCGGAAGGGCCGCTGCGACCGAACGTGGTGTACCGCATCGGCCAGGACGCGCCGCGCTGACGCGCTCCCCGGGGGCGCTCGGCCGAGCCACCCGGTCGGCCGGCAATTCGGCCGCTTTTGCCGCCGCGGCCGGAGCCCGCTCGGGACTACGCTCCGGCCGGTGACCACTCACCCGACGAACGACGCGGCGATCCGACAGTGGAACGACATCCCCCGTACGGCGTTGGAGGCGATGGAACCCGACGGCGACTTCGCCAAGCGCCACCTGATCAACCCGGCGCTCCTGCGCATGCTCGGTGACGTGCGCGGACTCCGCGTCCTGGACGCGGGGTGCGGGCACGGCTACTTCAGCCGCATGCTCGCCGCCCGTGGGGCGCAGGTGACCGGCATCGAGCCCACGGACACGATGTGCGGCTACGCCCGGGAGAAGGAACGCGCCCTGAAGCAGGGCATCGCCTACGTCCAGGCCGACCTCACCCGACTGCCGGACCTCGGCGGCCCGTTCGACGCCGTCGTGTGCAGCATGGTGCTGGCGGCCGTCCCGGACTGGAAGCCGGCGATGCGGGCCTGCGTGGAGGCCCTGCGGCCCGGCGGAGTGTTCGTCTTCTCCGTCAACCACCCGGCCTTCGAACAGCTCCTGACCACCTGGCGCGCACACGGCGCCTACCGCACGGACCGCTATCTGGAGGAGTACGCCATCCCCCAGACCCACGCCCAGGACTTCCACCGCCCGCTCTCGACGTACCTCAACGAACTCGCGGCCCTCGGCTGCCACCTCCGCGAACTCGCCGAACCGGGCCTCGATCCCCGCACGGCGCGCGCAGCGCAGGACACCGCACCGGGCATCGAAAGCTACGTCCACCTGCCCAACTTCCTGATCGCTGCCGCCGAACGCCCGTGAGCGCGAACGTCCGCGCTCCCTGCTCCTCCGCCGCCGGCACTCCGCCGGGGCCGCGGCTCGGCTTGACCCTCCGGTAACAGGAGGCCCTACGGTCCCCAAGCATGGAGATCGTTGTTCATGACACGGCGTCCGCGATGCTCGACCTGCTGCGGCGCCCACCCGCCCAGCGGCCGGACGCCCTGCGAGAGATGCTCAGCCCGCTCCGGGGCCCGATGGCCGTACTGGGCGACGTGGATCAGGCTCAGATCCACCAACAGGGTTCCGGCTTCCGCCTGGACCGCGACGACCCGCGGTACGTGGCCGCCCTGCACCGGATGCAGCAGGCGCAGGTCTGGGACCGGGTCCAGGAGTCGCTGACCGCCGCGTGGGAGCGGATCAGCGGTGCGGCGCCCGGCGTCCGGCACGCCGAGACGGTGCACGTCGTGGTGGTGCTCGGCGATCCCGACGACCACCACCTGACCGTCCGCAGCGCCGGCTACCTCGGACTGGGCGGCTTCCCCGGCGCGATCCACCTGCTGATGTGGCCCACCGAGACCAGCCTGGCCAAGATCGACCACGCCGCCGCGCACGAGCTCCACCACAACGTGCGCTACGCCAACGTGACGTGGAACCCGATGACCGTCACGGTGGGGGAACAGGTCGTCGCCGAGGGACTGGCCGAGGCGTTCGTGCGGGAGTTGGCCGGCGAGCGGGCGATGGGCCCGTGGGCGACGGCGTTGACCGGCGCCGCGCTGGACCGTGCGTACGAGCAGGTCACCGCCGCGATCGACGTGGCCGGGATGCAGAACCTGGCGCCGTACGTCTTCGGCGACGCCACCGCCCGGCTCATGGGGTGCGAGCCGGTGGGGCTGCCGGACTTCGCCGGGTACGCGACCGGGCTGCGGATCGCCGACGCCCACCTGGCGGCCTCCGGCCTGACCGCCGCGCAGAGCGTGGCCCTGTCGTCGGACGAGGTCCTCACCAACGCCGGCGTGCCGCACGGTGCCTGAGCGCGCCGGCGCGGTGAGGTGTCCGGTCAGCCCAGTTCGAGGCTGGTGACGCCGAAGGTGCGGGACGGGTCCGTGGACGGGACCGGGCCGGTGTACATGCGGACGGTGTGCGAGCGGGGCGTCAGGCCGCGTGCGGTGGCCAACGTCCGTGCCGCCGCGTGGGGTTCGGGGATGTCGACGGTGACCTCGTCGGCCGGGTCGAGGTGGGCGGTGAGGGCGTCGAAGAGGGCCTCGGCGGCCTGCGGGGTGTCGGCGAAGAGCGGGCCGATGCGGTGGCCCGTGTGCGCGGGGCGGAGCACGCCGTACCCGGTGACCTCGCCGTTGCGGAGGTGGACCACGGCGGTGCGGCCCGGCGCGGTCAGCCAACGGGTGACGAAGCCGCGCCGGTCCGCGGGGAAGCAGCGGCGGTCGTAGGCGGCGATCGCGTCGAGGTGGGCGGCGGTGACCGGGTGGGTGTCCGGGGAGGTCGGGGCGCCGGGGGTGGGGCGGCCGGTGTAGCGGAGGGTGTCGTGGGCGGGGGCGAAGCCGGCCCGCTGGTAGGTCTCCTGTTGGGCGGGGACCGCGTCCAGGCCGATGGTCCGGCTCCCGGCGTGCGGGAGGGCGGTGCGCCAGGTGGCGAGCCCGAGTCCCCGGCCGCGCAGGTCGGGAGCGACGAGGTAGAAGCCCAGGAAGGCGTACGCGGGCGAGTAGTTGACGAGCGAGACGGCGGAGACCGTGCGGTCGCCGAGGCGACCGAGGTGGAAGCCGTCGGGGTCGGTGGGGTGGAAGCTGTGGAGGTCGCCGTCGCCGGGGTTCCAGCCCTCGTCGGCGGTCCAGTCGACGATCTCGTGCCAGTGGTCCAACGGGGCGGCGGCGACGCTGAGTTCGCCGGCGTCCGTCGGCGCGGTGCGGGGGGTCGGTCGCATCGGGGTGCGTCCCTTTCTGCTGGTGGCTCTTCGGTCAGATCAGGTCCATCGCGGCGACCTCGTCGGGGCTGCCGTAGCTGACCGGGCCCTGGAAGCGGCGGCGGGCGGTGGCGAACCACCAGATCGTGGCGATCACGAGGACCACCGCCAGGGCGATCGGGGCGTAGTTGAAGGACTCCGGAGTGACCGGGTACTGCTGCGGCAGCATGAAGAGGAGGTTGCTCACGACGATCCACAGGACCGCGATCGCGGCGACCGGCTTGCCCCAGCGGCCGAGGTTCCACGGGCCGGACGGGAAGTCGTCGAGGCGCAGCCGCAGGAAGATGGGCACGCCGTAGGAGAGGAAGAGGCCCACGACGTTGATGCTGACGACCGCGGTGAAGGCGGTGTGCGACCACCAGCCGGGGACGACCAGGACCAGCGAGGAGACGGCGGCGAGCCAGACGGCCTTGACGGGGGTGCGGGTGCGGTCGGAGACCGAGTGCCACCAGCGGGAGCCGGGCATCGCGCCGTCGCGGGAGAAGGCGAAGATCTGGCGGGTGTTGCTGGTCATGTTGGCGAGCCCGCAGAAGAGCATGGCGCCGATGACGATCAGCAGGAGGAACTTCGCGGTCTGCACGCCGAGCGCGTCGACGAGAATCTGCACCGGCGGGGCATCGGCCTTCGCGGCGTGGCCGTAGTCGCGAATGGCATAGACCAGCGCGAGCATGAGGATCAGCCCGGCGACGGCGGAGCAGCTGATCGCCCGCATGATCCCGCGCGGGGCATTGACGGTCGCCTTCACCGTTTCCTCGGACATGTGGAAACTGCCGTCGAACCCGGTGAACGTCCAGCTGGTGACGAGCAGGCCGAGCATTCCACCGTAAATGGCGTTCGTGAAGCCGGTGTTGTTGGCGAAGTGGGTCACGAAGGACGGCTCTTGGTGGTGCGTCGGAATCAGCGTGAGAGTGACGACGATCACCACCATGCCGACCAACAGCCACCACACGGAAATTCGGTTGAGCACTGCAACCAGCCGCACGGTGTAGGTGTTCGCGAGGGCTTGCACCAGCAAAATTGCTGCGGTGATGCCGACGGTCTGCGGTGCGGTGGGCACGTACGAGGGCCATTGCATGGCGATGAACGCCTGGATGAAGGTGGCGGCCGCGAAGTTGGTGGCGGCGGTGCCCCCGACCTGGCCGACGAAGTTGAGCCAGCCGGTGTACCAGGACCAGGCGCCCTGGTGGCGCTTGGCGAGCTTGCCGGCGGAGAAGTAGAGGGCGCCGCTGGTCGGGAACGCGGAGGCGATCTCGCCCATGGCGGCGCCGACGAACAGCACCATGAGGGAGACCGCGATCCAGCCGAATATGAGGATGCGCGGGCCGCCGGCGTTCAGGCCGAAGCCGAACGAGGAGAAGATGCCGGAGATGATATTGATGATGGTGAAGGAGATGGCAAAATTGTCGAAAGCGCGGAATCTGCGGGTGAGTTTCCGCGGATAACCCATGGCATGCAGGGTCGCATCATCATCGAGCGCGGCGGGGTCCGGCCCGTTCCGGATATTCGAGCGGTTTTTGGCGCGGGTTGGGGTGGACGTACGATCGGGCACAACCGAAACCTTTCTGCTGGCGGGGACAACGGTTCGGCCGGGGATGCGGTCAGTGCGTCACGGATCGTGCGGAACGGGGAGTCCGCACGCCCTTCTGGCTTTGGTCAGTTGTTCTTCCGGATCACCGAAAACACTCCAGGGCATGCGTGACGCATAGGGCCCCATGACCGTGAGGACTTCCCGGGCCTCGAATTCGCACTTCGCCATGAACAACGCATGGGCGAGGTAGGCCAGGTCCACGACCGGGGTGAAGCGGTAGCCGGCCACGGTGGGGAACCAGTTGCGGTGGACGCCGGTCGCGGCGGTGATCCACTGCGGTTGTTCCCAGGTGCGGTCGGCCAACAGCGCGGCGGGGTTGTAGTCCTCGACGAGTGCCACCAGGGGCAGCAGCCGGAGCGGTGAGGAGGCCGCGGCGCGCTGGCTCAGGAAGGCGGCGACGTCCCAGCTCGCACTGGACGAACCGCCGTACCGGGTGAAGAAGAAGGACAGGAAGCGGTGGTGCGCCTCGCGGTGCCAGGGGTCGAGCCGGAGGATGTGCGCGAAGAGGTACCAGGGCCCGGTGGGTGCGGTCAACAGCCCCTGGGGAGCGGGGTCGTGGGGGCGGTCGAGACGGGCCAGGGAGAGCTGGGCCACCCAGGGGGTGGGGTCCTCGGGCGCCAGTTTCGCGGCCCGTTCGCAGGCCGCGCGCGCGATGCGGTCCAGTGCGCCGGCCCGTCGGTCGCCGGCGTCGGCCATGCGCAGCGCCCGGAGCATGGCCACCCGGGCCCATAACAGGGCGGCGTCCGGTCCCGGTTCCTCGGCGAGCCAGCGTTCCGCCAGGTCGGTGCCGGCCGCCTCGGAGGCCAGCACCAACGAGCGGTGGGCCCGCAGCTCGAAATCCTGGCGGGTCTCCCGCAGTACCTCGTGAGCGCTCAAGTAGCGTCCGGCACGGACATCCATACACGCTCGCGCCAGCGCCCGGTCATCGGCTGCTGGACTCCATACGTAGTGCCCCTCGAATGAGCCACCCGGCATGTTCCCCTCCCGGTGCACGCGGGTACCTTGCGGTACCTACGCATTCCGTCCATGCCGAATTCGGCTGGACCGCCGCCGCTGGTCAGTCGGCAGCGGGGCACACCCTACTCATTTCCTCCTCTTTTCGAAAACAGTCGTCTGGAATATCTGGTTCCGCACCTTTTCGCCGTGCGGAGTTTGAAACGCAAACCAGTCCGCCAGGCGCTTATGACTGGCATATTCACTCCCGTCGGCCGACCAGTCACGCCATCGGGACGCCGGCGCGCAACGACCCGGCCGACGCCCTCGTGCGGCCCCCGCGCCACGTCCCACGAGGGCGAAGGCGAACGGCGCTACCACACCGCCGGCGGAACTCGACGCTTTGAGCCGTCGCGCCAGTCGCCTCCGGCCACGCTCCGGCCGGCAGGACCACGGTCCGCCGTGTGAGGGTGCTCACCAACTCCCCGCCGACCGGGACCGGATGCGGATCCGGCCGAGGTGCCACCGTCGGGGCCGTCGGGGCGGAGCGGTCCGCACCCGCCGGGCCGGCCCGCGCGGACCGCGTCGCCGGACACCCGGCGAATACCGCAATGCCTTCGGGGAGTTCGGCCGCGCGGGGTGCGGGCGGCAGCACCGTGCCGGCCGGAGACGGAGAGGGATTCATAAGGAAGTAGTAAAGAAATCGATGCACAATGCATCGCTTCCCGCCCCTCTTCGGCGCGACGTACCTGGTCACACCGGATGCGAACGTCGGCAAACACGAAATCGGCTCAAGAGCAACCGTGATTAGCGGAAGCTACTATCCGGAAGCGCGCGATCACATGTAGCGTTCGGTCAGACCGGTGACGTGACGGTTGTTCACGTCACGACCGCGCACGGGCACGGGCGCGAACGCCCCTCCTAACAGGGACGGAAGGGCGATCGGCCCGCTGGACGCACCCGCATCACGAGTGCCGGTGCGCCTGCCCGGCTCCACACCGGCCTGCGCAGCGAGTGCGGCGTGACCGAACCGCACGCCGCACGTCGAGCACCGCCATGTCTGTCCGAACACGCCTGCTTTGCAAGAGGAATGGGCCCAGATCATGTTTATGAACGCGTCGACGACCCCCCTTGCGTTGCGACCGGACGCCGATTTCGGCCGGCCGGCAAAGGTCGGCCCCGGCGGAGGGCCACCCTTGGCGGTCGACCGGCTCCCCGACGGCAAGTGGCAACTCACCTTGCACGATTTGGAGCCCGTGGCGGTGCATCGATTGACCTCCGACAAGCTCCACATCATCCTCGCCCCGCCGTGCGCGCAGCCGTCCGCGGCGGACACCGGTGCGCACCCGGTCGGGACGGCCGCGGCGGACCCGATCCAGATCGACACCGCGGCCCGCACCGTCGCCATCGACGGCCGGCAGATCGACGTCCCCCGGCTGGAGTTCGACCTGCTGGCCCACCTGGTGCTGAACCCGCGGCGGGCCTTCACCCGGCAGCAGCTGATGGCCGCGGTCTGGCCGGACTGCCGGTCCAGCGACCGCACGGTGGACGTGCACGTCGCCCGGCTCCGGCGGCGACTGGGGCCGGGCCGGCGGAAGTTGATCAGCACCGTCTTCGGCGTCGGGTACAAGTACCTGCCCACACCGTGAATCCGGCCGGGTAGCCGGTGCGGGCCGGTGGCCGGCACGCGTACGGTCACCGGCCCGTTCCGCACCGGTGCGCACCGTCAGCCGACCGCGCGCGCGGTGCTCCCGCCGTACCCGGGACCGGCATTCAGGTGCTCCGGGGTGCCGGTGGCGGGCTCCTTGCGGACGAAGGCGCGACGCAGCGCGTGGTAAGGGGCGTCGGGATCCTCGAAGGTGCGCCGCATGCGGGCGAGTTCGTCCGCCCGGTAGGCGGCGAGCGGCCGGCGGGCCTCGGCACCGTCCCGATCGGCCTTCTTGGTGGCGATGCGGGCGTGGATGCCGGGGGACTGCGCGAGCCGACGGGCGAGCCGTCCGGTGTGGTCGGGAAACTCCTGCGCGGCGCAGTCGACGATCCGGTCGACCAGGCCCAGCCGCTGCCCGTGCGCCGCGGTGACCGGTAGGGCCCGGGCCATCAGGGCCGCAGCCGTCTCGGCGCCGACCCGGCGCGGCAGGGTGTACGTCCAGTACTCCGAGCCGTACAGGCCCATCAGCCGGTAGTGCGGGTTGAGGACGGCGGCGGAGCGGCACCAGACTTCGTCGGCGGCGAACGCCAGCATGGCCCCGCCGGCCGCCGCGTTGCCGCCGAGGGCCGCGATCACCACCCGGTCGGTGGTGGTCAGCACGGCCCGCACCAGGTCGTCGATGGCGTTGATGTTGGCCCAGGATTCGGCGGCGGGGTCGGCGTCCGCCTCGATGACGTTGAGGTGGATGCCGTTGGAGAAGAAGTCCCGCTGGCCGCCGAGGACCAGGACGGTGGTGGGGCGGGTGCAGGCGTAGCGGTAGGCGGCGAGCAGCCGGCGGCAGTGGTCGGTGCTCATCGCGCCGCCGGGGAAGGCGAAGCGCAGGAATCCGGCCGGTCCGTCCTCGTGGTAGCGGATGTCGGTCCAGGTGGCTGGGCCATCACCGGTCTCCAGCGGGGCCGGCACTTCGGGCAGCGGCGGGAGCCGGTCGCCCAGGGCGAGCGTGGCGGGCAGTTTGACGGGGGTGGGCTCCCCCGGGGCCCGGGCCGGGCGGAGTTCGGGGATCCAGACGGCGCCGTCGACGGTGGCGCGGCAGAGCGCGCCGTGCCGGGTGGCGAGCAGTTCCCCGGGGTGGCCGGTGAGGGCGCCCTCGGGGTGGCCGCCGTGCAGGAACCAGGTGCCGCCGAGGAGTTCGTCCCGTACGCCGGGGCGGGAGTCGGCGGCCCGCAGGGTGCGCAGGACGGTCTCGGTCGGGTCGGTCGACCAGTCGATGCGGCGGTCGGCCTGGCGGAGCGGGGGCCGGGGGCGACCGGGCAGCCGACTGGCGGGGAGGGCGTGCTGCGGTTGCGGGCGGTGGGTGCCACAGGCGAAGCGGGCGACGGCGGTCAGCAGCGCCTCGATGGCGGCGTCGGCGATCTCGTTGCGGTACAGGTCGCTCTTGCCGACCTCGGGGACCGGGCACTCGACGGTCGCCCAGACGTCGCCGGCGTCCATCTCGTCGTTGGCCTGGAGGACGGTGACGCCCCACCGCTCGGCGCCCAGGTGGACGGCCCAGTCGACCGACGAGGGCCCGCGGTCGCCGAGCGGGCCGGGGTGGACGATCAGGCACGGCCAGGCGGACCAGACCTCGCGGGGGACGGCCGTGGTGAGCATCGGCGCGACGATCAGGTCGGGTGCGTGCCGGGGCACCAGCGCGGCGAGCGGCGTCCCGCGGGTGACCAGTTCGACGCCGAGGTGGTGTCCGCGGTCGGCGAGTTCGGCGTAGGCGCGCTGCGTCAGGCTGTTGAACGCGCCGGCGAGGAGCAGGATGCGCACAGCGGGCTCCCTGGGGTGGGGGATGCGGTGGACGGTCGTGATCGTTCCCCGTCGGTGGCGGGCCGGCGGCGGACCCGCTGGGGAGGTCACCCGAACGCACCCGGGCCGGTGCCACCGGGCGGCGGGCCGCGGTGTCGGGCCGACGCCGCACCGAATTGAGGGGGCGTCAGATGGTTCCACGGCCGGGTGCTGTGACGGCATTCCGCCAAAGTTGGCGCGCCGGCCTCCCTCCCCGCCCGCTCGACATTGCCTTTCATTGACATTCACTTGGCCAGCCTTTTACTTTCGAGGAGTCGGCGTCGGCGCGGGCCATCACCGCACCGCCCGGCGCCGCCCCCCTTCCCCACACCTATGGAGGTCCCCATGGAGCAGCTCATCAAGAAGATGGCCCAGGACGACGTCTGGCAGAGCTGGGTGGCCGCCAACTCCGCCGGGCAGACGGCGAAGAACGGCTGCATCAGCGCCGCGCCCAAGGCCGGCTGCATCAGCGCCGCGCCCAAGAGCGGCTGCATCTCCTGACACCCGGGTGACGGACCCGGCGGGCCGGCGACCGTCCGGCCGCCGGCCCGCCGACCGGTCCACCACACCCCCACGTCCCGGGCGGGACCCCGTCCGCGCACACCTCCGAGGGAACCCATGGAAGGCCAGCCGACCGCCGAGTTCATCGAGCAGATCCGTGACATCCCGATCTACCGCGCAGCACTGGCGAAGGGCCACTTCCCGGTGCTCGACAAGCCGGAGATCGCCCGCGGCTTCCCCGACAACTGGATGACGCCCCGGCTGGCCGCCGCGCTGGAGTCCGGCGAGGCCGAGTTCGTGCTCTCCACGGGCACCAACCACGCCCGGATGCAGCTCATCCGGCCCCCGTACTTCCTGCTGCGCTCCTACTACCGCCTGTGGAGCGAACACGCCGACCTGGCCGCCACCTGGGAGGCCGGGTGCCGCCGCGTCTCGCTGACCACCGTCCTGGCGACCGAGCACGTGGCACGGGTCAACGCCGCCAAGCGCGGGGCCGCCCCCGACCCCGTGCCGAGCCTCGCCGACCGCCGGCTCGACGACCGCACCAGCTACCTCAACCTGCGGCTCGACCCGGCACTGTGGAGCCGCGACGACGTGGTCCGGATGCTCCACGAGATCCGCACCGCCGCCGAGGCCCACCCACAGGGCTGGTACCACCTCGACTGCTCCGGATACCACCTGGCGCACCTGGTGCGGAAGGTCGGCGAGTGGGGGCTGTGGGACGACTTCCCGCCCCCCGCCAGCATCATCCACGCCTACGAATACACGCCGGTGAACGTCCGGCGCTTCCTGCACCAGCACTTCGCCTGCCCGATCATCGACCTGTTCGGCAGCACCGAACTCGGCTACCTCTACTCCAGCGACCGGCGGGGCCACTACCGCCCGCACCTGGACCAGATGAGCGTCGAACTCCACCCGGTCGCGCCCGGCAGCACCCTGTACCACCTGATCGTCTCCAGCGTGCGCAACCCCTACATGCCGCTGATCCGCTACCGGTCAGGGGACTGCGTGCGGACCACGGACGGCACCCCCGACCCGGAGCGGATCGCCCAGTTCGCCGGCCGCCACAAGGAACTCCTGGACGCCCGGCACGGTCCGGTGGCCCAGGGCGACCTCGACCGGTGCGTGGGCGAGGCGACCGCGCAGATCTTCGTCCACCAACTACGGCTGGCGGGCGCCACCGAGGCACGACTGGCCTACACCACCTTCAGCGGCGCGCCCCTGGCACCGGCGGAGTCCGCCGCGTTGGAACGGGGCGTCGCCGAACTCACCGGCCGGCGCTGCCGACTCGACCACCGACCGCACATCCCCATCGGCCGGTCCGGGAAGTACTCCTGGCTGGCGAGAGGAGAGGCATGACCCACCGGACCGCGCCGGCGACCGCGGCCACCGCACCCGCCACGGCGGCCCCGCACCGGTCGCGCACCGCCGAGGACCTCCGGGACCTGCTCGGCGCCGCGCTGCACGCCGAAGTCATCGCCCACTTCGAGGAGACCACCGACGCCCCGCGGGACCTCGTGGCGCGCCGCGTCACCGAATGCCTGCGCTACCTCTACCTCGTCTCCCGCTACCGCGACCGGCTCGGCGGGCTGTTCCTGCCCGTCGAGCAGGACGTCGACGAGGTCTGGCACTACCTCATCCTGCAGACCCGGGAGTACCGCGCGCTGTGCGAGGAGCGGCTCCCGGGCGGGTTCTTCATCGAGCACCGCAGCATCGGCTACGAGGCGTACCAGCAGGAGCCGGGCCGCGCGCGGGCGCTCGACGAGGCGTTGCGCTGGATCCCGCTGTACTGCCGGGAGTTCGGCCCGTTCGACGAGGACGCGCTGGCGCACTGGACCATCGTCCGCTTCCTGCACCAGCGGATGGGCATGTCCCTCGCGGACATAGCGGCGCTGGAGCCGCTGCCCGCATGACCGGTGCCGCAGCCCGGCGGCCGTTGGCCGTCCTGGTGTTCTCCCAGGTGCTCAGCGGGGCGGGACTGGCGGCCGGGATCACGGTGGGGGCGCTGCTCGCCGAGGACATGCTCGGCTCGACCGGGCTGGCCGGGGTGCCCAGCGCCCTGTTCACCGCCGGCGCGGCGGTGGGCGCGGCGGGCATCGGCCGGCTCTCCCAGCGCCGGGGCCGCCGGGCCGGGCTCGTCCTCGGGTACGGGGCCGGAGTGCTCGGCAGCTTGGGCGTGGTGGCCGCCGCCGCGCTCGGCAGCGTCCTGCTGCTCTTCCCGTCCCTGCTGGTCTACGGGGCGGGCACCGCCACAAACCTGATGGCCCGTTACGCGGGCGCCGAGTTGGCCCCGCCCGAGCGGCGCGGACGCGCGGTCAGCACGGTGCTGTTCGCCACCACGCTCGGCGCGGTGGCCGGCCCCAACCTGGTCACCGCGACCGGGGACCTGGCCCTGGCCTGGGGCGTGCCCCGACTGGCCGGTCCGTTCCTGCTGGCCGCCGCGGCGTTCGGCGCCGCGGCCGTCGTCCTGGCGGCTCTGCTGCGGCCCGAACCGCCGCCGCAGCCCGCGGCACCGGCACCGGCAGCGCCGGCCGTCGGCCCGGACGCGCCACCGGACGGCCGGGCCGTGGCGCCCTCGCCCCCCGGGCCGAAGGGCGGACCGCGGCGCGGCCTGCTGGCCGGCACCGCGGTGATGCTGCTGACCCAACTGGTGATGATCGCGCTGATGACCATGACCCCGGTGCATCTGCGGGCGCACGGCCACGACGCCCAGGCGGCCGGCCTGGTGATCGCGCTGCACGTCGGGGCGATGTTCCTGCCGTCCCCGCTCACCGGGCGGTGGGTCGACCGGGTCGGGCCCGAGCGGGTGGCCGCGGCGTCCGGAGTGACGCTGCTGGCCGCCGGGTTGCTCGCGATGCTCACCCCGCCGCACTCGGTGGCGGGCCTCGCCGGGGCGCTCGTACTGCTCGGCCTGGGCTGGAACTTCGGGCTGGTCAGCGGCACCGCGTGGGTCACCGAAGCACTGCCGCCGGCGCGCCGGGCCGCCTCCCAGGGGCTGGTGGACGTCGGGATCGCGCTGGCCGGCGCGGCCGGGGGGATGGCCTCCGGACCGGTGCTCGCCGCGGGTGGCTTCCCGGTGCTGGCGCTGGTCTGCGGGGTGCTGGCGGCGGTGGTGGTCCCTGTGGCCGCGCTGGGTGCCCGGGGAGCCGGCGGCGCCCGTTAACCCCTGAGAAAGCACGCAACATGGCGTCATTTCTCGTTTTCATACTGGAAACCTGGATGCTGCACTATGAGGAGCGCGGCTCCCGCCACCACGGTCGACGCCGAGCGCACCGGACCGGAACCGCGCCCCGCCGACCAGGACCGTGCACAGCCGCCGCCCGCCGCGCCACGCGCGCGGCCGGCCCCCTGCCGAACGACCCAACTGCCCCCAGACGCGGGGCGAAGCGGAGGACGACGATGCGGAAGGACACCGGCATACCGGGGGCACGCCCCGGGACTGCGGCCTGGTGCCGGCTGTCGCTGACCGCGGTCCTCGTCGTCCTGACGTTCCTGCTCGGTGCGGCGGCGCCGGCGTGCGCGCTCGCCTCGGCACGCCCGGCCGCCGCCTCCGGCGCCACCAGCAAGCCGGCCGCGGCGAGTGCCAACTCCGAGGAGGAGAAGCACTCCAAGCGGGAGTCCGAGCGCAGCCGCCCCCGGCGGCTGGCACCGGCCGCGGAGGGCGTGCCACCGGACCGACGTCCGCTGCCGCCGCACCTGAGCGGTCCGGACGGTGGCGAGGGAGCCACGGGCCGGGTGCCGGCCGGCGACCCCGCAGCGGCGGCCTCCAGACCCTCCGAACTCCCCCTGCTCCACTGCGTCTTCCGCTGCTGAGCGGCCCCGCGGCGGGCCACGGCCGCGCGCCGGGCACCGCCACGCGAGTGCCGCACGTCCTCGCCATCCCCACGGTGGCATCACACTTCAGCAGGAGACCTCCTCGTGGAGACCTTCATCCAGCACGCCCGGGGCCTGACCGCCCGGATCGCCGCACAGCGGGAAGAACAGGAGACGTTCGGTCGGCTCGCCGCCGGCCAGTCCCCCCTCGCCCTGTTCATCACCTGCTCCGACTCCCGCGTCATCCCGTCCCTGATCACCGGGGCCCGGCCCGGGGAACTCTTCGAACTCCGCACGGCCGGCAACGCCGTGCCCGCCTACCAGGAAGGCATGGCGGCCAGTTCGGAGGCCGCCACCATCGAGTACGCGATGCGGGTGCTCAAGGTCGCCGACGTCGTGGTCTGCGGGCACTCGCACTGCGGTGCGGTGGGCGCCCGGGCCCGCCGCGAGGACCTGACCGGTGCGCCCGCCGTCCGCGACTGGCTGGCGCTCCAACTCTCCGACGAACTACCGGGCGACGACGGGCCGGCCGTCACCGCGGCCGTGCAGCGTCACGTGCGCCAGCAACTGGACCGACTGGGCGACTACCCGTGCGTCCGGGAGCGGCTGGACGCCGACGAGGTCCGGCTGCACGGCTGGTTCTACGAGGTGCACACCGGGTCGGTCTCCGTGCACCGGCCGACCACCGACGCGTTCCTCCCTCTGTGAAGGCGGCCCGTACGTGATGAAGCGATTCCCTTTCCTCCGGGCGGACTTCACCGCCTCCCTCGTGGTCTTCCTCGTCGCCGTCCCGCTGTGCGTGGGGGTGGCGGTCGCCTCCGGCGTCCCGGCCGAACTCGGCCTGGTCACCGGCATCGTCGGCGGTCTGGTCACCGGGCTGCTGCCCGGTAGCAGCCTCCAGGTCAGCGGTCCGGCCGCCGGCCTGACGGTGCTGGTCTTCGAAGCCGTCAAGGCGTACGGACTGGGCGTGCTCGGCGCCCTGGTGCTGGCCGCGGGTCTGCTCCAACTGGCCATGGGTGCCCTGAAGTTGGGGCGCTGGTTCCGGGCGATCTCGGTCGCGGTGGTGCAGGGCATGCTGGCCGGCATCGGGTTGGTCCTGATCGCCGGGCAGCTCTACGCCCTGGCCGACGCCAAGGCACCGGGCAGCGGACTGGCCAACATCGGGTCGTTGCCGCAGCTGGCGTGGGACACCGCACGCTCCGGTCCGGCGCTCGCCGCGCTCGCCGTGGGGGCCGGCACCGTCGCCGTCCTCGTACTGTGGCCCCGCTGGCGGCCCGCGGCACGGGTCCTGCCGGCGCCGCTGGCGGCCGTCGCCCTGGCCACCACCGCGGTCTGGGCGCTGGACCTGCCGATCGCCCGGGTGCAGGTCAGCGGACTGTTGGACGCGATCCAGCCGCCCGGGTTCGCCGACATCGGCCGGCTGACCGAACTCGGCGTGCTGGGCACGGTGTTGGCGTTCACACTGATCGCCTCCGCGGAGTCGCTGTTCAGCGCGGCGGCGGTGGACCGGCTGCACGACGGGCCGCGGACCGACTACGACAAGGAGCTGATGGCCCAGGGCGCCGGCAACACGCTGTGCGGGGTGCTCGGCGCGCTGCCGATGACGGCGGTGATCGTGCGCAGCGCCGCCAACGTCCAGGCGGGTGCCCGGACCAAGGCGTCGCGGGTGCTGCACGGGGTGTGGTTGCTGCTGTTCGCGGCGGCGTTCCCGGCGGCGCTGGGCGTGGTGCCGGTCGCGGCGCTGGCCGGTGTGCTGGTGCACGCGGGGTGGAAGCTGATCCCGCTGCGGGAGTTGAGGCCGCTGTGGCGGGCACACCGCGGTGAGGCGGTGGTGCTGTGCGTCACCGCGCTCGCGATCGTGACGGTGAACATGTTCGAGGGCGTGCTGATCGGCCTGCTGCTGGCCGTGGCCAAGACCGCCTGGGAGACCTCCCAGGCGCACCTGGAGGTGCACGTGCCCAGCGTGCCCGGCCCGGTGCGGGTCAGGGCCGTCGGCAACGCCACCTTCCTGCGGCTGCCCAAGCTCCTCGACCAGTTGGAGGCACTGCCCGCCGACCGGGACGTCGAACTCGACCTGAGCGGGCTGCGGCACGTCGACCACGCCTGCGAGGCGGCGCTGGCGAACTGGGCCGAGCAGCACCGCCGCAACCGGAGCCGGGCGGTCGAGCTGGTCTCCTGAACCGGGCGCCCGCGGCGGCGCCGCGGGGCGCGCGCCCGGCCGGGGACAACGGCGTTCCCGGCCGGGCGCGACGGCCCCAGGCGACGCGGCGGACGCTCGTCGCGGCGCCGGCGGAATGATCCGGCCCGTTCCGCCGTTCCCCTCGTACCGGAAGAGGTCGACGAGAAGGTGGACGACATGCCCCTGCACGGAACGTACGAGCCGAGCCCCACCGCGTGGGTCCGCGATCAGGTCGCGTTGTACGAGGAATCCGGCGGCACCCGGGGCACGACGCTGCGCGAACTGCCGGTGATCGTGCTGACCACCCGCGGCGCCAAGTCCGGGAAGCTGCGCAAGAGCCCGCTGATGCGGGTGGAGCACGACGGGGCGTACGCCGCGGTCGCCTCCCTGGGCGGCGCGCCCAAGAACCCGGTCTGGTACCACAACCTGCTCGCCGACCCCCGGGCGGAGCTCCAGGACGGCCCGGTCCGCCAGGACATGACGGCCCGTGAGGTCACCGGCGAGGAGCGGGCCGCGTGGTGGGCCCGGGCGGTCGAGGCGTTCCCCGACTACGCCGACTACCAGCAGAAGACGGACCGTCACATTCCGGTCTTCGTACTGGAACCGGCGGCGACCCCGCACTGACGCCCGCGCGCCCCGCGCCGACCGGCGATCAGCGAAGGCGCGTGCCACCCCGCCCAGGCCCGTGGCCGACGCCCGTCAGAGCGTCACCAGGGTCACCTCGGTGGCCTTGACGCTGGTCCAGACGGCGGCGCCGTCGGTGAGCCCGAGTTCCAGGGCCGCCGCCGGCGTGATCTCGGCGACGAGATCGGGCGCTGCGGGCGAGCCGATGACGACCCGTAGCCGGCTGCCCGCGGCGGTGATCTCCCGCACGGTGCCGGGCCAGACGTTGCGTGGACTGCCCACGGGCTTCTCGACGTGCACCGCGACCGCCTCGGGGGCGATCACCGCGAGCGCGCGGGTGCCGTCGGGGAGCGGGTCGGCGGCGACCAGGTGGCCGCCCTCGGCGAGGGTCAGCCCGTCGCCGGCGGCGGTGCCGGGCCAGGCGTTGCGGCCGAGCATCCGGGCCACCCACGGGGAGCGCGGCTGCCGGGTGACCTCGGCGGGCGGGGCGTCCTGCAAGGCCCGGCCGCCGTCCAGGACGAGGACCCGGTCGGCGAGCGAGACCGCCTCGACGGGGTCGTGGGTGACGATCAGGCAGACCCCGCCGAAGCCCGCGAGGTGGCCGCGCAGGGTGTGCCGGACGTGCGCCCGGGTGGTCTGGTCGAGGGCGGCCAGCGGCTCGTCGAGCAGCAGCAGCCGCGGCCGGGCGGCCAGCGCCCGGGCCAGGGCGACGCGCTGGGCCTGGCCGCCGGAGAGCTGCGCGGGCCGGCGGTGGGAGAGCGGGCCGACGCCGAGCCGGTCGAGCCACTGTTGCGCGGTGCGCCGGGCCTCGCCGCGGGGGACGCCCTGGGCGCGCAGCCCGTAGGCGGTGTTGGCCAGTGCGCTCAGGTGCGGGAAGAGCGCCCCGTCCTGGGGGACCCAGGCGACGCCCCGGCGGTGCGGGGGCAGTGCGGTGACGTCGGTCTCCCCCAGCTGGAGGGCGGCCCGGGCCCGCGGCGTCAGTCCGAGCAGGGCCCGCAGCAGGGTCGTCTTGCCGGCGCCGTTGGGGCCGACGACGGCGATGGTGGTGCCCGGGGCGGCCTGGAGGGAGAGCTCGGTGAAGCCGGTGACGTCGGCGTGCAGCGGCCAGCGCTCCGCGGGGGACGGCATCGGCGCGGACGGCTCCTGACGGCCGTCGCCCGCGGCGCCGTCCGCCGGCTGCGCGCCGGTCCCGTCCGGCCCGGCGGAGGCGCCGTCGGCGCGCCGCCCGGCGCGGGCGGACCGGTCCGCCGGCCCGCCGGTCCACCGTCCGCGCAGGCACACCAGCACGGCCATGGCGATGACGAGCAGCAGCAGGGAGACGGAGGTGGCGGCCTCCGGGGAGTCCTGGAGGAGGAGGTAGACCTGGAGCGGGAGGGTCTGGGTGGTACCGGGCAGGTTGCCCGCGAAGGTGATCGTCGCGCCGAATTCGCCGAGCGCGCGGGCCCAGGTCAGCGCGGCACCGGCGGCCAGGCCGGGGGCGACCATCGGCAGGGTGACGGTGCAGAAGACGCGCACCGGCGAGGCGCCGAGGGAGGCCGCGGTCTCCTCGTAGCTGGGGCGGAGGCCGGCGAGGGTGCCCTCCAGGCTGATGACCAGGAAGGGCATCGCGACGAAGGTGGCCGCGATCACCGCGCCCGAGGTGTGGAACGGCAGGACGATGCCGAAGGTGTTCTCCAACCAGGGGCCGAGGAGCCCGCGGCGGCCGAAGCCGAGCAGCAGGGCGACACCGCCGACGGTGGGCGGCAGCACCATCGGCAGCAGCACCAGCGAACGGACCAGCACCTTGCCCGGGAAGTCGACCCTGGCCAGCAGCCAGGCCAGCGGGACACCCAGGAGCAGCGACAGGCCCAGCGCCCAGCACGACACCAGCAGCGACAGTCGGAGTGCTTCGAGCACGCCGGGGCTGGTGAGGTGGGTGCCCAGGTCGCCCCAGCTGGTGCGGGCGAGGATGCCCAGCAGCGGCATCAGCAGGAAGGCGACGGCGAGCAGCGCGGGGACGGCCAGCGCGGCGGGGGTGCGGGCACCGGGCACGCGGCGGCGGCCGACCGGCGCGGCGGCGGGGGTGCTGAGGCGGCTCATCGGGAGTCCTGGGATCGGGGCGGGGGCGGCTCCGGGCGGCCGCCGACGGACGCGGCGGCGGGGTGGGGGCCGCCCGCTCCCCCGAGCCGGGCGGCCCCCACCCCGCACGGGGTCACGGCTTCTGGAAGCCCGCCTGCTGGAGGAGCTTCTGCGCCTCGGGAGTGCTCAGCCACTTCACGAACGCCGCGGCAGCGGCGGAGTGCTGGGAGGACTTGAGCGTGGCCGCCGGGTAGGACGCGACGGCGTTCTGCGCGTCGGGGATGTCGATGGCGTCGACCTTGGTGGGCGCGGTGGCGGCATCGGTCTTGTAGACGATGCCGGCGTCCGCCTCGCCGAGTTCGACCTTGCTCAGCACGGCCCGGACGTTGGGCTCCTGCGAGACCGCCTTGACGGTCAGCTTCTGGGCGTCCAGGACCTTCTTGCTGTACCGGCCGACCGGCACCTCGGGGGCGGCCAGCACGACCTTGAGCTTGCTGTCGGCGAGGTCCTTGAGCGCCCCGATCTTCTTGGGGTTGCCCTTGCCTGTGGCGATGACCAGGCGGTTCTTGGCGATGATGGTGGGGGCGCCGGTGTCCGCCTTGAGCCCGTCCATGGTCTTGGTGTCGGCGGTGACCAGGGCGTCGGCCGGGGCGCCCTGCTTGACCTGGGCGGCGAGCTCCTGGGAGCCGGCGAAGGAGAAGGTGACCTTGGTGCCCGGGTGCTCCTTCTCGTAGACGGCGCTGGCCTTCTGGAAGACGTCGGTGAGCGAGGACGCGGCGAGCACGGTGAGCTTGGTGGTGCTGCCGGCGCTGCTGCCGCCGTCCTTCTTGGCGTTGTCGTTGCCGCCGGAGCAGGCGGCGAGCGGCATGAGGAGGGCGGCGGCGACGAGCGCGGTGGCGGTGCGGCGTCCGGTGAGGAAGGGGGACATGGTGCGGGACTCCTTGCTGCGCGGGGCGAGCGGGTCGCCCGAGCGGATGGGGACATAGCCGCGCCGTGGACGGGCGACGCCGCTGGGTGGCCGACGGTCCGGGGGACGTTGGGGGCGGACCGCCGGAGGGTGGCGTGGGGGAGCCTGGGGGGTCAGGTGCGGTCGATGTGCACGCTGGTGGACTTCACCCGTGCGACGGCCTGCATTCCGACCTCCAGGCCGAGCTCTTCCACTGCTTCGCGGGTGAGCAGGGACACCAGACGGTGCGGGCCGGCCTGGATCTCGACCTGGGCGGCGACGTCGCCGAGTGTGACGGCGGTGACGATGCCCGGGAAGGCGTTGCGGACGGAGGTGTAGGCGTCGTCCTCCTCGCCGCCGGCGGACTGGCCCACCTCGATCGAGAAGGCGGCCAGGTCGCGGCCGTCGATGAGGCGGCGACCGCTCTCGTCGCGGTGGGTGGCGACCCGCCCGGCATCCGCCCAGCGGCGGGCGGTGTCCGGGCTGACGCCCAGCAGACGCGCCGCCTGGCCGATTGTGTAGGACTGCATGTGCGACAACATATGAGGTATTGGCTCGTATTTACAATCCTTTTGGCATTCCTCTATAGCAGATGCAAGGCCAATTGGAGGAAGGGACAAGCGCGAGTTCCGGCCATCGGAAATCCGGCCGCCCGGCGCGGCGGCCCGCTCGTCACCCGCACCCAGCAGGCCGAATCCCGCGCGGAATCCAAGCCCGGAGCGGATTACAGTGCGAGGGACAGAAAGAACAAGAGGGATATTTCCGTAGCCATTCGAGCCGCACGGCATTCCCCTTCACCGGGCCGCGTCCGACCGTCCCGAATGTCGCCGTACGACATCGAGTCCCACCGGCGTCCGGCTCCGTGGCATTCCGCCGCACCGCTCGGTCTTCCCCGTAGGCGCGCCCCCACACGTCCCGTACCTCTCGCACCGAGGAAGTGGTTCCCCATGAGCCTCAGCATCCGCAACCAGCTCTCCGGCACGGTCCTCACCGTCACCCCCGGGGAGGTGATGTCGACCGTCGTGGTGCGGCTCTCCGGCGGCCAGACGCTCACCGCCGCAATCACCGTGGAGGCCGTGCACGACCTGGGCATCACGGTCGGTGCACCGGTGCGGGCGCTGGTGAAGTCCACCGAGGTCGCGCTGACCACCGGCCCGGTCGACGGGCTCAGCATCCGCAACCGGCTCCCGGGGACCGTCGTCGCGGTGACCACCGGCGGCGCGATGGCCGGCGTGAAGGTGGCCGTGCCGGGCGCGGAACTGACCGCCGCGATCACCAAGGACGCGGCGACCGACCTGGGGCTGGCCGCCGGCTCCGAAGTGACCGCGCTGATCAAGTCCACCGAGGTCGCGCTGGCCGCCGAGGGCTGAGCCAAGGCCCCTGAGGGTGGGCCGACCGCCCCGCGCCGCGGCCGGCGCGCGGAGCGGCCCGCCGGCGGCCGCGGCCGCGCCCGCCTACCGCTCCCGCGGCTCGGGGCAGGGGCCCACCCAGATGCGGGTGATGGCGCTGATGTACCGGGCGCCGCAGCGGTCGGACGGCACCACCAGTTGGCTGCCCGCGGCGTCCAGCGGCTCCCCGTCCAGCGCGGTGGCCAGCAGGATCGGGGCGTTGCCGAAGTCGGCGTCGATCTCCGCCCAGGACAGCACGGTGTGGTGGCCGTCGCCGCCGGTGACGGTCAGCAGGAAACGGGAGCGGTCCTTGCGCCGCCGGGCGTCGAAGGCGGGCCCCGCCTCGTCCAGGACGTCCCGCAGCAGCGGGCCGTCGAAGGTGTGGTGCTGCGGCCCGTTGGTGGCACAGTCGAAGACCACCGGGGCGTGCCGCTGCGGCCAGCGCGCCCGCAGGTCGGCGACGGTCAGCGTGAGCGGGCGGTGCAGCTGGCCGCCGATCAGGAAGCTTCGCACGGCGGGCGGGGCGTCAGCGGACGGGCCGCGGACGGCGACGGGGCGGGGCGGCGGGCTGAGTCGACTCATTGGTGTCCCCCTGGAGACGATCCGCGCGGCGGCTGCCTCCCTGTGATGCCCCAGCGGCGCATGACTCAATCACATATGCCATCCGCTTACACATGTTTCCCTCGCGTAAGTGAGGCGAATGGGGGCAAGAGGGTGGCAGGTCCGGGGCCCCCGCAGTGCCGCCCCGGACCTGCCGCCGCCGCACGGGCGGCCGCATCCGTCACACCGAGCCCTCCCGCGACGGATGCGCCCGGGCGGACCAGCCGCCCGCGCCGCCGGCCTCGCGGTGCTCGGCGAGGGCCTGCCACACCTTGTCCCGGAGGAAGGGCACCTCGGTGAAGCGGATCCCGGTGGCGTCGCGCAGCGCGTTGCCGAAGGCCGGGGCGACAGGGTTGAACGGGCTCTCGCTCATCGACTTCGCCCCGAGCGGCCCGATGGAGTCCGAGGTCTCCATGAAGTGCACCTCGGTGCGCGGGACGTCGGCGTAGGCGGGCAGCCGGTAGCGGCGGAACGCCGGGGTGAGGACCTTGCCGCCGGAGTCGACCAGGACCTGTTCGAAGAGGGTGGCACCGAGCGCCTGGGCCACCCCGCCCTCGACCTGGCCGCGGCACTGCATCGGGTTCATGACCTTGCCCGCGTCGGCCGCGTGGACGCTGCGCAGGATCTTGATCTCGCCGGTGTCCGGGTCCACGGCGATCCGGAACCACTGGGCGTTGAAGGCCACCGAACGCGGGGAGCCGCCCCAGTGTCCGGCCGCCACCAGTTCCACGTCGCGCTCGCGGGCGGCCTGGTGCAGCTCCTTGAGCGAGACCGTGCGCCCGGCGCACTCCACGGCGTCGGTCAGCAACTGGCACTGGCTGCGCGGGGTGCGGGCGTACTCCGCGGCGAACGACAGGATCCGTTCGGCCAGGCCGTTGGCCGCGCGCATCACGGCCTTGCCGGCCACGACGGTGCCGGCCGAGCCGAAGGCCCCGGTGTCGTGCCGGACCACGTCGGTGTCGGACTGCCGGATGACGATCCGGTCGACGGTGGTGCCGAGCGCGCCGGCGGTGATCTGCTTGTGGACGGTGGTGGTGCCGTTGCCGAACTCGGCGGTGCCGACGGCGATGTCGTACGTGCCGTCGTCCAACAGGGCCACCGTGGCGTCGGCGTAGTGCCCGCCGGGCGGACCGGTGGCGATCATCGACATCGCCGTGCCCTCGCCGACCAGCCAGCCGTCGGGGGCGTCCGCGGCGCTGCGGTCCTCGGCGATCGCGTCGCGGACGACCTTCAGGCACTGGTCCAGGCCGTAGCTGGCGATGTGCAGGTCCTCCTCCTCGCCACCGGGGCTGATCATGTGCTCCCCGGGGCCGATGATGTTGCGTTCCCGGAAGACCAGCGGGTCGATGCCCAGGCGGCGGGCGAGTTCGTCCATGGTCGATTCCACAGCGAAGGTGACCTGGCCCAGTCCGTAGCCGCGGAACGCCCCGGCCGGTACGCAGTGGGTGTAGACCGAGTAGGCGTTGACCTTCTTGTGCGGCGAGCGGTAGACGGCCATGGACTCGCCGACGCTGTGGAACATCACCGCCGGGCCGTGGTTGCCGTACGCGCCGGTGTTGGAGACCACCCGCAGCTGAAGGGCCGTCAGGGTGCCGTCGCGCTTGGCGCCGGCCTTGATGCCGATGGTGAACGGGTGCCGGGTGGTGGCGCCGAAGAACTGCTCGGCGCGGGTGAACTCCAGCTTCACCGGCCGGTGCAGCCGCATCGCGGCCAGCACCACGACGTCCTCGGCCAGCATCTCCTGCTTGCCGCCGAAGCCGCCGCCGACCCGGCCGGCGACCACCCGCACCCCTTCCTCGGGCAGGTCGTACAGGGCGCACAGGGCGCGTCGGGTGAGGAAGGGCACCTGGGTGCTGGAGCGGACCACGATCCGCTCGCCGTCGCCGTCCTCCTTCTCCTCGAAGTAGGCGACGGCGCCGTGGGTCTCCAGGCTGGCGTGCTGCACCCGTTGGGTGCGGAAGGTCTCCTCGTAGATCACGTCGGCCTCGGCGAAGCCCTGCTCGACGCTGCCGATCTCGCCGTGCACCTCACCGACGACGTTGTCGTCGGGACGGGAGATCCGGCAGGTCTCGGAGTCCTTGGAGTGGACCACCGGGGCGCCGGGGCGCATCGCCTCCTCCGGGTCCAGGACGTGCGGCAGCACCTCGTACTCGACCGCGATCCGGCGGCAGCCCTCCTCGGCTGCGCCCTCGCTGTCGGCGACCACGGCGGCCACCCGCTGTCCGACGAAGCGGACCACGTCGTCCAGGACCCGGGTGTCGTCGGGGTCCTCGGTGGGGTGCTCGTGGCGGGCCGAGGAGAACAGCCGCTCGGGGGCGTCGCGGTGGGTGAGGACGAGGTGCACGCCGGGGACGCGCAGCGCGTCGCTGGTGTCGATGGAGACGATCCGGGCGTGCGGGTGCGGGGAGCGCAGCAGCTTCATGTGGAGCAGCCCCTCGACCTCGATGTCGAAGGTGTAGCGGGCGGTTCCGGTGACCACCTGGGGGCCGGCCGGGGCACCCAGGTTGCGGCCGACCGACTGCCCGGGGCAGGGCTCCTCGACGTGGGTGACGCCGCGGATCGCGTCCTCGATCGCCCGGTAGCCGGTGCAGCGGCAGAGGTTGCCCTTCAACGCACGGGGAAGGTCGGTGAGTTGGTCCTCGTCCAGTGTGGACGTGGTCATCAGGAAGCCGGCGGTGCAGAAGCCGCACTGGAAGCCCTGGGCGCCGAGGAACTTGCTCTGCATGGGGTGCAGTTCGCCGTCCGGTTCGGCCAGGCCCTCGACGGTGGTGACCCGGCGGCCGTCGGCGCGGACGGCCGGGTAGAGGCAGCTGTGCACCGGCTCGCCGTCGACGTGCACGGTGCACGCCCCGCAGTCCCCGGCGTCACAGCCCTTCTTCACCCCGAACCAGCCGCGGTCGCGCAGATAGGTGCGCAGGCACTGGCCGGGGCGCGGTTCGGCGTCGAAGTCCCGGCCGTTGACGTGAAGGGCGTAGCTCATCGGACAGCCTCCCTGGCGGACGGCGAATGGGGGGTGAGTTCGGCCCGGACCTCCTCGGCGAGGCGGAGCGCCATGTGCCGCCGCCAGGCGGGCAGGCCGTGGATGTCGTCGAACCACTCGGGCTCGGTGACGGCCCCGTCGAGGGTGCCGTGCAGCACCGCGGCGGTGGGCGGGGTGGGGAACCAGAGGCGGAACGGACGGACGGTGGCGGCCGTGACGGTGATCGCCAGCGAACCGTCCAGGGGGTCGAGGGTGCCGATGACCAGAGCGCCGGAGCGGCCGAGTCCGTAGAGGGAGACCTGCCGGAACGCGGTCCGGCAGGTGAGTGCGCGGGCGGGCAGGGTCACCGAGCGCAGGAGTTCGCCCTCGCCGAGGTCCTTGCGCCCGGCGCCGGTGACGAAGTCGGCCACCTTCACCCGGCGCCGGCGACCGTCCTGGGCCTGGAGCAGGCAGCTGCCGTCGAGCGCGGCGGTCAGCGAGATCATCGGTCCGGCCGGCAGGCCGTTGCAGAGGTTGCCGCCGAGGGTCGCCATGTTCCAGATCTTGAACGAGGCCAGGAAGGCGCGGCAGCACTGCTCGAAGAGGGGCGCGGCCGGCACCGGGAAGGTCGCGGCGAAGCGGGAGAGCTGGGCGATGGTGCAGGTGGCGGCGATCTCCAGGGAACCGTCCGGGAGCCGGGTCAGCGGCTCCCAGCCCATCCGGCTCAGGTCCACCAGGCGCCGGAGCTGCGGTTGGGGTTCGGAGAAGAGGTAGGTGCCGCCGCCCAGCCAGGCGTCGCCGGTGCGCCAGGGGGCGCGCTGCCGGCCGTCCCGCACCTCCAGCACGGTGTTCAGGTCCATGACGCCGAGTGAAGCAAGCGGCAGGCGGGCCGCACGACTGGTCCGCAGCACGGAAAAGGCACCAAGGTCAGGGTCCGGAACTGGATGATTCACCAAGAGGTATATCGACTGGAACCCCTGGCATTTACGATGCCAGGACCCACATTCGCCTCGTGAATGTGAGATGCCGGGTCCTTCGCCCGGTAGCCGTCCAAGGAGCCACCACATGCACGTCCACGATCTCCTCCAGCTCGATGCGCTCGACCTGACCCTCCTGTGGGGCGAGGAGCCACTGCTCACCCAAGAGGTCAGCGGGGTCACCGCCACCGACCTGGAGGACCCCGCCCGGTTCCTCCAACCGGGAGAGCTGGTGCTGAGCGGGCTGGTGTGGTGGGCCCCGGGGGACGACCGGGAGAAGGTGGACCGCTTCGTGGCGGCGCTCGCGGACTCCGGTGCCGCCGCGCTGCTGGCCGGCGAGGAGACCCACGGCAAGGTCCCCGCCGTGCTGGTGGAGTCCTGTCGTGCGCACCGCGTCGCCCTGGTCGCGGTGGCCGCGCGCACCACCTTCCGGGCCATCACCGAGGCGGTGTACCTGCGCCGGTGGGGCGACCTCAGCCGCCGTCCGGCCGGCCACTACGCCCTTCCGGAGAACGTGCGCAACGAGCTGGCCGGGCTGCTCGCCGGGGACGCTGCGCCCGACGCGCTGCTGGACCGGGCGTTCGCGCACCTGGGCGGCCCGGCCTGCTATCTGCTGACCGCCACCGGCCGGACCCTCGCCCGGACCCCCGACGCGCTGGAGCCGACCGCCCGACAGGCCCGGCGGTACCTCACCGCCGGCGTCGGCAACACGCTGCGGATCGAGGGGGACCCGGGACCGTACGACGCCTGGTTCCTGCACCTGCGCGGCGCGGACGACGCGCCGCCGCGGGTGCTGCACGAGATCGCCGAGGTCATCGCGCAGTACCGGCACCACGAAGCGGCGCGCGGGACGGCCGCGCGCCGGGCGACGGACGCCCTGTTGGCCCTGGTCGCCGCGGGCGCCGCCGAGGGGACCGCGTTCGATGCGGCACTGCACGCCTGCGGGCTGCCAGCGGACGGCCCGTTCCGCGTGGTGGTGGCCGCCGCGGACGGCACGGAGCCCGAGCAGGTGGCCCGGGCGCTGGCCGAGGCGCTGCGGCACTCCCCCGGGCCGCCGTTCGCGGTCGGGCTGCTGCCGGGCGGCGACGCGGCCGCGGTGGTGACCGGCGACGAGGAGTCGGCGCCGGCCCTGGACGAGCCGTGGTCGGCCCTGCACGCCTGCCGCCCGCAGGCGCCGCTGCACGCCGGGGTGAGCGGTCCGGTGACCGTCGCGGACCTCAACTCGGGCCTGGAGCAGGCGCGTTACGCCCTGGCCGCGGCCCGCGCGGCGGCCCCGGGCGGCGCCGGGGTGTCCTCCGTCGACGAGCTGTCCACGCTCGGCTCCCTGCTCTCCGGGGTACCGGACGAGGTGCGGACGGCGTTCAGCAGCCGGGTGCTCGGCCCGCTCTCGCGCGGGGGCAGCGCCTCGCACCGGATGCTGATGGAGACGCTGGAGGTGTTCCTCGCCCAGCACGGGTCGTGGGCGCGCACCGCGGAGATCCTCCACCTGCACGTCAACACCGTGCACTACCGCGTCCAGCGGATCGAGGCCCTGACCGGCCGTGACCTGTCCCGGCTCGACCACAAACTGGACCTGCACGCGGCACTGCTGTGCCGCTGAGCGGCGGGCCGGCCGGTGGCCGGGCTCAGCCGCGCTCGTCCGGCCGGTCCACGTGCACGTGGGTGGACTTGATCCGGGCGGTGGCCTCGACGCCGACCTCGATGCCGAGGTCCTCGACGGCCTCCCGGCTGACCACCGCCACCACGCGGTGCGGCCCCGACTGGACCTCGACCTGGGCGATCACGTCGTCGAGGGTGACCGCGGTGACGATGCCGGCGAAGGCGTTGCGGACGGAGGTGCGGGCCTCGCCGGGGACCGGGTGCGCGCCGGCGGCCCGTTCCTTGGCGAAGGCGGCCAGCCCCACCCCGTCGATCACGCGGTTTCCCACCCCGTCCCGGTCCATGCGCAATTGACCGCCGTCGGCCCAGCGACGAACGGTCTCCGAACTCACGCCCAGCAGCCGCGCTGCCTGGCCAATGCTGTACGAGGGCACGTCGGCACTCTAAAGGACCCGAGAACCGACCCGGGCGTCACATCCGGTCGTGGCCGGCCCGCCGGTCGGCGCCGGCGCCGCGCCCTTGGGGCGGGCGCCGGCGCAGCGCCTCGGTCAGCTCCTCCAGTGCCGGCAGTGCGCCGTGGAGCCGGCGTTGCCGAGCGGCGTCGAGCCGGCCGATCTCCTCGGCGAGGACGCCGGCCGTCTCCCGCCGCACCGCGTTGAGCAGCGCCCGGCCGGCGTCGTTGAGGCTGATCAGGCTGGCGCGCTGGTCGGCGGGGTCGGGGCGGCGGGCGATCCAGCCGCTGCCGTCGAGTTGGTCGACCATGCGGGAGGTGGTGGAGAGCGTGATGTTCATCCGCGCGGCGAGTTCGCCGATCCGCAGCGGGCCGTGGGCGGCGAGCGCGGCCAGGGCGGCCAGCCGGCTGGGGGTGAGGTCGGGGTGCGGGCTCTGGCTGCGCAGCAGCGGCACCAGTTGCTGGAGCACCGTGCGCAGCCGCCCGGCCAGTTCCGCCGGGCCGCCCGGCGGTTCGCTCCCGGGAGCGGGGCGGTCAGTCATGGGGGGCTCCCGGTGGCGTGCGGCCCGGGGGTGGGGCGCCGCCGGGCGGCGGGTCGGCGGTCGGCGGCGCGGGGACCGGCGGCGGTGCGGGGACCGGCGGCGGTGCGGCGGTCCGGGGCGGGACCGCGGCCGGGGTCGGCTCCGGGCGCCGGGGCCGGGCGTCCGCGCGGGCCCGGTCGTCGTGGACATACCGGCCGCCGCGCAGGAGGGAGGCGACGGCGGCGATGAGGCAGGCGGCGATGGCGAAGTCGAAGGCGACGGCCAGTCCGTCGGCGAACGGCGCGGAGATCAGCTGCGGGAAGAACTCCCGGCCGGTGAGGTATCCGGCGTGGCCGGCCGGGAGCTGCGCCAGCACGTGCGGGCCGAGCAGCGTCTGGACCGGGTTGTAGCCGAGCAGGGAGGCGAAGAGGACGCCGACCGGGGGCAGCGCGGCGATCCGGGCGACGTCCGCGGCCGGGACGCCCTGGGCGGTGAGGCCGCTGGTGAGCGTGGTGGGCAGCGAGCCGGCCAGGCCGGTGATCATCAGCGAGAAGAAGATGCCGATGGACAGCACCATGGCGGAGTTCTGGAAGGTGGTGCTGATGCCCGCGCCGACCCCGCGTTGGTCGGGCGGCAGGCTGTTCATCACGGCGGCCCGGTTGGGCGCCGCGAACAGTCCCATGCCGATGCCGTTGAGGAGCAGGATCACCGCGAACGCCGGGTAGGCGAAGTCGACCGGCAGGGCCTGGAGGGCGGCGAAGCTGCCGGCCGCCAGGAGCATCCCGCCGGTGGCGAAGGTGCGGGCGCCGAAGCGGTCCGAGGCCCATCCCGACACCGGGCCGGCCACCAGGAACCCCAGGGTCAGCGGCAGCATGTAGATGCCGGCCCACAGCGGGGTCTCGGCGAAGCCGTAGCCGTGCCGGGGCAGCCAGATCCCCTGGAGCCAGATGATCAGGACGAACATCAGGCCGCCGCGGCCCAGCGAGGCGAGCAGGCTGGCGACGTTCCCGGCGGTGAAGGCGCGGATCCGGAACAGTCGGAGCCGGAACATCGGCTCGGCGACCCGGGTCTCGACGCGGCAGAAGAGGACCAGCAGGGCCACTCCGCCGGCGAGCGCGGCGAGCACGACCGGGTTGCTCCAGCCCATGGTGTGCCCGGCGTACGGCTGGATGCCGTAGGTGATGCCGGCGAGTACGGAGACGAGTCCGGCGGCGAAGGTGAGGTTGCCCCACCAGTCGGGCCGGGCCGGGGTGCGGATGCCGGTGTCCCGCAGTCTGAGGTAGGCCCAGACCGTGCCGAACAGCCCGAACGGGAGGTGTTTGCTTGGCCGCAACCAAGTTTTCCGCTTCCAATCTAAGCCTGTCCGGGACCGCGGACCAGACCTCGGGGCCCTACGGGGCACGACGGGCGGAGCGGGTCGCCCGCACCGGGCGGACCAGCGGGCCCCGGGGCAAATGTCACCGAACAGAGCAGTCCGGTGAGCGGTCCACCCGAACTTCGGCCTGCCGCGACCGCGCGCACCCACCGGTCACCGGGCACCGCACACCGCCGCCCCAACTCCCCTTCCTCGTCACCTAGTTACCGAGAAGTCGCACGCCACCTCCGCCAACGGGGGCCAATCGGCGCGTCCTCGACGCACCCTCACCACTGGATTAGTCCGGTTTGCGGCGGTTTCTGGCGAATGTCAGCCTGAAAGCCCATTCGTCGAAGGAGTTGATCGCATGGTTACGGATCGCACCGCACCGATCGAGACCGCTGCCCTGTCCGCCGAGGTCGAGGGGCTGCTCAGCCCCGCCGAGCCCGACGGTGTCTACCGCGATACCCGCGAGTGCGGAGGCGGGCTGCTGCTGCTCGGCCTGCTGCTGCTCTCGACCCCCAACCCCCGCCCGAAGTCCGGCGTTCGCTAAGGGGAATCGTGTTGGCTGAACAGACGCAGGGAGCAGTCCCGCTCAGCGCTGTGATCGCCGATGCCGCAACCGGGGTCGCCCTCGCCCTCCAGGGTGGGGGCGACCCCTATGCGCTCTCCCGGATCCTGCGACAGGGCGACCCGCTCGCCCCGGCCGCGGTCCGGGTCCTGGGCGCCGACGCGCTCGCGCCGTACGCACTGGAGCACCGCGCGGTGCCGGTGGGTGCGGACGACGAAGCGGTGGTGCGGCAGACACTGGCGACCTTCCCGCCGGGCGCGGACGCCTCCGACGTATCGGCATGGAGCTACCGCGGGCTGGTGGAGGCGACGCACGCCTACCTCCCCTCCCACGCCCGGCCTTGGCCCCGGCCCCCCGAGGCCCGCACCGAGTGGACCGGCACCGACCCCTGGCCGCAGCTCGCCCACCGGGTGTCCCAACTCGCGGCCCTGGCCCTCCCGGGCCTCGCCGCCGACCTTGAGGAGCAACTGACCGCACGCACCGACGACTTGGCCCGCGGATTCGTCCGGGCCGTACGCCGCCGCGACTGGCTGCAGGCCGCCGGGGTGGGCCGCTGGCTGGCCCGGCTCCCCGACGTGCCCCCCACCCTCGGGCTGGACGCCGGCCTGGCCTTCGTCCGACAGATGGGCGGCGGCGACCCACGGGTGGCCCTGCACGTGGTGGCCGCGCAGCGGTTCTTCGGGCGGGGCTGGTGACCGCCGGCCGGGGCGACCCGGACCTGCTGGACCGGCTCGTCGCGGGCAGCCTCGGCTGGCTGACCACGATGCGGGACTTCTTCCGCCTACCACCGGACACGACCACCGACGCCGACCCCAACCGCACCCTCAAACCCCTCGGCGAACTGGCCGAACTGACCCAGCTCATCGCCGCCTCGCACCCGTGCGCGGAACTCCGGGAAGCGGCGGACCGGTTGTTCGCCTTCGCCTGGCGGGAGACCCGCGCGGGTGCGCTGTTCGCCGAGCTGATCCGCGGGGAGCCGTACGCCACCTACCCGGTGGAGATCTACGGGGTCTTCGCCCAGGCCGGGCTGCGGCACCCGGCCGTCGAGGAACTGGTGCTGACCACGACCGGGCTGCGCGGCTGGCGGGTGGCCCGCGAGGACCACACCCGCACCCTCGGAGTGCTCAACGCCGAGCGCCGGATCGGCCTGGCCCAACACGCCGACTTCGACGCCGAGTTCGCGCACAGCGGGCTCGGACTGCTCCCGGAACCCTGGGCGCTGGACCGCAAGGCGGCGTACGGCCTGACCCACGACGTCTTCCACCTCACCGACTGGGGCCGCAACCGCCGGCGGTTGGCCCCCGCGGCCGCCGGCTACCTGCGGCTCTGGCTGCCCTCCTGGCTGGAGAACTGGCAGGAGGAACAACTCTGGGACCTGGTGGGCGAGTTGCTGGCGGTCGCGGCCTGCCTGCCCGCGGCCCCGTACGACGCGACCGCCTGGCAGCGGCTGGCCGCCGCGCAGGCCGCCGACGGCAGCGTGCCCGAGACCGGTGCCGCGCCGCGCCCGACCGATCCGGCCGAGGCGTTCTGGGCCTGCTACCACTCCACCCTGGTGACCGCGTTCGCCGGCACCCTCGCCCGGATCGCCTCGGACGAGGCCGAGACCGACGCCGGCCCACTGGTGGCCGGGAAGACGGCGGCGGTGGCCGGACCGACCCCCTACGAAAGCGAGGCTGCGCTGTGACCGCGACGGCTGCGTCCCTGGCCTCCCCGGCACTGCTCCACCAGGTCGGCGACCGGGCCCTGAGCTGGCTCGACGCGCACCGCGACTTCTTCCGGCTGACGCCCGAGGACCGCGCCACGGGCAGCGCGACGATCGAACGGCTCAAGCCTATCGGCGAACTCGCCATCAACATGCAGGTGCTGTTCCGGGAAGGCGTGGCCGGCTCCCGGCAGCGCACCCGGGCCGGTGCACTGCTGGACTTCGCCTGGCGGGAGCTGCTCGACGGCGGCAACGTCCTGGCCGCCCTCCAACAGGAGGAACCGCACTCCCCGGTGCCCTTGGAGGTCTACGCGCCGTTCCACGAACTGGGCCACCGCCACCCGGGTCTGGAGGCGGCCCTGGCGGTGACCCGGCGCACCGCTACGTGGACCGCGCTGGAGATGGCGCCCAACCGGCGCCTGGGCGTGCTCAACGCCGAACGCAAGATCGGACTGACCCCCAGCACCGACCCCGACCAGGCACTGGCGCGCACCTGGCTGGGCCAGTTGCCCGAGCCCTGGACGGTGCAGCTGCACATCGCGTACGACGTCACCCACACCGTCTTCCACCTCACCAACTGGGGCGAGGCACCGGACCGGATCCCGCCCGACGTCGCCGCCTACCTCACC
This sequence comes from Streptomyces lunalinharesii, assembly GCF_039532155.1. Taxonomy (NCBI): domain Bacteria; kingdom Bacillati; phylum Actinomycetota; class Actinomycetes; order Kitasatosporales; family Streptomycetaceae; genus Streptomyces; species Streptomyces lunalinharesii. The sequence goes on from NZ_BAAARK010000004.1 coordinate 318,102, forward strand.
CGGTACCTGCCGGCCTGGCTGGACGACTGGGCCGACCTCGAACACTGGGACCTGCTCGGTGAACTCCTGGTCGTGGACGCCTGTCTGCCCCGCCCCGCCTTGGACGCGCGACTGTGGGAGCTCTACGCCGCCGCCCAGGACGCGTCCGGGGCGATGCCGATCCGGCACGCGATGCCCGAGGGCGATCCGGACCTGGTCTTCGACCAGGTGCACCACCCCACCCTGGTCGCCGCGTTCGCCTCGGCCATGGCCACCTCCCGCGCGCTGACGTCCACCGTCGGCTGATGCGGTCCCCCTCCGGCAGCCCGGCGCTCGCGGACCGGCTGGCGTACGCGCTGACCACCGTCGACGCCCCGGACGTCGTCCTGGCCGTCACCCGGCAGGGCCGCCGCACGGTGGTCAGCGGCGGCACCGCGCTGGCGCCGCCGACCTCCCGTCAGGACCTGCGCTACGAACTCGGTTCGCTGTCCAAGACGTTCACCGTGCTGCTGCTCGCGGACCTCGCGGCCAACGGCGTGCTCCGGTTGGACGATCCGCTCACCGCCCGCCTGCCGCGGCTGCCGCTGCGCCACCCGTGGTCGGGCCGGATCACCCTGCGCCACCTGGCCACCCACACCTCCGGGCTGCCCCGCGTCCCCACCGACCTGCTGATCGGCGCGCTGGTCCGCCCCTACGAGAACGGCTACTGCGGCTACGACACCGAGCGGCTGCTGCGCACCTTCGCCCGCACCCGGCCCCGGCACCGGCCCGGCACCCGCTGGCGCTACTCCAACTTCGGGCTGGCGCTGCTCGACCCGGCCATGGGCCACACGACCGGCACCGCCTACCCGGACCTGTTGGCCACCCGGGTGCTGAAGCCGCTCGGCCTCACCGGCACCACCCTGGCGCCCGGCGCCACCGGCACCGAAGCGGTCGGCCACCGCACCAACGGCACCACCCCCGTCCAGAGCACCGACATGGGGGCCTTCGCCGCCGCCGGCGCGGTCCGCTCCACCCCCGACGACCTGCTCACCTACCTGGAAGCGCACCTGTACCCGGAGGGCAGTCCGCTGGCCGGGGCGCTGCGCGCGGTGCGGACCCCGCTGCTGCGGCGCGGCTGGCGGCACCACAACACCCACACCCTGACCTGGTACCACCACCCGGCGGCGCGCGGCCCGTTGCTCTTCCACGTGGGCGCGACCTTCGGGCAGCAGGCGTTCCTCGGCTTCCACCCGGCCTCAGGGACCGGACTGGTCGCACTGGCCACCCGCCGCGGTCGCAGCTGCCGGCTGGTGACCACCGCCTACGAGCTGCTGTACACACTGGCCGGCGACGACGGGTAGGGCCGCCGGCGCGGCGCTCAGAAGTCGCCGGCGAGGATCCGGGCGAGCAGCAGCTCCGGGTTCTGCTCGGCAGCCCGTTGGAAGGCGGCGGCGTACGCGGCGTCGCCGATCGCCGCGCGGGCCCGCCGCTCGCACTGTTCGCGCACCGCGCGGAGTTCGGGGGTGCCGCGCTGCGGGTGCCCGACCGTGCGCCAGAACGCCTGGCCGCTGCCGTAGACCTGGGCGGCCGACGCGCCGTCCCCCTGGGCGGCGACCGCGGCGGCCAGCAGGTCCAGGCCGAGGGCGATCCCGAAGTTGTCGCCGATGCGCCGCTTGGCGGCGAGCATGGCACGGGCGTGGCCCGCGGACTCCTCGGGCCGGTCCTGGAACAGCTCGATCAGGGCGAGCTGGTAGTCGGTGTAGGAACGGGACCAGTACTCGCCGCGTTCGACGCACCCGTGGCGCAGCACGGTGGCCGCGTCGCGGGCCTCGTGCAGCCGCCCCAGGGCGGTGAGGGCGAACAGCCGGACGAGGTGGCAGCGCAGCCGGGCGGCGGAGTCGAACGGGTCGTCCGGCGGCGGGCCGAGCACCTGGCCGGCGACGGTGTGGGCGGTCAGCGGGCGGCCGGCCATCAGGTGGGTGAGGCCGATCAGGTAGCCGGCCGCGAGCACCGCGTCGTGGTCGCCGCTGTCCCGGGCGGTGCGCGCGCACTCCCGCCCCAGGGACTCGGCGGTGTGCAGTTCGCCCTGGAGGAGGACGGCGACGCCGAGCGCCCACAGGGCCCGGGTCCGGGCGGTGCCCTCGGCGTCCTGGGCGGCCTGGGCGGCCAGGGCGCGCTCCAGGTAGTCGCGGGCCTCGTGCAGGTGGCCGCAACAGGTCCAGAAGAAGCCGATGGCCGCGGACAGCTCCTGGGCGCGGGCCGGGGCGCTGCCGAGCAGGTGGTCCAGCGCGGTGCACAGGTCGACGTACGACTCGGCGACCCGCCCGTACCAGGTGACCTGGTCGGGGCCGAGCCAGCCGAGTTCGGCGCGGCGGCCGAAGCCGACGAAGTGTTCGGCGTGGCGGTCGGCGACGGTGACCGTCTCGTCCAGTTCGGCGAGCCACATCCGGCCGTATTCGCGCAGGGTGTCCAGCATCCGGAAGCGGTTCCCCTCGCGGCTGACCACGGATTTGGCGGCCAGGCCGGCCAGCGCGGTGCGCACCCCGTCGGAGGTGAGGGGCCCGTCGGCGCAGACCGCCGCCGCCGAGCCGACGTCGAAGGTGCCGCGGAAGACCGACAGTCGGGCCCACAGCAGCCGTTCCAGCGGCGCGCACAGTTCGTGGCTCCAGCCGATGGCGGTGCGCAGGGTGCGGTGGCGCGGGGTCCAGGGCATTCCGGTGCCGTCGAGGGCGTCGAGGCGGGAGCCGAGCCGCTCGACGACCTGGGCCAGCGGGCGGTGCGCGAGCTGGGCGCCGGCCAGCTCCAGGGCCAACGGGATGCCTTCGAGGCGCCGGCAGATGAGGGCCGCGGCATCGGCGTTGAGCGGGTCGGCGAGCCGGAGGCCGGGGGCCGCGGTGCCGGCGCGCTCGGTGAACAGCGTGAGCGCGTCGTTGGTCCCGGTGCAGGGCAGCGGGCCGATCTCGGTGATCCACTCGCCGGCGACCGCCAGCGGCTGCCGGGTGGTGACCATGACGGTGACGCCGGGGGCCGCGGTGAGCAGGTCGCCGACCAGGTCCCGGCAGGCCGCGACGAGGTGTTCGCAGGAGTCCAGCACCAGCAGCAGGTCCTTGTCGGCGAGCCACTCGCAGAGCGCGGCCACCGGGGTCCGGGCCGAGTGGTCGGCCAGCCCGACGGCGTCGCAGACGGCGGCGACCAGCAGTTGGTCGCCTTGTAAGGGCCACAGCGGGGCCCAGTGGACCCCGTCGGTGAACCGCGCCGCGGCGGCTTGGGCGGCCCGCATCGCGATCCGGGTCTTGCCCACGCCACCGGGCCCGGTCAGGGTGATCAACCGATGCTGCGTCAACTCGCTGTTCAACTGCCGAAGTTCGGCTCGCCGGCCGACGAAGCTCGTCGATTCCTCGGGAATGTTGCTCGCCACCGGCCCAGTTTGCCCCACGCCGCGGGCCCTGCGCGTACGCCCTGCCAGCGGGCAGGTTCAGGGCGTGACGATGGGGAAGTTGGGGTCCGGGGCGCTGAGCAGGCCGAGCAGTTCACGCAGCGCCGCACCGGCCTCACCCTCCTGAGTGACCGCGGTCGGGACGCGGCCGCCGAGCAGCTCGTGGAGCTGGGGTTTGGTGAGCGTGAGGGTGGCGTCGGGCCGGCTCTCGGGGGCGGGGGCGCCGGGGGTGCTGAGGTGGGTGAGCGCGCCGTTCGAGAGGGTCAGGTGCCAGGTGCGGTCCTCGTCGGCGAGGTGGAGGGCGAGGGTCAGGTGCGCGTGCCAGGCCCGCGGTCCGTCGACGCGGATGGCGAGCGAGTCCAGGAGCTGGTCGACGCTGCGGGCCCGGACCAGGTCGGGGGCCGGGGCGTCCGGTCCGGTGGTGTCGGGGCGGGCGGCGGCCGGAGTGCCGCGCAGTTCCATGGCGGCGGTCAGGTAGTAGTTGCGCCAGGTGCCGTTCTCGCAGCCGTGGCCCAGCTGCTGGTAGACGTCCGCGAGTTCCCGGCGGGCGCGCGGATCCTGCGGGGCGGCGAAGACGGCGTGGTTGAGGAGGGTGGCGGCGAACCGCAGGTCGCCGGCGGCGGCGTACCGCTTGCCGGCGTCGACGGTGGCCGCGACGCCGCCCAGCGTCTCCACGTAGCGCCGGGCCTGTTCGGCCGGCGGGTGCTCCCACAGGTGGGCCGGGTTGCCGTCGAACCATCCGAGGTAACGCTGGTAGATCGCCTTGACGTTGTGGCTGAGCGAACCGTAGTAGCCGTGGTGCGCCCAGAGCCGTTCCAGGCCCGGGGGCAGCCGCAGTTCCTCGGCGATCTCGGCGCCGGTGCGGCCCTCGTTGAGCAGCCGCAGGGTCTGGTCGTGCAGGTACGCGTAGAGGTCGCGCTGGTTGGCGAGCAGACGGCGGATGCGGGCGTTCCCCCAGGTCGGCCAGTGGTGCGAGGCGAAGGCGACCTCGCTGTCGGCGCCGAAGAGGGCCAGCGCCTCGTTGAGGTAGTGGGCCCAGCGCCGGGTGTCGCGGACCACGGCGCCGCGCAGGGTGAGGACGCTGTGCATGGTGTGGACGGCGTTCTCCGCGGTGCACAGCGCGCGGTGGGACGGGGCGGCGAAGTTCATCGCGGCGGGGGCGTCGGCGCCCGGGGTGAGCTGGAAGACCAGGCGGACCCCGTCGACGATCTCCTCCTGGCCGGTGCGGGTGACGTCCACCGTCGGCGGGACGAAGCTCCGAGTGCCGGCGGAGGGCAGGGTGCCCAGGCCGCAGCCGATCTGGCCGTCCGGGGCGGCGGGCAGCTGCGTGCCGTACATGTACACGGCGCGCCGGGCCATCGCCGGGCCGGTGTACAGCTGCTCGCCGACCGCGCTCTCCCGGAATCCGGCGGGTGCCAGCACCGGCACCGGGTGGTGGTCGGCCGGCAGGACGCCGCGGGCGCCGCCGAAGTGGTCGGCGTGCGCATGGGTGTAGAGCAGGCCGGTGACCGGTCGGTCGCCGCGGTACTTGCGGTAGAGCTCCAGTCCGGCGGCGGCGGTCTCGGTGGACAGCAGCGGATCGACGACCAGGACGCCGTGGTCGCCCTCGATGAGCGACATGTTGGACAGGTCCAGGCCACGGACCTGGTAGATGCCCTCGGTCACTTCGTACAGGCCCTGTCGGCTCACCAGCCGCCCCTGGCGCCACAGGCTCACGTCCGCGGACGCGGGGCAGTTCCCGGCCAGGAAGGCGTGCCGCTCGGCGTCCCAGACCACCCGGCCGTCGGCCGCGGTGATCCTGGGCGGGTCGAGCGGGGCGATGAAGCCGCGGTCGGCGTCGGCGAAGTCCTCGTGGTCGTCGACGGGCCCGGCGTCGTCCACGGTCACAGCGGTCACGGCGCGCCACCTCTCGCAGACCGCGGGCCATCACGGGCGCATGGCCCACACGTTCGATTTAACCGAAGAAGTCGGGCCACCGCACGCGTGGGCGCCGACGCGGCCCGGCAGCGCGCGGTACGGCCCGGCCCGCGCCGGGTTCCGGTGGCACCGGGCGACCGGGGCGGGCCGGGCTGGACTGGACTGGACCAGGTCAGACCGGTTCCGCCTCGATCACCGAGAAGCGGTTGGGCTGCGGCAGGGGCGTGACGGCGCGGACGGCGAAGCCCGCGCTGCGGCACAGCCGCTCGAAGTCGTCCCGGGTGCGCTCCCGGCCACCGACGTTGACCAGCATGTTGAGGTCGCTGAGGTAGCGGATCACGTCGCCCGAGGCGTCGGCGACGGCCGGCAGGACCGGCTCGACGATCAGCAGCCGCCCCGCGTCGGGCACGACCCGGCGGAGGTGGCCGAGGATCTGCCGGCACTGCTCGTCGGTCCAGTCGTGCAGCACGCTCTTGAGGAGGTAGAGGTCGGCGCCGTCGGGGGCGGTGGCGAAGAAGTCGCCGGTCACCAGGGAGCAGCGGTCGGCCAGGCCGTCCCGGGCGAGCCGGCTGCCGGCCTGGGCGAGCCCCTCGGCGCGGTCGAACAGGATGCCGCGCAGCGTCGGGTGCGCCCGCAGGACCCCGGCCAGCAGGGTGCCGTCGCCACCGCCGACGTCGGCCACGGTGGGGAAGCGGTCGAAGGGGAAGGCCGCCGGCAGCAGCTCGGCGGTGTGCGCGGTGCTCTGGCTCATCGCGGCATTGAACTGGGCGGAGAGGGCCGGTCGTTCGGCGAGGTAGCCGAAGAAGTCGGTGCCGAAGACGGTGTCGAAGGCGGGTGCGCCGGTGCGGACGCTGTCGTCGAGGTGGCCCCAGGCGCGCAGCAGGGCCGGGTCGGTGAACATCCGGACGAGGGCGCCGAGCGAACCCGGGGCGTCGGTGCGCAGCTGGGCGCCGACCGCGGTGGCGGCGAACCGGCCCGGCGCGGGCTCGGCGAGCAGTCCCAGGGCGGTCAGCGCCCTCAGTAACCGCGCCATGGCCTGTGGTTGCGCCGCGCACGCGGTGGCCAGGTCGTCCGCGGTGCGCTCACCGTCGCCGATCCGGTCCAGGACGCCGAGCCGGACGGCGGCGCCGGCGACGTGGCTGGCCATGGCGCCGTAGGTGAGCCGGACGAGGGCGTCCCGGTCCTCGTCCGCGGGCCGGTGTGGTTGGGACACGAGGTACGGGCGGTGCTGTTGCGACTGGTCGTCCACCATGGCGGGGTTCCTCTCCGGTGATGTCCGGTCAACGGCGTTACGCACGGGGCCCGGAAGGGCACAACAACGCCTGTGTGCCGTTGCACACCCCGCACGGGCCTCAACGCTTAGGCAACCCTAAGTCGGCCCGATCTCCGAAGCAACGCCCCATCCAGCACCCTGCCCGTACGGCGCGACCGGCAGCACCACCCGGGAGAGGAGGGACGCTCCTTGTCCCCCGACGACCACCGCCAACTCCGCGACCTCGCGGAACAGTTCCCGCCCGAGGCCGCCCCCTACCCACCCGTCCGCGTACCCGCGCCGACGACCCCGTTCCGACGCTGGGCGGTCTGGTTGATACTGGCCACCGCGATCGCGGTCCTGGTCACCGGCGTGGCCCTCGCGCACGGTCTGCTGCTGGCCGGCGGACTGGTGCTGGCCGGCTTGGCCGGACAGCGCTTCACGCCGCCCCGGTCCGCGGCCCTCGACCGCGACCGGTAGCCGGACGGGGCCGCCCGTCACGCCGCCGGACGTGCCCGGCCCGCTTGCCGTCGCTCGTGGACTTCGAAGGGCAAGCGGGCCGGTGGTCCTGCACACGCCCCGTGGGGCACACCTCACGTGACGCGGCGGCTCCTCGATGCCACGGCGATGCACACCGCACCCAGCGCCAGGGTGAGGGCGCCGATCACGACGTTGTTCCAGATCACCCCCGCGTCGGGACCGCGCCCGACGATCCAGGGCGACACGATCAGCCAGGCACCGATCGCGCACATCGCGCCGCTCAGGCCGTACATGCGTTCCGGAGTGACGGTGAACCCGATCGCCAGCAGGGCGATCGCGATGCCGACGATGAGGTTGTGGGTCATCAGCGCCGGCTGCGAGGCCGTGTAGTGCACGATCCACGGTGACGCCGCGCAGTACAGACCGACCAGGAACACCGGCCCGTCGACGAACACCACGTCCCGGCCACCGAGCGTCCGCTCGAACCGGGCCCGCATCTCGGAAACATCGGGGTGACCAGCGAGGTCTCCCCTGTGGTGTGAGACGTCGGCCATACGACTCGCCTCCTTCAGTCACGCGTCGGGGCCGCATCACGTGGCATCAGCCACTCACCCTTATTTTGCTCTTATGTCGCCTTTATGTGTAGGTGTCGGGCCGGGTAATTTGACCGGATCCGGTCATCCGGGACGCGGGCGCCCCCGACGGGCCCCGGAGCGTCCCACGCACGGACCCGCACCGGCACCACCACCCGCCACGCGCCGTCGCTAGCGCCGCCGGCCGTCGGCGGCCCCCACGAGCACCCCGCCCCGCCGCCCGCCGCCGGTGGCTTCGCGCGCCCCGCGACGGGCGGAGCGCAGCCTGGCGCCCCGGCGGACCAGCAGCACCCCCACGCCGGGCAGGCTCGCGGCCAGCACGAGCACGCCGTAGACGACGGCGGTGGCCAACCCCTGCGCGGCGCCCAGCCCGGCGGCGCCGAAGGCCCAGGCCGCGACGCCCTCCCGGGGGCCCCAGCCGCCGACGTTCAGCGGCAGCGCCATGGCCAGCAGCGCCAGCACCACCAGCGGCACCAGCTCGCCGGCCGGCGCCCGCACCCCGGCGACCCGGGCCGCCAGCACGAACGTGGCCACGTAGCCGACGAGGACGACCGACGACGCCGCGACGACGCCCGGCCAGCGCTCCCGGCCCGCCACGGCCCGCCCGGCCTCGACCACCGCGGCCCGCCACCCACCGCCGGTCCGGTCGACCGCACCGGCCCGGCGACGACGCGCCCGGGCCACCAGCACCGCCGCCGGGCCGACGACCACCAGCGCCGCGAGCACCCAGCCGGCCGTCGGTCCGGTGAGCGCCCCGACGACCGCGGCGCGCACCGGCGAATCCTGCACGGCCAGCACCACCGCACCGACCACCAGCAGCACCAGTTGCCCCGCGGCGCGCTCCAGGACGACGGCGCGCACGCCGTTGCCCACGTCCCCGGCGGCCCGGCCGTGCCGCACCGCGCGGTGCACGTCGCCCAACACGCCGCCGGGCAGCGCCGCGTTGAGGAACAGCGCCCGGTAGTAGTCCGCCACCGCCTGCCCCAACGGGAGCCGCAGCCCCAGGCCGCGGGCGACCAGGCACCACCGCCACGCGCTGCACACGGTGGTCAGCACGCCGATGCCCACGGCGACCAGCAGCGTGGCCACGTCGATCCGACGCAGCCCGTCCAGGAGGGCGCCGGAACCCACATGCCACAGCAGGAGCGCCAGGATCACCAGTCCCCCGAGCGTCCGCAGCCAGGGCCACATCCGGCGCGCCATCAGCCTGATCGGGGGCCCGGGACGCCGGCCGGACCGGGCAGCGCCAGCAGGTCGGCGTGGTGCACGGTGACGCCCAGCTCCCCCGCCGCGCACGCGTCCAGGCGGCGCCGCAGGTACCCGTCGGCCGCGGCCGCCAGCTCCGGGCGCGCCTCCCGTGCGGCGCTCACCCAGCCGCGCAGCCACCGTTCGGTCAGCGCGCATTCCGGCCCGCCCAACCGCCAGGGGCTGGGCCGGTTCACCACCCGCGCGCCGCGCCGGGTGAACGCCTCGGTGGCCGCCGCGACGGCGTCCGGCCCCAGTCGCCGGCGACCGTCGGTGGTACGGCGCTGGTGGTCGTTGAACGCGGCGGAGAGCGCGGCGTCGAGGGGGTCTGCCGGGGTGAGTTCGACCCGGCCGGTGACCGAGAGCGCCAGCAGCGCCGGGCAGCCGGCACCCGTACAGGCCGCGGCGACGGTCTCCAGTTCGTCGCGGGTCAGCAGGTCGAGCAGGGCCGAGGCGGTGACCAGGGACGTCCCGGCCAGGTCGGCGGCGGTCAGGTCGGCGAGGTCGGCGTGCAGGGTGGTGACGGTGACGGGCCGTCCGTCACCGGCGGTCGACGGGATCCGACCGGCCGCCCGGGCGAGCAGGACCTCGTCGTGGTCCTGGAGGACCCAGTGCTGGGGGCCGGGCAGTCGCACCGCGAGCCAGCGCCCCATCGCCCCCGTGCCGCAGCCCAGATCGCGGATCACCAGGCCGCCGGTGCCGCCGAAGCGTTCCGGAGCGGGGACCGCGGCGAGCCGGTCGCCCAGCGGGCGCAGCAACTCCGGGACGCGGGCCGCGTCGTCCGCCCGCTCCCGCAACTCCAGCCACTGCGGACAGAACCGCGGTCTGCCGACCGCCCCGGTCACGGACTCCACGGCGCGTTCCGCAGCCGTTCCAGCGCGCCGGCCAGACTGTGCGACGTCATCTCCCACCCCTCCAGCATGGCACGGCGTCCCCGTGCGGAGACCGCCAGTCGCCGCCGCAATGCGGGATCGTCGAACCAGGCACGGAGTGCCGCCGCCAAGGCACCCCGTTCGTCGGGGGGAACGAGCAGCCCGGGCACGCTCCCGTCGGGCGCCCGCCCGACGGCCTCCGGCACTCCGGCCACCGCCGTCGCCACCACCGGTACGCCGCACGCCAACGCCTCGGTGAGCACCATGCCGTAGGTCTCGGCGTACGAGGCGAGCAGCACCAGGTCGGCGGCTGCGTAGTGGGCGGCCAGTGCGGCGCCGGTCCGCGGCCCAGTGCAGGCGATGCGCCCGGACAGGCCCAACCGGTCCAGCTGGACGTGGAGTTGGTCGGCGGTGTGCGGATCCTGACCGGTACTGCCGACGAAGGCGCAGGTCCAAGGGGCGTCGGTGACGGTGGCGAGCGCGTCCACCAGGCGTCGGTGGCCCTTGCGCGGGGTCACCGACGCCACGCACAACAACCCGCCGGCGCCGTCCGTCCCGGGCGCGAGTGGGGCGGGGTCGACGCCGGGCCGGGCGACCGTCACCGGCGGCAGCCCCGGCCCGTGGTGACTGCGGATCCGACGCGCCGCCCAGTCACTGGTGGCGATCACCGCGCGGACCGCGTGCAGGGCGCGCCGTTCGCGGGCGTCCAGCTCCGCGGCCGTTCCCGGGGCCAGCCCGGTCTCGTCGGCGAGCGGCAGGTGGACCAGGACGGCCAGCCGCAGCCGGGCGGCCTCGGGGCGGAGCACGTCGGGCACGCCGCAGGCCACCAGGCCGTCCAACAGCACCACCGCGCCGTCCGGAAGGCCCGCCAGCAGGCGGGCCAGTGCGGTGGTGGCGGCGGCGTCCGGCTGCGGCCAGTCGCCGGGCACCTGGTGCCGGCGCACCTGCCAGCCGAGGGCCGGCAGGTCGCGGCAGACCCGTAGGTCGTATCGGTTGCCGCCGCTGGGGGCCCGGTCGTCGGCGACGTCGCCGGGCAGCACGGCGTGCACCACCCGCGCGCCCGCCGGGGCGCGGTCGGTCACCGGGTGCGCCGGGGCCGGCTCACAGCGTCCGCTCGTAGCTGGCCCAGGCCACGTGGGATTCGTGCAGGGTGACGCTGATGCCGCTCAGGTCGCGGGCGCCCGCGCCGAGGTTGCCGGCGTGCACCCGGTCGGCGAGCCGGTCGGCGATCACCTTGGCGAGCGCCTCGGTGGAGGTGTTGGTGCCGGCGAAGGCGGGTTCGTCGTCGAGGTTGCGGTAGTTGAGCTCGGCGATCACGCCGCCGAGCTCCTGGGTGGCGAGGCCGATGTCGACCACGATGTTGTCGTCGTCGAGTTCGGGTCGGCGGAAGGTGGCGTCCACGATGAAGGTGGCGCCGTGCAGGCGCTGCGCGGGTCCGAAGACCGCGCCACGGAAGCTGTGCGCGACCATCAGGTGGTCGCGGACGGTGATGCTGAACACGGGTGTTCCTCCAGGAGGTGTCGCCGACGGTCGGGCTCGGACGAGAGTCGTGGGCGGTGCGGCGTCACACCGCACCGGGGGCCGGGGTGCCGGGCGCCGGGTAGCGGATGCGGTGGCAGAGCGCCGGGAGCGCGCCGGAGGCCAGCTCGGGCAGGACCGACGGCAGTTCGTCGAACCGGGACTCCCCGGTGATCAGCGCGTCGAAGGCCGGGTCGGCGAGCAGGTCGAGCGCGAGCGCCAGGCGGTCGGCGTGGGTGCGCCGGCCGCGCCGGACCGGGGCGACGGCGCCGACCTGGCTGCTGCGGACGGTCAGTCGGCGGGAGTGGAAGGACTCCCCCAGCGGCACGCTGACCCGGCGGTCGCCGTACCAGCTGAGTTCGATCACGGTCCCTTCCGGAGCGAGGAGTTCGAGGGCCCGGGCCAGGCCGTCCTCGGTGGCGCTGGCGTGCACGACGAGGTCGCAGTCGCCGCGGGCGTCGGCGGGCAGCGCGAACGGGACGCCCAGCGCCGCGGCGGTCGCGGCGCGCGCCGGATCGGCGTCGACCAACTGCACCCGGGTGGCCGGGTGGCGGACCAGGAGCGCGGCGACCGCGGCCCCGACCATGCCGCCGCCGATCACCGCGATCCGGTCGCCGAGCATCGGTGCGGCGTCCCAGACGGCGTTCACCGCGGTCTCGACGGTGCCGGCGAGGACCGCGCGCCCCGCGGGGACGGCGTCCGGCACGGGGGTCACCGCGTCCGCCGGGACGACGTAGTGCGTCTGGTGCGGGTAGAGGCAGAAGACCGTGCGGCCGCGCAGGTCGGCCGGTCCCTCCTCGACGACGCCCACGTTGAGGTAGCCGTATTTGACGGGCGCCGGGAACGTCCCCTCCTGGAACGGCGCCCGCATCGCCGCGTACTGGCTGTGCGGGACGCCTCCGCGGAAGACCAGGCTCTCGGTCCCCCGGCTCACCCCGGAGTACAGCGTGCGCACCAGCACCTCGCCGGCGACCGGTCGCGGCAGGTCGACCGTGCGGAGCTCGCCGCGGCCTGGAGCGCTGAGCCAGAAACTCTGGGCGACGCGCGGCAACGAATCCTCCTGGACGGTGCGGCGATGCGTCGTGAATGCTGAGGGGCGCACGCCGGGGATCATGGCGACGCCGTCACGATACGCGGCGTCCTCCGGCTCCGCCACAGTGTCCCGGGAGGCGTGATGGCCGTACAAGGGCGGTGCGGCACAAGGCCGTTCGGACCGGACCGGGTGGCCGGCCCGCTCGCGCAGGTGGTGCTGTTGGGGGCCCTGTGCCGCACGGTCGGGCTGGGCCCGGCGGGCTGGCTGACCGGGTGCGCCTGCACGCTGGCCACCTGGGCCGCGCTCACCCGGGCGGTGCGCGCCTCCTGGCTGCCGTCCTTCGGGCCGGCCAACCGCGTCACGCTGGCCCGGGCCACCCTCGTCGGCGGGGTCGCGGCGCTGGTCGCCGACTCCTTCGGCCGCCGGTCGCCGGTGGCGGTGCTGGTCGCACTGGCGGTGGTCGCGCTGGTCCTGGACGCGGTGGACGGCCGGGTGGCGCGGCGCACCGGGACGGCCACGGCACTGGGTGCGCGGTTCGACATGGAGGTCGACGCGTTCCTGATCCTGGTGCTGTCCGTCTACGTGGCGGTCCCATTGGGGCCGTGGGTGCTGGCCATCGGCGCGCTGCGCTACCTCTTCGTCGCGGCGTCCTGGGTGCTGCCGTGGCTGCGGACGCCGCTGCCGCCCAGCACGGCGCGCAAGGCGGTGGCCGCGGTGCAGGGCGTGGTGCTGGTGGCGGCGGGCGCCGGGCTCGCGCCGCGGCCGCTGGAGCGGGGCGCGGTGGCGGCGGCGCTGGCCCTGTTGGGGTGGTCGTTCGGGCGGGACGTGCGGTGGCTGTGGCGGGCCGGGGTGCGCCCTGCCGGTGGCGTGGCGGCGGTACGGCCGGTGGACGCCATGGCCGCGGGGCGCCAGGACCGTGGGGAGTCCGCGCCGCGGGCGGGGTGAGGCCGGAGGCCGGGGACGGGGTAAGGCCGGAGGGCCGGGGCGGGGTGCGTCAGAGGTGCCGGGGCGCGTGCCTCAGATCCCGGCGTGCCGTCCGAGGTAGACGACGAGCGCCAGGAACGCCAGCACCAGGTGGGTCACGGCGACGGAGAACAGCACCCGTATCCACAGGCTGCGCCGGGTCGCCTCGTGGGCCGCGGCGCGATGGGTCACCAGGACGGTGCCGGGCAGCCGGGCCAGCCGGGTGCCCGGGCGGATCGCGGTGGCCCGGGCCCGGTGGAGCCCGCAGCGCAGCGAGTGCCGGTGCCGGGCGGCGATCTCCGGGCAGGTCCGCCCGTGGCCGCGGGGCGGGCGGAGCGGGCCCCGGCCGGGGTGGCCGCGGCCGCGGCAGGCCCGTGCCGAGGCGAGGGGTATGCAGGTGCGGGAGCGGACCGCACGCCATGGTGGCGGTCCCTTGCGTCGCGGTGCGCCGGACATCGCCTCACCCGGCTCCGGAGCCGGAGGCCGTGCGCCGGCGGCGCGGTGCCGCGGCGGTCATTGCGTCGCCCCGCCCTGGCCGGTGCTGCCCGCGCCGCGGTCCGGGTCGACCCCGACGCCGTGCGCGATCCGCAGCGCGTCGTCCAGTTCGTCCTCCGCCACGGCCAGCGCGGCGGGGTCGTCGGCGGCCCGGGCCGCTTCTACGGCGGCCCGCGCGGCGCGCACCCGTTCCCGTACCGACTCGGCGAAACCGCCCACGCATGCCCTCCGCGTTCAGGCCGACCGGCCATCGCGATGATCGTTGAACAGGGGAATTCCTCAACTGTAGACGACGGACCCACCGGATTGAACGGGCGGGGCGCCACCGGTGGGTCCGGTGCCGCCACCGAATCGACGGCCCGGACCGCGCACTTGCCGCGCGCTCCCGGGCCCCGGGAGCCGCTGTCGACCAGTGCCCGCGATCGGCGGCGGCCGGCCGGGCAGGGGCGCCGCCCGGACCGGCACCGGGCCCCCCGGGCGGCGGCCGCCACCAGCGTCACCGACGTGGAGGGGTAGTGGCCCCCTCCGGCACGCCGCACGAGGTGCCCCGAAAGGGGCGGGGAGGGCCGCCTGCGGGGGCGGGCGCGCCGTCGCCCCGGACCGCATCGCGGCGGCCGTCGCCCGACGGTCCGCGGTGCCACCCCGGTGGCGGCCGTTGGAGTGATGAAGCGGACCGGAGCGCCCCGGTCGGGTGTCGTCGGGGTGCGGCCGGCGTTGAGCATCCGTGACCGTCCCCCGCCTCCGTCCGTGGTTCCTGCCGGCCAGCCTCGCGGCCCTGTTGGCCGAGGTCGCGCCGGACGGCCCGGCTGACGCTCCGTCCGATCGCGGGCCCGGCCCGGCGGCTGATCCCGGGGCGGGCGCCGGGCACCCCGCAACGCCGTCGTCCGCCCCGCGTTCCCCCGTCGCCCGCCCCGGCGCCCCGGCCCTGGAAAGCTGACGCCTGCACGCACCGTGGTCAACGGGCTACCACCGGTGGCGGGCCTTGATGATCGCCCATAGCTTCGCCTCATGGCGCTTCGACAGATGACCCACGGGGCACGGCGGATGACGTACTTGGGGTGCGCGGCGGCGGCCCTGGCCGGCGCACTCGGCGCGGCCCCGCCGTCCCAGGCCGCAGCGGACCGGGACGACCGGGTGCACGTCGTCCGTCCCGGGGAATCGATCCAGCAGGCGGTGGACGCGGCCCGGCCGGGCGACACGGTGGTCCTGTTGCCCGGTGTGTACCGCGAGAGCGTGCTGATCAACAAGTCGCACCTGATGCTCCGCGGGGTGGACGGGGAAGCCGTGCTCGCCCCGCCCGTCACCCGGGCGGAGAACGCCTGCGGACAGACCGGTGACGGCATCTGCGTCACCGCCGGCCCCGGCGGCCCGGTCACCGACGTCCACCTGCGGTCGCTGACCGTCGAGGGGTTCCGACGGAACGGCGTGTGGGCCTCCGGCACCGAGGGGCTGACGGTGCGCCACGTCACCGCGCGGCACAACGGCCAGTGGGGCATCGGGCTGGAGAAGTCCGTGCACAGCCTGCTCCACGACGACACCGCGACGGAGAACGGCGACGCGGGGATCTTCCTGGCCAACGCGGTCACGGAGGAGGGCGGCGCGCTGGACACCCGCGGCACCCTGATCGTCGAGAACCGGCTCGGCGGCAACCGCATCGGCCTCACCGCCCGGCGGGTCCGCAACCTCCTGATCGCCCACAACAACGTGGTCGGGAACTGCGCCGGGATCTTCGTCGTCGGCGACGAGGGCCGTCCCAAGGCCGGTGCGCTCACCGTGCGGGACAACGACGTCTCGCGGAACAACAAGCACTGCCCGGCGACCAAGCGCCTGCCGTTCCTCCAGGGGTCCGGTGTCGTCCTGACCGGCACCGAGGACGCGCTCGTCCAGCACAACCTGGTCCGCGACAACGTCGGCGACTCCCCGCTCTCGGGCGGGGTGGTGCTCTTCCCGAGCTTCGTCAAGTCCACCAACGACCGCAACCTCATCCGGGACAACGTGGCGCTGCGGAACGCCCCGGCGGACCTGATCAACCAAGACCCGGCCGGCCAGGGCAACGTCTTCGTCCGCAACACCTGCCGGACCTCCAAGCCGGTCGGCCTGTGCCGGTGACCGCGTCGGCGCCCGGCAGCACCCCCATCGCAACGTCAACGGGAGAAAGAGGCGGAATGACCACCGTGAGCCCCACCCCCCAGCCCTCGATGCGGCTGCGGGAACTGATCTTCGGCGCCGCGTGCGCGGCAGCCGTCCGGGCGACCGCGCGGCTCGGCGTGGCCGACGCGCTGGGCGAACAGCCCACCACCGTCGAGGAGTTGGCCGCGTCCGTGGGCACCGAGCCGCGCCCCCTGGAACGCATGATGCGGGCGCTGGCCTGCTACGGGATCTTCGAGGAGACCGCGGACGGGACATTCGCCCACACCGACATGTCGCGGCTGCTGCGCGAGGACTCCCCCAACAGCCTGCGCTACATCTCGCTGTGGTGCACCGAGCCGTGGACCTGGGAGGCGTGGCCGCGGCTGGACGACGCGGTGCGCTCCGGCCGGAACGTCTTCGACGACCTCTACGGCAAGGGGTT
Source organism: Streptomyces lunalinharesii (assembly GCF_039532155.1). Lineage (NCBI taxonomy): Bacteria > Bacillati > Actinomycetota > Actinomycetes > Kitasatosporales > Streptomycetaceae > Streptomyces > Streptomyces lunalinharesii. Next base: position 334,439 of record NZ_BAAARK010000004.1, read on the forward strand.
CTTCGACTACCTGCACCAGGACGCCAAGGACTCCGCGCAGGTCTTCGACCGGGCGATGACCGCCTCCAGCAAGCAGTCCGCCCGCGACGTCGCCGAACTCCTCGACCTCACCGGGGTGTCGTCGGTGGCGGACATCGGCGGCGGGCAGGGCCACGTGCTGGCCGGCCTGCTGGAGAAGTACCCCTCGCTGAGCGGCGCCCTGCTCGACCTGCCGTCGGTGGTGGCCAACGCCGACCCCCGGCTGCGGGACGGCGGTCCGCTGGCCGACCGGGCGCGGATCGTGCCCGGCGACTGCCGCGAGGACATCCCCGTCGAGGCCGACCTCTACATCATCAAGAACATCCTCGAATGGGACGACGACAGCACCCGCCGGACCCTGCGGAAGGTCGTCGAGGTCGCCCGGCCCGGTGCCCGGGTCGTGGTCATCGAGAACCTCGTCGACGACAGCCCGTCGATGAAGTTCACCACCGCCATGGACCTGCTGCTGCTCCTGAACGTGGGCGGCGCCAAGCACTCCAAGGAGAGCCTGGTGCGCCACATGGCCGAAGCCGGGCTGCTGGTCCACGACATCCTGGTGGTCAACCCGTACCTGCACGCCTTCGAGTGCACGGTCCCGGCCGACTGAACCGGCCGACTGAACCGAGAGCGAGCCCGGACGGAGCCGGCCGCTGGCGGTCGGCGCGACGGCGGCCTCCCCGCAGGACCTGGCGGGGAGGCCGACCACCGTGTGCCGGTCCGGATCAGCCGGTGCCGGCCCGCTCCCAGCAGTAGAACTCCTGGGCCATCGCGTCCTTCGGACTGCGCCAGGTCGCCGGGTCGTACGCGCTGACGTACGCGGACAGCTTCTGGCTGACGGCCTGGAACTCCGGGTGCTGGTGGGCCTTGGCGATCTCCGGTCCGGGCGGGAGGTCGGACTCGATGAGGTGCAGGTACACGTCACCGAACTGGAACAGCTTCCGCCGGTTGACGCCCACCAGCTGGGGCAGCTCCGTGCGGTCCGAGGCCGCGAAGACCTCGGCGATGTCGGGAGCCGAGCCCGGCTTCATCCGGGCGACGATCAGAGCGTGGTGCATCGGGGGGTTCCCTTCGTTGCCGCCGGGCGGCGATACGGGGTCGGGCTGACGCAACGTCAGTTGGCGGGGGCGGCCGCGCGGAGTTCGCGGTCCCGCTGCTCGATCCGGTCCCGGATGAGTTCCATCTGGATCCGCGAGTTGCGGTTGATGTGCTCGGTCATCCCCTTGTCGTCGACCGGGGCCTCGGGCTTCATGGCGAAGTCCTGGGTCCAGTGCATCGACGTGCCGCCGGGGATCTCCTTGTACTTCCAGAAGATGTCCATGAACTTGAACGGGCCGGTCTCCACGCGGCGGGCGCGGACGGTCAGCGCGCCCCGGTCGGGGGTCCGCTCGGAGATCCAGCTCCAGACCTGGCCGTTCTCGTCCGGGTGCATGGTCAGCCGGAACGTGGTCGTGTCGCCCTCCCGGGAGAGCACCTCGACCGACGCGTACTCGCTGAAGAGCTGCGGCCAGTTCTCCAGGTCGTTGGTCATGTCCCAGACGAGGCTGAGCGGGGCGGCGATGGTGATCTCGTTCTCGGTGTGGCCGGGCATGTCAGGCTCCTGTCGTGGTGACGGTGTCGGTGTTGACGAGGTCGAGGAAGTCGTGCGGCGTCTTGGCGCGCTCGGCGTCCGGGGGCAGCGACCGCTCGTAGCGGTTCTCCAGTTCGCCGACGATGCCGAGCAGGCCCAGCGAGTCCAGCCCGTACTCGGCGAAGGTCACTTCGGGCCGGTTCGCCATCTCCTCCGGGTCGACGGTCAGGCCGGCGGCCGACTTCATCAGCGCGGCCAGTTCGTCGAGGGTCAGTTGAGCGGTCATGGCAATCTCCTCTCAGGAGGGGGACTTCTCGCACCGACGCAGCACCATCGCCGCGTTGGAGCCCATCAGTCCCCGGCTCAGCACCAGCGCCGTCTGCAGCTCCGCGGGCCGGGACTTCCCGGTCACCACGTCGAGGTCCACGCTGACGTCGACGACGTTGGGGGTCGGCGGCACGACGGAACCCTCCATGGAGAGCACCGCGGCTGCGATGTCCAGGACGGGTGCGCCGCAGTACGCCCGGCCGATGCCGGTCTTGGGCGCGGTCACCGGCACCTCCGACGCATGCCGGCCCAGGGCGTCGGCGAGCGCCGACGCCTCGGCCCGGTCCGCCGCGGCCACCCCGAGGGCGTCCGCGAAGACCACGTCGATCTCCTCGGGCGCGCACCCGGCGTCCGCCAGCGCGCCCTCGATCGCCCGGGCCAGCCCCTCCCGGGACCGCTCCCAGAGGGCGGCGCCGGTGAAGGTGGCGGCGTGGCCGGCGAGCACGGCCCGGGGCCGGGAGCCACGCTCCTCGGCCGCCGTCCGTTCCTCGACGACCAGCATCGCGCCGCCCTCGGCGGGCACGAACCCGCACGCCGCATCCGTGAACGGACGGTAGGCGCGGTCGGGTTCGGCGCACCGGCTGAGGTCCTCGTACCCGAGCTGGCAGACGACCGAGTACGGGGCGAGCGGGGCCTCGGCGGCGCCCACCACCACCGCCGCGGTGCCGCGGCGGATGGTGCGGGTGGCGTGCGCCAACGCGTCCAGTCCCCCGGCCTCGTCACTGGCCACCACGCCGCACGGCCCCTTGAAGCCGCCGCGGATGGAGATCTGGCCGGTGCTGGCCGCGTAGAACCAGGCGATGGACTGGTACGGGCCGACGTGGCGCGAGCCCTGGCCCCACAGGTGCTGCAACTCCCGCTGGCCGAACTCGCCGCCGCCGGAGCCGGCCGCGGTCACCACCCCCACCGCGAACGGCGAACGGTTGTAGTCGGCCCGGCCCAGCAGGGCGTCGTCCAGCGCGAGGTTGGCCGCGGCCATCGCGAAGTGCGTGAACCGGTCGGTCTGGACGAGGAAGCGCTCCTCGATCAGCTCGCCCGGATCAAAGTCGCGGACCTCGCCGGCGACCTTCAGGGGCAGTTCCTCGCACCCCTCGCGGGTGACCGTGTCGAGAACGCTGATGCCCTCCTTGGTGGCCTTCCAGAAGGCCTCGGTGTTGGCCCCGTTCGGGGCGATCACACCGATGCCGGTGACGACGGAACAACGTTCTTGCGGGGAGTTCATCTCGGCCTCCCACCCGGCTTGGTCAGGACCACGGCTGACTGGAACCCGCCGAATCCGCTGCCCACGGAGAGCACCGAACGCAGCGGCACCTCCCGTGCGGTCTTCGGCACGTAGTCGAGGTCGCACTCCGGGTCCGGGGTCTCGTAGTTGGCGGTCGGCGGGACCACCTGATGGGTCAGCGCCAGGACGCAGGCGACGATCTCGATCGCCCCGATGGCGCCCAGCGAGTGGCCCACCATCGACTTGATGGAGCTCATCGGCACCTTGAAGGCGTGGTCGCCCAGCGACTTCTTGACCGCCGCGGTCTCGTGCCGGTCGTTCTGCTGGGTGCCCGAGCCGTGGGCGTTGACGTAGTCGACCTGGGTGCGGTCGAGCTGCGCGTGGGCCAGTGAGCGGTTGATCGCCTCGGCCATCTCCAGACCCTCCTGGGTCAGGCCGGTCATGTGGTAGGCGTTGCCGAAGGTGGCGTAGCCGCGGATCTCGCAGTGGACGGTGGCGCCGCGCGCCCGGGCGTGCTCCAGTTCCTCCAGGACGAGGACGGCGCCGCCCTCCCCCATGACGAACCCGTCGCGCCGGGCGTCGAACGGCCGGGAGGCGTGGGCGGGGTCGTCGTTGTTCGCGGAGGTCGCCTTGATGGCGTCGAAGCAGGCCACCGTGATCGGGGAGATCGGCGAGTCCGACGCCCCGGCGACGCAGACGTCGGCACGGCCCTCCTCGATGGTGTGGAAGGCGTAACCGATGGCGTCGAGGCCGGAGGTGCAGCCCGTCGAGACGGTCTGCACCGGGCCGTGCGCGCCGATCTGCTCCGCCACCGCCGACGCCAGCGAACTGGGCGAGAAGGCGCGGTGCAGATGCGGTCCGGCGGGTCGGTGGTCCACGTCCCAGCGGCGGCCGGACTGGCTGACCGCCACGTAGTCGTGCTCCAGGCGCGTGGTGCCGCCGACCGCGGTGCCCAGGGACACCCCGATCCGCCACGGGTCCTCCCGCGCCACGTCCAGGCCGGCCTCCCGCAGCGCCTCCGCCGCGGCGACCAGTGCGAACTGCACGTACCGGTCCGACTTGGCCACCTGTTCCTCGCTCAGCCCGTGCTCGGCCGGATCGAAGTCGCACTCGGCGGCGATCCGGGACCGGAAGCCGGTCGGGTCGAAGAGGGTGATGCCACGGGTGGCCGTCCGCCCGGCGGAGAGCAGGTCCCAGAAGGCCGGGACGCCCACGCCGCCCGGGGCGACGATGCCGACGCCGGTGACCGCCACGCGGCGGGTCATGACACCGGCTCCGTCCGTTCGGGTGGGGCGGCCGGTGTGCTCCGCTCGGCCGCCTCGCCCTCCGTGTCGACGTGGCCCAGCTCCGGGCGCGGGGCCAGCGGACCGAGGTGGAAGACCATCCGGGCCTCGACGTCCCCGACGTTGCGGAAGCGGTGCCGCATGTAGGGCGGGATCATCAGCCCCTGGTCCGGCCGGAGCGCGAAGGTCTCGCCGTCGAGGTCGACCTCCAAGGCGCCCTGGACGACGTAGACGAACTCCTCGGAGTACGGGTGGTAGTGCTCCCCGATGCGCTCGCCGGGCTGGACGAGTGCCATGCCCATGAAGCCGCTCGTGGCGCCCACCACGCCGGGTGTCAGCATCGCGCGCAGGTCACCTCCGCGCCGGCGGTTGGGCTGGGTCTCGCTGAGGTCCACGATGCGTGGGCGGTGCGTGGTCATGGCTGGTTCCTCCAGTGGCGTGATGCCGGCGGATGGGGTGGTGCGGCCCGGCGACGGCCCGGCGGCCGGTCGGTCGGCGAGCGGACGGTCAGGCGTCGGGGGCCCGACGGTCGGTGATGAGGTCCATGTCGGCGCGGGCCAGGAAGTGGGCCAGCTCGCGGTCGGTGGACAGGCCGCCGGCCACGTCGCCGTCGAGCAGCCGCCGCAGCACGGCGAGCTTGCGGGGGCCACGGGCGCCGAGGGAGACCAGCGGGTCGCGGTCGATGGGCGCCCGCAGGTCGATCAGGCGGACGACGGTGTCGTCGCGCTGGAAGATGGTGCTGCCGTGCACCGCGGACGCCGGGTCGTCGGCGGCCTCCTCGTCCTGGCGGGCCAGCATCTTGGCCAGCGTCATACCGAAGCCGGGCTTGGCCGGGTAGTACAGCGCGTGCCGGGACAGGGCCTCGGGGTCCTCGGACTCCGGACCGCCGGCCGCCACGTGGTGCACCGCCGGCAACGCGGCGCGGGTGAAGAACACCCGGGCGGAATTGGGGTCGTTGAGGTCCCGGTCCTGTTCCAGGTACGGGTTGATGGCCTCCTCGACGGCCCGGACCTCGGGCTGCTGGGAGACGTGGCGCAGTGCGGCGATGAGGTCGCCCTGCACCTCGATGGCCCGCACGACGCGGTTGCCGTACATGAACAGCGAGGTCCGGCGCAGCCGGGTCCGGTCGTCGACCCGCGCCGCGGGCGAGGTGTAGCCGGAGAGGATGTCGGCCACCATCGCTTCGCTGCCCGGCTTCACGGTGAAGGTGAGGGCGTGCCGCACGACGCCGTCCCCGACCCGGGGGTTCGCCTGGAGCCGGCTCCTGGCGGGCTCGGGGGCGCGTGCGGCGACGTTGGAGGTCTCGCGCAGGACGCTGAAGCGCAGGGAGCGGGTGTCGCGCACGCAGCTGTGCAGCGGCTGGACCATCTTGACGTGCTCCTCGCTGTTGACCCAGGCGAGGAACGGCGGGGCGCTCTCCCACTCACTGGTGATCAACCACTGCGAGGGGTTCTCGATGGACTGGCACAGCTGGTCGCTGATGTGCCCGGGCACGGAGGCCACCTGGTTGCGCAGCTGTTCGTAGGCTTCCAGGAACTGCTGCTGGGCCCCTTCCTCCAGATCCAGCATGAGCACGACCCGGAGCTTGGAACCGTCGAAGGCGGACTGCGATATTCGTTCCGACAGCGTTGTCATCGTCTACGCATCTCCTCCAGGGCACGAGGCCCCTGTGGTGCGTCGTCAGTTCCGGCGCGCGCCGGGTGTTGCCGGTGCCTTCCGATTACTCCCGATGCGCTCCGGGCGACTGAGCCGGATGGGCGGACCTCCGGCCCGGCGTGTCGCGGGGGGCGGTCCGGCTTCGATCGTGGCCAAGACCCACGGTCGGCGCGAGATGTGTGAGCCATGCAGGTGAACCGTGATGGAAGGGGCGACGGGCCGGGCATGCGTTGCTCCATCTCCCGTACACGCCGCTGCAGCTGGAGCACGCACATGAATCCCAAGGTCGAAGACCGGGTGCCGGTACTCATCGTGGGCGGGTCCCTGGTGGGTCTGTCCGCCTCGCTGTTCCTGGGGCGCCTGGGTGTCCCGCACGTCCTGGTGGAGAAGCACGCGGACACCTCACGGCATCCACGCGGACGGGGGAACAACGTCCGCACGATGGAGCTGTACCGGGTTGCCGGCGCCGAGGAACGGATCCGTGCGGCCGCCTCGGTGCTCGCCGACAACCACGGCATCCTGCAGGCCCGTTCGCTGACCGGGGACGACCAGGAGTGGCTGTTCCGCGAGATCGACCCGGGCGGCGGGCTGGCCAAGTTCAGCCCGTCCGCCTGGTGTCTGTGCAGCCAGAACGACCTGGAGCCGGAGCTGCTGCGGTGCGCCCGTGAACTCGGCGGCGACCTGCGGTTCAGCACCGAGCTGCTCAGCTGCGACCAGGACGCCGACGGAGTGAGTGCGGTGGTCAAGGCCCGGGACACCGGTGAGCACACCACCCTGCGCGCCGACTACCTGATCGCCGCGGACGGCCCCCGCAGCCCGGTGCGGGAGCGGCTGGGCATCGGCCAGACGGGCCCCGGGGACCTCTTCCACAACGTCAGCATCACCTTCCGGGCCCCGGAGCTGGCGGACGCGGTCGGCGACCGGCGCTTCATCGCCTGCTACCTGACCGATCCGGAGGCCGACGGCGCGCTGCTCCCGGTGGACAACGCCGAGCAGTGGGTCTTCCACGCGCCCTGGCACCCCGACCGGGGCGAGACCCTGGAGGACTTCACCGACGAGCGGTGCATCGACCACATCCGGCGGGCAACGGGCGTGCCGGACATGGCGGTTGAGATCACCGGCAAGGCGCCCTGGCACGCCGCGGAGCGGGTCGCCGAGCGGTACTCCGCTGGCCGGATCTTCCTCGCCGGCGACTCCGCCCACGAGATGTCCCCCACCGGGGCGTTCGGCTCGAACACCGGCATCCAGGACGCGCACAACCTCGCCTGGAAGCTCGCCGCCGTCCTCGACGGGGCCGCCTCCCCGGCGCTGCTGGACACCTACGAGGACGAGCGCCGGCCGGTCGCCGAGGTGACCAGCGCCCGCGCCTCCGCCCGGTCCGCCGAGCACAGCCACCCCGGCTACGACCCGGCGCCCGCCGGCGGCGGCCGGCAGCGCGGGGTGCTGACCGTGGCCCTCGGCTACTGCTACCCGCGGGGCGCGGTCCTCGGCGCCGACCCCGACCTCCCGGTCGTGCCCGAGCGGATGCGGCTGACCGGCGAGCCGGGCACCCGGGCCCCGCACCTGTGGCTGCACGCGGACGGCACGCGGCGCTCCACCCTGGACCTCTACGAGCGGTCGTTCGTCCTGCTGACCGGCACCGAGGACGGCAAGGCGTGGCGCGGCGCTGCGGAGGCCGCCGCGGCGCACTGGTCGGTCCGGCTGGACCACTACCGGATCGGCATCGGCACCGACGCCGACCTCATCCCGGAGGACGGCACCGACTGGGCCGAGGTGCACGGGACGACGGCGGAGGGCGCGGTGCTGGTACGGCCGGACGGCTTCGTGGCGTGGCGCGCGGACGGCCGGGTGGCCGACCCGGAGGGGGCACTGCGCGAGGTCCTCGGCGGCCTGCTCCGCCGAGCCTGATCCGATCCTGCCCCGCCCAGGGGCCGGTGGGGCGTGCACCGCCCCGCCGGCCCCTGGAACGTATCTTCTGACCGTCACCGGCCCAGGGGCATCTGGCGTGCGCCGCGGCCCGGTCCCGCAACTCACCGGGCGAATTGGTGTTGAGTCCGGGCATGGACGTCAAGAAGACCCCGGGCCACCCCTTCCAGCGCGTCTCGGTGCCGCAGCAACCGCCCCGCCTGCCGCCGCCGACCGCCCGGCGCCCGGTCGACGAGGACACCCCGATCTTCGACCAGTTGCTCAGGGAGTGGCGGGCCGGGGCACTGCGGCCGGTGGCCACCTGGCCGGTCGACGATGCCGGGAAGAACAGACCGGGAACGGTTGTTGGGGCCGATGACGGACGGCCCCGTCCGCGGAACCGCATGGAGGAACCCCCGCATGAGCCTGTACGACATCCCGCTGCGCACCCTGACCGGTGAGCCCGCCTCCCTCGCCGACTACCGGGGCAAGGCCCTGCTGGTGGTGAACGTGGCGTCCAAGTGCGGGCTGACCCCGCAGTACACGGGGCTGGAGCAGCTCCAGCAGCGGTTCGCCGACCGTGGTTTCAGCGTGCTGGGCTTCCCCAGCAACCAGTTCGCCGGCCAGGAGCCCGGCACGGCCGAGGAGATCGCCACGTTCTGCTCGGCGACGTACGGCGTCAGCTTCCCGCTGTTCGAGAAGACCGACGTCAACGGCGAGCAGCGGCACCCGCTGTACGCCGAACTGTCCGGCACCGCGGACGCCGAGGGGGCGGCCGGCGACGTCCAGTGGAACTTCGAAAAGTTCTTGATCGACCCCTCGGGCGCGGTGGCCGGCCGCTTCCGGCCACGAACCGAGCCGGAGGCAGCGGAACTGGTCGCCGCGATCGAGGCGACACTGCCGGCCTGATCTGCGAGTTTCCGCCGGCGGGCACACGGCACACGGCCGTGTGCCCGGCAGCGGTAGAAGTACACACCCCCCAGTCCCTCAGTCCCGCAGTCCCGCAGTCCCGCAGTCCCTCAGTCCCTCAGTCGCCCAGTGATCGGGACCAGCACGGTGGACACTGTCCCTGCCTCTCGTGCACGTGCGTGCACGCCCCTGCTCATCCCAGCCCGACGAACTGCCGATACCGGCAACCGTCGTTGTATGTCACCGACGGATCCGCGGATGACAACACCGCGCACCGCGACGAGGCAGACCAGGTCCGCCTGTAGCTGCGGAACTACAGACGGACCGTGGCCGTGTGGAGCTGAGGCTTCCGCCTCACGTCATGCACCGACTCCGACACCAGCTTGGGTATGCGAAGGCTTGTATTCCTTGGAGCCTTCGAATTCGGCCGTATAGCCATTTCCGAGCGCGTTGACCCAGTTGAGAGGCTGCCCGATGTGCTGCCCGGAGTTGGTCCTTATCTCACCATTGGCATCGGTGAGATCCGAACCGACTTCCTTGCCGCCGACATAGAACCTGACCGTCTGTCCCTCGATGCCCTCTCCGTCCGCGTCCGTGAGGCGTACGAGGACCGTGTCACTGGCCAGCCGACCGATGTGTCCGGTCGCATCGCCGGCCTTGAGCCTGGTCGGTGTCTTCGCTGCCGGCTTGCTGGGCTGGCTCGACTGGCTCGGAGCACCCTGCTGTTTCTCCAGCTGGGCAATTCTGTCCTCAAGCTCCTTGTTCTTCGCCTGTAGTGCGTCAATCAATTGCTTGTCGGCGTCCGACATTGCACGTCCTCCTCCGCTCTCTGCGGATCTGGCGATTTCACCTACGCCATCAGAGTGACCAAGCACCTATGTACGCGCCATATGCAACTAGCCCATTCGGGTGACCCGGAGCAGCGCCAGCTCCGCACGGCATTGATCAAGAACACAGTCCACGCTGAAACTGACCGCCATCACTCCATGGCCGATATGGCCCACACGGCCAACCTGCTACTGGGCCATCCCGGGCGAACACCGACCACCACACACAAACCACCCAACATCCGCCCTGAAGGCAGACGTTGGATGGCCCACACCGAGTCGACGCCGCTCAATTCTGAACTAGGACGCTCTACCCGAACTCGCTGACGACGCTCCGCCCCGGTCGCACCACCCGTTCCACACGCCCACGACAACCGCTGCCGCTGCCGCTGCCGCTGCAACCGAAGACAAAAATGCGGGTGAGTTGGTGCGATTCACGATGTGAAGTGCCCACCGGTCCGACGCGTAGCAGCCCTTCGGTTTTCCGTAGCTCTTCCCGTTGACGATCAGTTGCCCGTTGCCGCATAGGCGGACTGCGTCACGCCCAGCGCAAGCACAGCACCCGCCAACACCACTCCACACGCATGAACGATGCACCTCATGTCACCCCCCTGGCCTGACGGGGGCCATCACCCACCCTCACCCGAAATCACTTTAAGCATTCGATCAACTTCACACGGTCACGGCCATGAGGGAATCACCGCTCCGCTTCCACGAAGTCGGGGTCTTTCGCTTTGGAGGCCCATGCCCATTAGCGGCATCGACGTCAGCTCGTACCATCCGAGCAACTACCCGACCGCCGGCTCGACTTCGTGTTCGCCAAGGCAGCCGAGGGGATGTCGTACGCCAACCCGTGCATGACCACCCAGGCCTCGCACTTCGTTGAGAAGTTGCGGATGCGTTCCTCACCCAGATCCGGCACCTGCGGCGCGACGCACCATGCCGGCCTGTACTGCACTCAGGACTACTGGCTCCGGCAGCAACGCCGGCGACGCCCTGCAGATCGCGGACTACGTCACCGCAGGCCGCCCCCACCGAGCAAGCCCTCGCCGCCGCCCTGCCCGGCATCGTGGACGCGTCCGGCATGCCCGCGTCACTGCCGTGGGCTGCCGGCGCCGGCGGTCTGGCCCGCGTCATGGCCCTGCCCGCGGTCGAGCAGTTGCTCGCACAGGTCGGTCTGGGCCAGGGCGGGCACGGGGGCCGGAGGGCGTGCGCACACACCCGTCCCTGTCGGACCCGGCCGCGGTCGCCTTGGAGTTGGAGGGCATCCGCCGGACGATTGAGGCCGGGTTCACGCGCACCGACGGCGCCCTCGCCCCCCTGGTTCAGCGGCCCGGTTCAGGGGCCGAAACGGTACCGACCCTCAGCAGACGCATGCCGAGCGGCACGGCACCGAGCGCAATCCAATGCCGTACACGCTTCGGAGCACAGGAGGGTGATCCCCGCGGCGCCGGGCAGTCCGGTCTCGACGATGCGTTCGTCGAGTTCGCCAATGAGAGAGTCGAGGTCCGTGAGTTCGTAGGGAGCACTGTTGTGTCCTGGTGCATCTGGGGCGGCCGGACGGGGCAGGTATCGCCGCAGGTTCCGAAGAGCCGGCGCCCACCCCGATACGTCGGAGCAGGCCACTTTTGTCGCTGGTGGCAGGGCATTTGACCTGCTGACCGCTGAGGGTTGTCGCCGACCGGCCTTGCTGCTTAGCCCTGCGTGCTGGCTGACGGAGGGATCAACGGGCCCAGCCACACAGGCTCATGGGTACCCACACCCGCGCCATGGCCCGCGTACAGGTGAACATCACGACAAGAGCCCCCACCCATGCGCCACAGGGGCCACGCGCGGACAGGCGAGCGAGCAGCGCCTACTCCCCGATGGATGGTGGCTGTTCACCGGGCCTGCTGGGGCATGAACCGTTCTGGCAGTAGCTCGTGACGACCACCATGGACGGCCCCCCAGGACGCTCACGTCCAGTGAAACCGAGCGGTTCACCACACCGTTCGCACTCAACGGGCTCGCCAGTGCTCCAGCCCTGTTTCGCTGCCTTGAGAATGCGATGGATGTGATCACTGTCGCGACTACTCATGCACTCACCGTAGCTGAATTGAAGGGGCAGTTGAATCGAACAGTCGCCCCGTCGATGCACCACGGAAGCCACACACAGACGGGGCATGTTGCAGGCGGTTCAGCAGGAGCGCGCTCCGCAACCGGGCGCCTGGCAAACGATCCAGGTGACCATGTTCTCGTCAGTCTCGGTATAGGTCATATCCGACTGGCACACCGGGCACAACGGGCCAGACGCCGGGATCAGAAGCGGGTCAGCCTCGGTACCTATTTCGGGTGGTGCTGCACAAAGCGCCATTGCGTCCTCCCTGTCATAGGTGGGATTCGATGGCCCGCCCGCCGAACGGTCGGGGCCGTGCCCGCCATGCCGATTCTCTCAGGAGTCCGAGAACACCGACAGGGCGGAATCCGGCATTCTGGAAGCAGCCCCGGCTCGTCCCTCTTCTTGCGCACGTACGTGGCTGGGGAGAACGTCTCGGGGTTGATCGGCTGGGCGGAGCCTGGGTGCCACTTCCCCCACCGGAAATCAACCTCATCCTGCGTGTATTCGCGTCGCCCCTACGTACTAAGATCGCTGGGCATCTCCTTCAGGAGCGCCCTACGGTCCGCCGTCTGTTGCTTGCGACCGGAAGTGGTTTCTTCACCGTTGGCCAGCCGCTTGACGTCATTCTGCACTGCACTCACGGCGTCATTGCACTTTCCCTCCGAACGCCAAGGTCGCCCACTTCCTCAGGGAACTTGCTTCGGAAACTCGCCCCGGGAAACCGAAATTGCCAGGGATCGGGGGGGGCGGGGTGACTTACCGCGTTCCCCTCTCGCTCCGCCGCGTTTCGACACAAAGGAGCGGGGGCCAGATAGTTATTGGCCTCACTCGAGGAACGCGCCCGGCATCGATGCACCGGGGGGCTACAGGTCATCCACCTCAGCGAAGCGGAGATTATCAGCGATCCGCTGTTGTTGGATAACTTCTAGCATGTCGATCCTGTGAACGATGGCGCGTGCGATCTCTCGCAAATCCGGAATGCTCACCTTCCCCAGGTCAACCGACCAGTCGTTATCGCAGCTGACACAGGGAGCCAGGACCCGGAAGTCAGCAAGTTCGACGCCCAGTCGCCTAACTGATCGTTTCAGAATGAGATGAGCTCTGGACTTCACGTTCGACGATCCTGGTCGGCAGAGTGAAGTGGCTCTCCTGTCAGGTGAGAACCAACCTCTGCCTTCCGTCGATGAGTTCGCGCACGGCGTCCAAGTGGCCGGCGTGGGTGGCGGTCTCGGTGATCACGTGCAGGATGACCTCGCGCAGGCTGTAGAGGCGCCAGTCACCGAAGAAGTCGGGCCACCAGCTCGGGGCCGCCTCCAAATCGGCGCTGGCCAGGAAAGTGTCGGCGAGTTCCCCTTCCTTTCGGTAGAGAGCGAAGACCTCCTCGGCTGTTTTCTCCGTGGAGAGATGCCACGCGTTCTCCCGGGACCCGAGGATCTCGTCGATCGCCGCTTGCTCACCCGCAGCAACCGCGCGGAACCAGAACTTCTCGTCGTCCAGAGCGAGATGGTGCACCAGTCCAAGGCATGTCCAGCCGGACGGTAGAACCGGGCGCCGGAGCGCTTCCTCGTCCAGGCCTTCCAGGATGTCCAAGACGTGCTCGCGCTTGCTGTTCAGGACGCCGAGCAGCGTCGTCAGTTCAGTGCCAGCCATGGGCCGGACCCTATGCGGTACCACTGACATCCGGCTCACTGCGCTTTTCGGGATGCCGCCCTTGAGCCAGTCCAGGGCCCCCCGCGGGCGCGGAGCCCGACTTCCGAGCTACCCCCGCAGGCGCGGGGAGCGGGAGATGAAGTACGGCGCGCACTCCGGGGAGGCGGGCTCATCCCCGCAGGGGCGGGGAGCGGCCGTCCGGGGAGCGGCGCATGATCTGCCGGATGGGCTCATCCCCACAGGCGCGGGGTGCGGGAGATCTCCCGCACCGACACCAAGGCCAGCCTGGGCTCATCCCCACAGGCGCGGGGAGCGGGGATACCCCTCGCCGATCGTGATGGATGACGGGGGCTCATCCCCGCAGGCGCGGGGAGCGGCAGGAGGCGGCGTCCTTGTCCCCCTTCCCCATGGGCTCATCCCCGCAGGCGCGGGGAGCGGGCCCGCACGGCTCGCCCTCAACTCCGGGGCAGGGGCTCATCCCCGCAGGCGCGGGGAGCGGCGTTTCTCTCCGCTCGATTCGATGCCCGACCTGGGCTCATCCCCGCAGGCGCGGGGAGCGGGTTGGCTCGGAGTCCCGCACGCGGGACTGATCGGGCTCATCCCCGCAGGCGCGGGGAGCGGCGTTTCTCTCCGCTCGATTCGATGCCCGACCTGGGCTCATCCCCGCAGGCGCGGGGAGCGGTCGACAGGCCCGTGCGCGCAACCAGCCAGCAGGGGCTCATCCCCGCAGGCGCGGGGAGCGGTCGAGGCTCCGAAATCGCATGTGTACACCGATGGGCTCATCCCCGCAGGCGCGGGGAGCGGAAACCGGTCAGGCCGAGGGTGGGGGCGGTGCTGGGCTCATCCCCGCAGGCGCGGGGAGCGGCACACCCAGCAGGCAGCCTCTCGTCCTAATAAGGGCTCATCCCCGCAGGCGCGGGGAGCGGGTTGTCGGTGTTCTCGAACCAGGCTGCGCCGTCGGGCTCATCCCCGCAGGCGCGGGGAGCGGGCAGGCCGCTACGGTCGGAACATGAAGGTGACGGGCTCATCCCCGCAGGCGCGGGGAGCGGGAACGCCTTCTTCAACAAATGGACTGACCCTCGGGCTCATCCCCGCAGGCGCGGGGAGCGGCACACCCAGCAGGCAGCCTCTCGTCCTAATAAGGGCTCATCCCCGCAGGCGCGGGGAGCGGGTTGTCGGTGTTCTCGAACCAGGCTGCGCCGTCGGGCTCATCCCCGCAGGCGCGGGGAGCGGGCAGGCCGCTACGGTCGGAACATGAAGGTGACGGGCTCATCCCCGCAGGCGCGGGGAGCGGGAACGCCTTCTTCAACAAATGGACTGACCCTCGGGCTCATCCCCGCAGGCGCGGGGAGCGGCTACTGACGGTCGCCCGGGAATCGTGGCGGACGGGCTCATCCCCGCAGGCGCGGGGAGCGGCGCCCACGGTTGCCTCCAGAGGCGGGCCCAGAGGGCTCATCCCCGCAGGCGCGGGGAGCGGTTGCCGCTCCCAAGTCCGCCTAGGGCCAGAGAGGGCTCATCCCCGCAGGCGCGGGGAGCGGTCTTCGTGAGCTGCGCGTTTATCAAGGGGCGTCGCTTGTTTCAGCAAGGATGAGAGAAAAGGACATACGGGATAAACAGGGACCCGTTCCGTTAGAGATGTCTCCACGCCACAGGCTACGCGCTCATGCCGAGGGCCCTCGGGGGAAATGGCCAAGGCCCCAAAGACACCCCCGTCGACGCCCGACTCCCCCTCCTACAGTGCCGTGCCTGATACCCCATGCCCGTCAGGCGGTTCGCCACGAACGGCAGGAAGGACAGCGCGGCCGATTCCCGCCGTCCAGCATTCGCCGGGCGCAGCAGACCTGGCGCGTACGAGATGCCAAGTGCCCGAAGGTGAACTCGCTGGAGTCGCGATGTAGTGATCCTCAACCGCACCGGCCCTGTCGGTGCGGGCACGTCGCGCGAACATGTCCGGCAGGCGGAGCCGTTGATGGCAGAGCTATGGTGCCTGGTTTCCGAAGCGACGGCGCTTGGAGGCCTTGCTCCAGCCTGAGGAAGGTGATGGGCGCGACGGGCGGCTGGAAGGGCGGAAGATGAGGGTGAGGCCCTCATGGTCGACGGGATGCCATGTGTGGTCGTGGGTACGGAAGGCGTATCCCTGTTCGGAGTTGGTGGAGTAGGCGAGCAAGGCGCGGCCGTTGTCGGCGTACTGGCGCACCTCGTCCCACAGGGCGTCGCGGATGCGGGCGGACGGGCTGCCCAGGAAGACACCCGGAGAGATTTCCAAGAGCCAGCGGGTCAGGAAGCCCCGCAGACCAACCGGGCAGTGCGTGAGGACGATGACCGTCACCAGATGACGCCGTCTCGCGCGAGGGCATCCTGCATACCGACCTCCTGAGCCGACGTGCCACCCCGACTGTCTCCGTGATCGCCGTAGTTGCGGCCGGCGGCCACCTCGGCACCCCGGTCGGACAGAAGGGCGACGCGGTCACCGTCGTCCGGGAGATCGACTCCCGCGGGCGCGAGCAGCCCCTGGATGTCACGCACGCACCGGTCCAGCAACCCGGCACTGTTGATGCGGTCACGCAGCGCACGCCGAGTTCGGGAACCGATGTCTTCCGGGCCCTCTGCGGCAACCTCGAAGGCGACGGGAATGCCCATGTCCGTCTTACTAAGCCCTGGGCCGTCCCTGGAGTCGAAGTCGCCGGGGGTGAACCGGCGGCCGCGCCAGGTGACACCGGTGCGGGCGGCCTGCTCCGCGTAACAACGCTTGACCCGATCGCCCTCACGGCCGAGGAGCTGGCGGCGGGTGCACCCGGCCGGATCCTCCTCGGGGAAGCGGAGGAGCTGCCCCGCTACCCCTGCGCGTGCGGGGACGACGTGCCCCCGGTGTCCCGCCCCCGGACGGTCGGACCGGGTGCGCGCCACCGGCCCGGCCCCCGTGGTCCGGCGCTCAGCCGATGGCCCGCTTCCGGGCGAATTAGACTGGTCGCAGCCGTTCCGTGTCCGTTCCCGCCAGACCAGAAGCAGCCGCCATGCCGCAGCCGTCGCAGCTCCCCGAGCCCACCGAGCCGGATGACGGTGCCGCGGCGGAGGGCACGGGTGAGGGCTCGGGGGAGGGCACGGCGGCGGAGCTCGCGGAGCGGACCGCGCGGAGTCTGCGGGAGGTGGCGGGCGGACCGCTGTCGCGGCTGCCGCAGTTGCTGGAGGCGATGGTCGCGATCGGTTCGGACCTGGACGTGCACCGGGTGCTGCACCGGATCGCCGAGACCGCGGGGTCGCTGACCGGCGCCCGGTACGCCGCCGTGGAGGTGCTCGACGAAGACGGCGACGGGTTGCGCGACCGGATCGTCCACGGCAGTGCGCCCGAGGGCCGGTCCGCGGCGTCGTGCACGCTCCGGGTGCCGATCAAGGTGCGGGGCGAACTGTTCGGCAGTCTCGTCCTGGCCGGGAAGCCGGGCGCTGCCGCCGCGGGTGCCGGGCGGTTCGGCGAGGTGGACCTGCAACTGGTGCGGGTGCTGGCCACCGAGGCCGGGATCGCCATGGGCAACGCCCGGATGCACGCCGCCGCCCGGCAGCGCCGCCGTTGGATCGACGGCGCGGCGTCGGTGACCACGGCGTTGCTGGCCGGGCCGGAGACCGGTTCCACGAAGCAGCACGCGCTGACCGTGGTCGCCGAGAAGGGCCGGGAGCTGGCCGAGGCCGGGACCGGGGCGGTGCTGCTGCCGCAGGCCGACGGCGCGATGGAGGTGGTGGCGATCTCCACGGTGCTGTCCGAGGCCG
This sequence comes from Streptomyces lunalinharesii, assembly GCF_039532155.1. Lineage (NCBI taxonomy): Bacteria > Bacillati > Actinomycetota > Actinomycetes > Kitasatosporales > Streptomycetaceae > Streptomyces > Streptomyces lunalinharesii. The sequence continues at coordinate 351,663 of NZ_BAAARK010000004.1, forward strand.
TGCGCGCCGAGACGTACGGGGGCACGATCCCGGCAGAGAGCCCGGTGCTGCACCAGATCCGCAGCGGGCTGGCGGTCTTCTCCGACGACTTCGCGGGCGACCCCCGCTCGATCTCCCCGCTCTCCCGCCACTACGGGCCGACGATGCTGCTGCCGCTGCGCGGCGGTGGCCGGGTGCTGGGTGCGCTCGCGCTGTGCCGGGCCTCCGGCGGCCCGCGCTTCACCCATCTGGAGCGGACGTTGGGTACCCAGTTCGCGTCGCAGGCGGCGCTGGCGCTGGTCCTGGCCGACCGCCACCGCGACCGGGAGCGGCTCGCGGTCTACGAGGACCGCGACCGGATCGCCCGCGACCTGCACGACCTGGTGATCCAGCGGCTGTTCGCCACCGGGATGCTGCTGGAGAGCGCACGGCGCACGGCCGTCCTCCCGGAGGTCAAGGAGGGCGTGGGGCAGGCCGTGGACGAGTTGGAGGCGACGGTCCAGGAGATACGCACCGCGATCATCGCGCTCCAGCAGGGGCCGCCGGAGGCGCCGGCCGGGCCGCGCACCCGGATCCTGCGGGAGGCCGGCGCGGCCGTGGCGGCGCTGGGCCACCGGCCGTCGGTGCAGTTCGTCGGGCCGGTGGACGCCAGGGTCGGCCCGGAGTGCGCCCGGGCCCTGGTGGCCGCGGTCGGGCGGGCGCTGACGGAGGTGGTGGGGACGGCGGGCACGGCCCGGGTCGTGGTGGACGCCACCGTCACACTGGCCGACGGTGCGGACGGCGTGCGGCTGACGGTGACCGGCGCGGACGGAGAGGACGGAGAGGACGACGAGGACGGTGCGGGCGGCGACGGCGGGCCGAGTGCGCGGGTGGTGTGGGAACATCCCCTCCTGCCGTAGGAACTCGCGTTCTTCGGGGGTGCGTTGGCTTCGTCGTCCGGCCCGTCGTCGTCCGCGCGGTCGGTGTTGGCGGTGTTCGCGCCGGGCCGTCCCGCGGACCGGAGACACCGTCCGGGTAACTCCCAGGGGTGACGGTGATCGGGATCGAACGGAATGCCTTGACCTCAAGATTGGTTGAGGTTCTAGGTTCTTTCTTGTCGCCGGTCACGCACGGCGATCCCGTGACGACCGGCACTCAGGAGGCCGCGATGGACATGGAAGTCACCGCCTGGCATTCGCTGCACAGCACGATGACCGCTCAGCAGGGCAAGCGCCGCCTCTCCCGGGGGACGCTGCGCCGGATCGCGGCCTTCGCCCGGCCGCGACGCCGGATGCTGGTGTGGTTCCTGGTGCTGAGCACCGTCACCGCACTGCTCGCGGTGGCCACCCCGCTGCTCGCCGGGCGGGTGGTCGACGCGATCGTCGGCGGCGGATCGACCCGGCTGGTCCTGGAGCTCGCCGGGCTGATCGCGGCCATCGCCCTGGCCGAGGCCGGGCTGGGGCTGCTGACCCGCTGGCTGTCGGCGAGCATCGGCGAGGGGCTCATCCTCGACCTGCGCACCACGGTCTACGACCACGTCCAGCGGATGCCGATCGCCTTCTTCACCCGCACCCGCACCGGCGCGCTGGTCAGCCGGCTCAACAACGACGTGATCGGCGCCCAGCGGGCGTTCAGCGACACCCTGTCCGGCGTGGTCAGCAACATCGTGACGCTGCTGCTCACGCTGGGCGTGATGCTCACCCTGTCCTGGCAGATCACGCTGATCGCGCTGGTGCTGCTGCCGGTGTTCGTGCTGCCCGCCCGTCTGGTGGGGCGGCGGCTGGCGGCGCTCCGGCGGGAGGGCGCCGACCACAACGCCGCGATGGGCACCCAGATGACCGAGCGGTTCTCCGCGCCCGGCGCGACCCTGGTGAAGCTGATGGGCCGGCCGGCCCGCGAGTCCGCGGAGTTCGCCGCCCGGGCCCGTCGAGTGCGCGACATCGGCGTGCGCTCGGCGATGGTGCAGACGTACTTCGTCACCGCGCTCACCCTGGTCTCCGCGCTGGCGCTGGCCGTGGTGTACGGACTGGGCGGGTTCCTGGCCCTGCGCGGCCAGTTGGAGCCGGGCGCGATCGTCTCGCTGGCCCTGCTGCTCACCCGGCTGTACGCCCCGCTGACCGCACTGTCCGGCGCGCACATCGAGGTGATGAGCGCACTGGTCAGCTTCGAGCGGGTCTTCGAGGTGCTGGACCTCAAGCCGCTGATCACCGAGCGGCCGGACGCCCGGCCAGTGCCGGCGGGCCCGGTGTCGGTGGAGTTCGACGCGGTGCGGTTCGGCTACCCGTCCGCCGACAAGGTGTCGCTGGCCTCCCTGGAGGAGGTCGCCACCCTCGACACCCGGGGCGGCGAGGAGGTCCTGCACAACGTGTCGTTCCGCGCCGAACCGGGCCAGATGGTGGCCCTCGTCGGCTCCTCGGGCGCCGGCAAGTCGACCATCGCCCAGCTGCTGCCGCGGCTGTACGACCCGGATTCCGGGGCGGTCCGGCTGGCCGGCGTGGACGTCCGCGAACTGACTGCCGCCTCGCTGCGGGACGCCCTGGGCATGGTCACCCAGGACGGTCACCTCTTCCACGAGTCGATCCGGCAGAACCTGCTGCTGGCCGCCCCCGAGGCGGTCGAGGAGGAGCTGTGGGACGCGCTGCGCCGGGCCCGCCTGGACGCGCTGATCGCCTCGCTGCCCGACGGGTTGGACACCGTCGTCGGCGAGCGCGGCTACCGGCTCTCCGGTGGTGAGCGGCAGCGGCTGACCATCGCCCGGCTGCTGCTGGCCCACCCCCGGGTGGTGATCCTCGACGAGGCCACCGCCCACCTGGACAACACCTCGGAGGCGGCCGTCCAGGAGGCGCTCACCGAGGCGCTGGACGGGCGGACCGCGCTGGTGATCGCGCACCGGCTGTCGACCGTCCGGGCCGCCGACCTGATCCTGGTGGTCGAGGGCGGCCGGATCGTCGAGCGCGGCACGCACGACACGCTGCTGGCGGCGGACGGTCGGTACGCCGAGCTGTACCGGACGCAGTTCGCCGGCGCGTCGACCGGAGCCGCCGACACCACGGCCGCGGGCGACTCCCCGGAGGGCGCCGGCGGCGCACCGGACGCCGACCCGGACCTGTCCGCCGAACCCTCGCTGGTGAACTGACCCCCGCCCGCCCACGGGCGCCGGCCCCCGTCCCCCTGGACGGGGGCCGCGGCGCGCCCGGATCGGCGGCGGCAGGACGGGTGCACGAGAAGTGGCGGGAGCCGCGACGCCTGACAACCCTTGAACGTGGCAAGAGATATCCGCGGGGCACCACGGCAGGCACGGGGACCGACACGGCGAGAGGGAGCCCGGATGGACGTACCGCTCGGCCACCGGACGCACCGGTTCGGCTCCCTCTGGGCGCGCGGCCCGGCCGCCGCACTCGCCGGTGCGGTGCCCGCCCTCGCCTTCCCCGCGCCGTCCTGGTGGTGGCTGGCCTACGTGGCGCTGGTGCCGTGGCTGCTGCTCGTCCGGTCGGCGCGGACCGCCCGGCGGGCGGCGCTGTACGGCTGGTGGGGCGGCGCCGGGTTCATGGTGGCGGTGCACCACTGGCTGCTGCCGAGCCTGCACGTCTTCATCGTGGTCCTGGCGCTGCTGCTGGGTGCGCTGTGGGCGCCCTGGGGCGTGCTGGTGCGGGCGCTCCTGGGCGGGCGGCCGGGCCCGGGGCGGGCGGCCGCCGCGCTGGTGCTGGTGCCGTCCGGCTGGCTGATGGTCGAACTGGTGCGGTCCTGGCAGTACTTGGGCGGGCCCTGGGGGCTGCTGGGCGCCAGCCAGTGGCAGGTGCCGCCCGCCCTGCGGCTGGCGTCGCTCGGCGGGGTGTGGCTGATCAGCCTGCTGATCGTGGCGGTGAACACCGCGCTGGCCGGGCTGCTCGCCGTCCCGACGGCCCGACGGCCGGCCGTCGCGGGACTGCTGGTGTGCGCGCTGGCCAGTACCGCGGTCTGGCTGTGGGCGCCACTCCCCCGGCCCGCCGGGGCGGTGCGGATCGCGGTCGTCCAGCCGGGCCCGACCGGCACCCCCACCCAACGGCTGGCCCGCAGCGCGGCGCTCACCGCGGCGCTCGCCGGGCGCGGGGTGCGCCTGGTCGTGTGGGGCGAGAGCAGCCTTTACCAGGACCCGGCGGACCATCCGGCGCTCGCCGCCCGCTTGGCCGCGCTCTCCCGACGCACCGGCGCCGACCTGCTGGTGAACGCCGACGCACCGGGCTCCGACGGGTCCGGAATCGCCAAGACCGCGGTGCTCATCGGCCCGGACGGCCCGACCGGGGACCGTTACGCGAAGATGCGGCTGGTGCCCTTCGGCGAGTACATACCGGCCCGTTCGGTGCTGGGCTGGGCGACGAAGGTGGGCAAGGCGGCCACCAGCGACCGCCGGCGCGGCACCCACCAGGTGGTGATGACGGTCCCCACCGCGGCCGGGCTGCGGATCGGGCCCCTGGTCTGCTTCGAGACGGCGTTCCCGGACATGAGCCGCCATCTGGCCGCCGACGGGGCGCAGGTGCTGGTCGCCCAGTCCTCCACGGCGACGTTCCAGGACAGCTGGGCACCGGCGCAGCACGCCTCCCTGGGCGCCCTGCGGGCCGCGGAGACCTGGCGCCCCATGGTGCACGCCACGCTCACCGGCGTCAGCGCGGCCTACGGCCCGCGCGGCGAACCGATCGGCACCCGCCTGGGCACCGACCGCAGCGCCGCCACCGTCTACGACATCCCACTGGCCAGCGGCACCAGCCCGTACACCCGGTGGGGCGACTGGGCGGTCTACGGGGCGATCGCCGCCCTCCTCGCCTACGGCCTCACCACGGCGGGGCGAGCCGGCCGGCGGCGGGCGGCCGTCCGCTCCGGGGAGGGCGAGGTCGATGCGGGAAGGGAGGCCGGGGCGGGGCGGCAGCGGTGACGGTGACGGCACGGTCGGGCGGCGGGTGCGTGCCCCGCCCTCAAGTCCCCTGCGTCACCTCGCGCACGATGTGTTCGCAGAGTTCGTGGGTCTTCAGGGCGTCGGTGGCGCTCACGGTCTCGCCGGTGCGCACCGCGTCGAGGAACGCGAGCACGACCTGCTCGATGCCGCGCTGTCGGGCGACCGGTTCCCAGTCGCCGCGCCGTCGGACGGTGGGCTGTCCCTTGTGGTCGATGACCTCCGCGAGGTTCACGACCTCGCGCTTGGTGTCCTGGCCGGACACTTCGAGGCGTTCCTCGGCCGAACCGCTGCGGCGGTTCATGATGCCGATCGCGGTGAACCCGTCGTGCCCGGGAAGGCGCCCGTCGCCCGAGAGTTGGAGCACCACCTGGTCCATCAGTCCGTCCCGGACCCGGGCCCGGACGTCGACGTGGTCGATCTCGCCCGGCACGAGGAACCGCAGCGTGTCCACGACGTGGATGAAGTCGTCCAGGACGAGCGTGCGCGGGTCCTCGGGCAGGCCGGTGCGGTTCTTCTGCATCAGGATCAGTTCGCGGGGGTGCTCGCGGCACTGCGCGTAGCCGGGGGCGTGGCGGCGGTTGAAGCCGACGGCCAGGCTGACGCCGCGCTCCTCGGCGAGGGTGACGATCCGCCGGGTGTCGGCGAGGTCGTAGGCGATCGGCTTGTCCACGTAGGTCGGCACCCCGGCCTCGATCAACCGGGTCACGATCTCCGGGTGGGCGACCGTCGCGGCGTGCACGAAGACGGCGTCCGGGCCGACGGCCAGCAGCGAGTCGAGGTCGGCGTGGAGGTGCGCGGCGGTCAGCCGGTAGGCGTCGCCGGCCTGTTGGAGGGCGACCGGGTTGCGGGTCTGCAGGTGCAGCTCGATCCCGGGCCGTGCGCCCAGCACGGGCAGGTACGCCTTCCGTGCGATGTCGCCGAGTCCGATGCAGCCGACCTTCACGCGTCTCTCCTTTGGTTCCCACGGTCCCGGTGCCCGGGTCTCGGGCGGCCGGGCGTCCGGTCTCCGCAGCTTACGGGGCGGTCGGTGGCCGCCAGTCGGCAATGCCGTCCAGAGCGCGCAGCGCGAGGTCGGGGGCCAGCCGGGCGGTGGCCGCGACCAGGGCGCCGCGCAGTGCGCAGGCGGGTCGGGACCGCCAGGTGGTGAGTCGGCCGATCCGTCCCGACCGGCGGACCACGGCCGTGGTGCGGGGCAGCCGCTGCCGGGTGTAGGCGGCGAGCGCGGCGGGGAGGGCGGCGTCCGGCGCGGCCTCGTGGGCGAGGACCACGGCGTCCTCGACGGCCTGGCAGCCGCCCTGGCCGAGGTTGGGGGTCATCGGGTGCACCGCGTCGCCGAGCAGCGCGACCCGGCCGTGGTGGAAGGCGGGCGGCGGGGCGGCCGCGGCGTGCACGTCGTTGCGCAGGACGGCGTCCGGGCCGACGGCGGCGAGCAGTTCGGGGATCGGTCGGTGCCAGGAGCCGAATCGGCGCAGCAGTTCGGCGCGCTGGTCGACGCCGGGCCGTCCGCCGCCGGGCGGGACCGCCGCGGTGGCGTACGCGTAGATCCGCCCGTCGTGCAGCGGCAGGGTGCCCCACAGGCCGCCCGGTCCCCAGGTCTCGTGCGCGGCGTCGGGCGCGGCCAGCCCGGCGGCACCGGCGGCGGGCACCACGAAGCGCCAGGTGGTGAAGCCGGCGTAGCGGGGTGCGGGGTGGTCGGGGAAGAGCGTGCGGCGGACGGCGGAGTGGATGCCGTCGGCGGCGACGACGAGGTCCGCCGTCAGGTCGGTGGTCGCGCCGTCCGGGGCGGTGGTCCGCACCCGGGCCGGCCGGTCGTCGCGCAGCGGGTCGCCGGGGTCCACGAGGGTGGCGGGGGTGCCGGTGCGGACCGCGGTGGCGGGCAGCCGGCCGACGAGCAGGGCGATGAGGTCGGCGCGGTGGGCGATGACGACCGGCCCGCCGAACCGCCGGACGGCCGCCGCGTTGTCCGTGCGGGCCAGGAGGCGCCCGTCGGGCCGGCGGATCTCGCCGGTCAGGTGGCGGGCGGCCATGGCGCGGACCGTGTCGCCCACGCCGATGGTGTCCAGGGCGCGCTGGGCGTTGGGGGCCAGTCCGATGCCCGCGCCGACCGGCTCCAGGGCGGCGGCCCGTTCCAGGACGGTGACCCGCCAGCCCCGCCGGTCCAGGGCCACCGCGGCGGTGAGCCCGCCGATTCCGCCGCCGATCACGATCGCGGTGCGTTGCCGCATGGTGCCGCCTCTCGATAGCCGCGGACGGGTGCCGTGCCCCCGAGCCCTGCCCCGAGCCACCCGCCCCGGCGCGACTACACCTGTAGTGTCGAATGCCGAATGCCAAGGAGACTACACCTGTAGTGAGATGGTGGGTGGGGTGGCCGCGGGGCCATCCTCGGGTACTCGTGTGGCAGACGCGGGGCAGCCGCACTACGGACGTAGTCACCGTTGCCCGGCGCCAGTAGGCTCACCTGCATGAACGTCCGGAAGGCCGCCGCTTCGTCCGACCCGCTCCCCCGCCACCGGTTGATCGCCGACACCGCGCTGGACCTGCTCGCCGCGCGCGGCATGCGGGGGCTGACGCACCGGGCCGTCGACGAGGCGGCCGGGCTGCCGCAGGGCTCCACGTCCAACCTCGCGCGGACCAGGGCGGCGCTCCTGGAGACCGCGGTGCGGCGGCTGGCCGACCGCGAGGCGGCGGTGCTCGCCCCGGACGAGCTGCCGGGCGCCGCCGACCCGACGGCCGCCGCCCCGGCAGCCCTGGCCGACGCGCTGGCGCTCGCCCTGCACCGCTACCTCTCGCACCACCGCGGGCTCCTGGTGGCCCGCTACGAGCTGGCGCTGGAGGCCACCCGCCGACCGGAGCTGCGGGCGGTCTACGACCGGGCCGGCCGGGCCTTCCGGGAGCCGGTGGTGGCGCTGCTGACGGCGGCCGGGTCCACGGCGCCGGAACGGCACGCGCTTTCACTGGTGGCCTGGTGCGACGGGGTGCTGTTCTCCTGCGTCGCGGGGCAGTTCCACCCCGCACCGCCCACCCGGGACGCGCTGCGTGCCTCGTGCGCGGAACTGCTCGACGGGATGCTGCGGAACTGAGGCGGCGGCCCGCGCGGCCGCCGCTACCGGGAGGCCCCGGGGGCGCCCTCGATCCGCAGTTCCAGGCGCAGGATCGCCGCGGTGAGGCGCCGGCGGTGCTCGCCGTCGGCGAGCGCCCGCACCGAGGCGCGGGCCCGCCGGAGCTGGGCGTGGGCGTCCGCCGGGCGGTCGAGTCCGGCGTAGTCGGCGGCGAGGTTGAGGTGGAGCGCGGGGAAGAACGCCCGGAGCGCGGCGAGCGGGTGGCGCGGGCCGGCACCACCGGCCGGTGCGCCACCGGCCGGTGCGGCGGCGGGCCGGGCCCGGGCGGGGCGCTCCGTGACGAAGCCCTCCGCGGCCGCCAGGGCGCGCAGGTCCCAGTCCAGGGCGTCCCGGAGATCGTCCTGGGTGCCGGCCAAGTAGTGCGCGAGGGCGCAGCGGTGGAAGGCGTCGCCGCGCGGGCCGAGTTCCTGCCAGAGCGCGGCGAGCCGGTTGCGGGCCTCCTCGCGGTCGCCGGCGCGGTGGAGCATGATCGCCTGGCCGAGCCGGGTCGGCACGCCGTCCTCGGGCTCCGCCTCCGGCCGCTGCTCCACCACCGCGCACTTCCCGTCGTCGCCCGCCACCACCGGCTCCTCCCGACGCTAACCGCCACCGGGACGCTCCGCGCGGTGTGCGCGACCTGCCGGGCGGCCGGTCAGCCCAGGTCGGGGATGCGCCAGTCGATCGGGGTGTGGCCCTGGGCGGCGATCGCCTCGTTGATCTGGGTGAAGGGGCGGGAGCCGAAGAACTTCTTCGCGGAGAGCGGGGAGGGGTGCGCGCCCTGCACCACGGCGTGCCGCTCCTCGTCGATCAGCGGCAGCTTCTTCTTGGCGTAGTTGCCCCACAGGACGAAGACCGCCGGGTCGGGGCGGGAGGCGACCGCGCGGATCACCGCGTCGGTGACCTTCTCCCAGCCCTTGCCCTTGTGCGAGTTGGCCTCGCCCTCGCGGACCGTGAGCACGGCGTTCAGCAGCAGGACGCCCTGCTGGGCCCACGGCATCAGATAGCCGTTGTCCGGAACCGGGTGGCCCAGCTCCTCCTTCATCTCCTTGTAGATGTTCCGCAGCGACGGGGGCGTCTTGACGCCGGGCTGCACGGAGAAGCACAGGCCGTGCCCCTGGCCGGGGCCGTGGTACGGGTCCTGGCCGAGGACGAGCACCTTCACCTGGTCGTAGGGCGTGGCCTCCAGCGCCGCGAAGACCTGCTCGTGGGGCGGGTAGACCGGCCCCGCCGCCCGCTCCTGCTCGACGAAGTCGATCAGCTCCTTGAAGTAGGGCTTCTCCAACTCCTCGCCCAGGACCCCGCGCCAGGACTCGGGCAGCATGTCGGTGACCACGTCAACAACCTCCGGTGTGCGTTCCGTTCTCATCGAGAGAACCTACCGGCGACCACTGACAGTCCCCGAAACGGGCCGTCCGCCGACCCGCCCGACAGCGTCCCCGACGTCTCAGGCGGTGTCCAGTCGGGCCCGCTGGTACGGGTCCAGGGCGAGGTCCAGCGCGGCCAGGCACTCGTCCAGCTGGGCCACCGAGCTGACCCCGAGCACCGGCACCACCGGCACCGGGCCGCCCATCAGCCACGCCAGCACCACCTGGTTCGCGGTGGCCCCGCACTCGGCCGCCACTTCGGCCAGCACCCGGCTGCGGACCACCGTCCCCGGATGGTCGTAGCGCTCGGGGAGCGGTTTGTCGGGGCGGGTGTAGGCGCCCTCCATCAGGGGCGAGTAGCCCAGCAGGGTCAGGTCGGGGTGCGCGGCGGCGTAGTCGAGGAGTTCCTCGTCGGTCTCCCGCTGGAGGCCGGCCGCCGGCTCCGGGCGCGGCCGGAGGTAGGTGTGCCGCTGCTGCACGGCGCAGAAGCCGGGCAGTGCGCGCGCGGCGGCGTGCTGTCGGGCCTCGGCGAGCCGCCAGGTGGCGTGGTTGCTGGCCCCCAGCGTGCCGACCCGGCCGTCCTGGACGCACCCGGCCAGCGCCTCGACGGTCTCGGCGAGCGGCACGGTGCGGTCCTCGACGTGCGCGTAGAAGAGGTCCACCCGCCTCGGTGCCCAGGCGGCGCAGGCTGCCGTCGAGGGCGGTGCGCAGGGCGCCGGCGCCGAGTCCCTCGGCGTTGGCGGGCCAGTGGGGGCCGCGGGCCGGGTCGGGCCGGGCGCCGGCCTTGGTGGCGAGCACCGTGCGCTCGCGCGCGCGGCGACTGCGCAACCAGCGCCCGAGCACCGTCTCGCTCTCGTCGCCGGTCGCACCGGGCACCCAGCAGGCGTAGTTGTTGGCGGTGTCGACGAACGTCCCGCCGGCCTCGGCGAAGCGGTCCAGGAGGGCGAACGCGGTCCGCTCGTCCACGGTGGTGCCGAACGGCATCGCCCCCAGGCAGAGGGCGCTGACCCGCGGTCCGTCGTCGCCGCCGAGCGTGCGGTGGTGCATGGTTTCTCTCCCTGGCAGGTCCTTGGACGCGGGTGGTGCCGGTCCCCGGCCGGGACCGGCACCACGGACTCTGCCGCTTGGAGTGCACACGAAGGCAAGCCCGTCGGGGGCCGCCCGCACCGGCGGCCCCCCGGGGCGTCACACCCCGGCGTTCAGGAACAGTCCGCCGTCGACGACGAGCGTCTGCCCGGTGATCCAGCCGGCCGCCTCGGACAGCAGGAAGGCCGCGGCCCCGCCGATGTCCTCGGGGACGCCGAGCCGCCCCATCGGGTAGCCGGCCGCCGCCTCCTCCTCGCGGTCCTCGTAGAGGGCCGCGGCGAACTTCGTCTTGATCACCGCGGGGGCAATGGAGTTGACCCGCACCACCGGTGCGAACTCGTGGGCCAGTTGGAGGGTGAGGTTCACCATCGCCGCCTTGCTCATCCCGTAGGCGCCGATGAACGGTGAGGGCGCGACGCCGGCGATCGAGGCGATGTTGACGATGGCGCCGCCGTTGTCCTTCTGCCAGGCGTGCCAGGTGCGTTGGGCGAAGCCCAGCGCCGAGACGACGTTGGTCTCGAAGACCTTGCGCGCCACGTTGAGGTCGAGGTCGGCGATCGGGCCGAACACCGGGTTCGTTCCGGCGTTGTTGACCAGGTAGTCGACCCGGCCGAAGGTCTCCATGGCCCGTTCGACGGCGGTGGCCTGGTGCGCCTCGTCGTGCGCCTTGCCGGCGACGGTGAGCACCCGCTCGGCGCCCAGCTTCCCGGCCGCCTCCTTCAGGGCGTCCTCGTTGCGCCCGGTGATGACGACCCGGTCCCCACGGGCGATCAGGGCCTCGGCGATGCCGTACCCGATGCCGCGGCTGGCCCCGGTGATCAGGGCCACCTTGCCGGAGGGCTCGGGGAGCCCGCTGTCCTGCGCTGTCATGTCGCGTCCTCCTGCTCCGGTGCTCCTGCGGTCGGTCGGGCGGTCAGCAGAGCGGGCCGCCGGCGACGTACAGGACCTGGCCGGAGACGAAGCCGGCCGCCTCACCGGTGAAGAAGGCGACCGCGTTGGCGATGTCGTCGGGGTTGCCGACGCGCTGCACCGGGATCTGGGTGGCGGCCGCGGTCTTGAAGTCCTCGAAGTCCATCCCGACCCGCTCGGCGGTGGCGGCGGTCATGTCGGTGGCGATGAAGCCGGGGGCGACGGCGTTCGCGGTGACGCCGAACTTGCCGAGTTCGATGGCGAGGGTCTTGGTGAAGCCCTGCAGACCGGCCTTGGCCGCCGAGTAGTTGACCTGGCCGCGGTTGCCGAGCGCCGAGCTGGAGGAGAGGTTGACGATCCGCCCGAACTTCGCGTCCACCATGTGCTTCTGACAGGCCCGCGACATCAGGAACGCACCGCGCAGGTGCACGTTCATGACCGTGTCCCAGTCGGTGTCGGTCATCTTGAACAGCAGGTTGTCGCGGAGCACGCCGGCGTTGTTGACGAGGAGGGTGGGCGCGCCGAGTTCCGTCGCGACGCGCTCGACCGCGGCCGCGACCTGGTCGCTGTCCGACACGTCACAGCCGACCGCGAGGGCCTTGCCGCCGGCCGCGGTGATCTTCTCGACGGTGTCCTTGCAGGCCGCCTCGTCGAGGTCGAGTACGGCGACGGCGCGGCCTTCGGCGGCCAGGCGGACGGCGGTGGCCGCGCCGATGCCGCGGGCCGCGCCCGTCACGATGGCGACACGCTGCTCGGTGGTGGACATGGGTTCTCCTCACCCTCGATCGTCGAAAACCTCGAACACCTCGACCGGCGGTCGGCCCCGATCCGATCGGGGTGAGCAACCGCTTAGTAGCCTCAGCAGGGCTGACGCTAGAAGCCCGACCACCCCCTGTCAACGCCCCACCACCGCACACTGGCCGCGAACGACGCGCGGGGCGGGCTCCCCGGAAGGGAGGCCCGCCCCGCGCACCGCGCGCCCGCGCGCTCAGCGCACCAGCAGTTCCAGCAGCCGTTCGGCCTCCACGGCGGGGTCGGCGGTCAGTCCGGTGTGCACCGGGCCCGGTTGGACGATGGTGCTGCGCGGCGCGATCAGCCAGCGGAAGCGCTGCCCCGGGTCCTCGCCGGACGCCTGGCCGGCCCGCGCGCCGCCCTCGCAGATGCCCTCCACGGCGCACAGTGCGGCGCGCACGCCGGCGACGTCCACCGTCGGGTCCAGCGCCAGCAGCCGGGCCTCGTCCAGGTGGGTGCGGGCCTCGACGAACCGCCGCGCGCGGCAGTACACCACCACTCCCGCGTTGATCATCTCCCCGCGCTCGACCCGCGGGACGACCTTCAGCAGCGCGTACTCGAAGACGTCGCGCCCGTTGTGCAGTCCACTCACTTCACGGCCCTCCGCGGCGCCTTGCCGGTCAGCCACTGCGGTGCCTGGGACGGCTTGTCCTTCGTCGGTTCCCCGATGGTGAGGCGCTCGCTGACGGTCCGCGCCCGCGCCAGCAGCGTGCGCACGTACGCCTGCCGCAGCTCGTCCGGTGCGTCGAAGCCCGGCTCGCCCTCCAGCCACGCGTCCGGCACCTCCGCGGCGACCTCGGTCAGCAGTTCCTCGGTGATCAACGGCGCGAACTCCTCGGCCGCCGCCGCGACGTCCGGCCCGAACGTGGCCAACGCGTGGTCGGAGGCGTCGTACGGCCGGGCCGAGGCCCGCTCCGCGGTCGGCCAGTTGTGGTGCCAGATCATCGCCGCACCGTGGTCGATGAGCCACAGCTCACCGTGCCACACCAACATGTTGGGATTGCGCCAGGACCGGTCCACGTTGTTGATCAACGCGTCGAACCACACGACCCGGCCCGCCTCGCGCGCGCCCACCTCGAAGGCGAGCGGATCGAAGCCCAGCGACCCCGGGAGGTAGTCCATGCCCAGGTTCAGCCCCCCGCTGCCCTTCAGCAGCGCCTGGACCTCCTGGTCCGGCTCGCTCAACCCGATCACCGGGTCGAGCTCCATCTGCACCAACTCCGGCACCCGCAGCCCGAGCCGCCGCCCCAACTCCCCGCAGATCACCTCCGCGACCAGCGTCTTGCGGCCCTGCCCGGCGCCGGTGAACTTCATGATGTAGGTACCGAGGTCGTCCCCCTCGACGATCCCCGGGAGCGACCCACCCTCACGCAAGGGCGTGACATAGCGGGTCGCAACCACCTCCCTCAACGCTTTCCTAGGCCCCACGGGTCATTTTCCTTAGAGTCAACGGCCGGCTTCACAGTGGCACACGCCCCGGAACCACCGCCCCGACCAGCCCCGGGGAGAACCCGGGGAGAATCGGCTGGCGCACGACCCGCCCCGCTCGCCCGAGCGGCCCGTCGAGGACGTTCGACCTTCGTTTCCGGCCTCCGGCATGAAGAGAGCATAGTAACCGAGCGTGATGGGCGAGGGTGAGTGCAGGAGCCACCGCGCGATCACCCCAGGCACTCCCCCGCCTCCGGGTGCGCAGCGCCCCCCGGATGAGCGGCCAGGACGCGAGGCCGCAGAGTGCGCGGCCGACGACAGCAGGAGCACTCCGAGGAGCGCACGCCGACCCGGACCGCCCGGAGCTCGGATGCCTTCTGCAACGGGCGGGCATCCGACCGAAAAGGTGGGGCTAGCCCCAGTGATCCCGTGATGCCGCTTCCGCAATACTCCTCGTGCAGCGGTGCGCCGGACCGGGCGTTTCCGCAAGGGGCAACCAGGAACGGGGACAGCGGACATGGCAGACCACCTCGCGTACGGGACCGAGTCGGGCTCGGTGGCGCAGGCGCAGCAGGCCGAGGCGGAGCGCTGGCGGCCGACCTTGTCCGGCCGCCTGCTGGCACCGTGGCGCGGACTGGTCCTGCTGGGCCTCGGCCTACTCTCCGCGGTGACGTCCTGGTTACTGTTGCTCGCAATGTGCCTGCTGTGCGTCTGGCTGGGCTTCGCACTGGTGCCCGTGGCGGCCCGCGCGCTGCATTTTCTGACGAGTCGCCAAATCGAGCTCGGTCGTCGCTGGTTCGGGATGTCCCCGACCGTCGCGGCGGCATCCGGCACCACCGGGCCAACGCTCCGGTCCGCCTCAGGCTCCACCCCGCCGCTCGTGCAGCGCGCCCTGTCCGTGCTCCGGACCCCGACCACCTGGCGCGACCTGGGCTGGGCCCAGTTGGCGCCGACCTTCCTCGGGTTCCTCGCGCTGCTCCCGTTCGCCCTGCTCGTCCACGGCTCGTTGGGCATCGCCCTGCCGTACCTCTGGGAGTACGTGGCTCCCGCCTTCGACGGTGCCTGGTTCGTGTTCGTCCCGTTGAGCAGCCACACCACGCACGTCGCGGCCGGCGTGGGCGTGGCGGAGGTCCTCCTCGGCCTGTGGGCGGGGCCGTACGTCCTGCGCGCCCAGTCCCGCGCCTCGCGGACCGTGCTCGGCCCCTCGGGCACCCGCACCTGACCCGCGGCGCGGCGCAGGCCCGATTTCCGACGAGTCCCCGCCTTCGGCAGGATGGGGCCCATGACTGAGATCCGCACCCCCCGCCTCCTGCTCCGTCGCTGGGACGACGACGACCTCGTGCCCATGGCCGACATCAACGCCGACCCTCGGGTCATGCACTGGGTCGACGACGGCGCGGTGCACGACCTGGACCACACGGCGGAGGCCATCGAGCGATGGGAGGAGGAGTGGGACGAGGAGGGCTTCGGGCTGTTCGCCGTCGAACTGCTCGCCTCGGGGGAACTGGCCGGGTTCACCGGACTGTACGTACCTGACTTCCTGCCGGAGGTGGGGCCCGCCGTGGCGATCGGCTGGCGGCTCGGCCAACAGTTCTGGGGCCAGGGATACGCGTCCGAAGCCGCCCAGGCCACGTTGGAGTTCGCACTCCAGGACCGTGGCCTCGACCACGTCATCAGCATCAGCCGGGCGGGCGACACGGCCTCCGAGAACGTCATCCGCAAGCTCGGCATGGTGCTGGAGCGCGAGACGACCCACCCGGTGCACGGCCATCCGCTGCGCGTGCACGCCATCGACCTCACCGAGTACCAGGCGTGAGCCGGGCAGGGGGACAGGCAGCCGGACAGGCAGGCTGCGGCAGCGCGCTCCTCGTCCGGTCGGGCGGTGCTCCATAGCTTCCGCGTTATGGGGAAGCGTCAGTGCTCCGGTCACGCATCCCTGCGCGAGCATGGTCGTGTTCATGGCGAACACGGCGTACAGCAACGTGACCGCGTACCGCTCCTGGATCCGGTCGATCGCGGGAGTCTGAGTCGGAGCCCGCGCCGCCCGCCCGGCGGCGGGAACCGGGGCCCTCGTCGTGGCGCGGCGAGGGCCCTCGTCGTCGCCCGGGATCGCCCGCCGCCCGGATCGGCGGGAGCGCCCGCGGCGTCCGGGAGCGGGCGGCGGCACGCCGTTCACGGTGGTCGCACGACGCGCGGATTCGGCCAGGTGCCGGGCGTCACCGCTGGAGAGCGACGCACGCGGACTCGACGCCTGAACTTTCAACAACTACTTGCCCGCTGTCCGTGCATTGCGCAAGCTCCCTTCATGGAACTGGAGTTGAGACATCTGAGGATCCTCCGCGCGATCGCCGACGCGGGCAGTCTGACCAGAGCGGCGACGGCGCTCGGGCTCGCGCAGCCCGCGCTCAGCGCACAGCTCAGACGGATCGAGCGCGCCTTCGGCGGCGCGCTCTTCGAACGCGGGCGGTACGGCGTGCGGGCCACGGCGCTCGGGGAACTCGTGCTGGAGCGGACCCGGGTCGTACTGCCGGCGGTGAGCGAACTCCAGCGGGAGGCCGCCCGGTTCGCGCTCACCAGGCGGGACACCGAGCGGCTGCGGTTGGGCGCGACGCACGGTCCGCTGCTGGGCGCGCTGGTGGACCGGCTCGCCGACGCCGCCCCGGACACCACGGTGACCACGCACGTCTCGTGGTCCGAGCGCGAGTTGGCCGAGCTGCTGGCCGACGGGCGCACGGACTTCGCCCTCGCCGGGGCCTGCGGGTCGGCGCCCCCGCCCGGCGCCGCGCACCTGGTCTGGCGCGACATCGCCGTCGATCCCATCTTCGTCATGCTCGCCGACGCTCATCCGCTCGCCCACCAACGGGAGGTCGACCTGGCCGCCCTGGCCGATGAGAAGTGGGCGTGCGTGCCGGGCGACGGCTGTTTCGGGGACTGTTTCACCGTGGCCTGCGCCCGGGCCGGCTTCAGCCCCCGCCGGATGTACGAGACGGACACCGCCTCCTGCGCGCACCTGGTGCAGGTGGGGCGCGCGGTGGGCCTGTGCCGGGCCACCTTCCCGCCGACCCCCGGCCTGACCACCCGCCCCCTCACCGGAACGCCCCTGCACTGGCGGCACTTGCTGGGCTGGCACCCGGCGAACCAGCGGCCCGACGTCGCGGCGACGGTGTTGGCGCAGGCACTGCGCGCCCACGCGCGTACGGCGGCGCGCTGCGACACCTACACGGACTGGCGGACTCGGGCGGGCCACGGGATCCGGCCGGCGGACTGCTGCGCCGTGGCGTTGGAGGAAGGGGCCGTCTGACGTCCGCGGCGAGTAACGGCGCCGCTCGCCACGCCCCGACCCGCGGAGCAGCCCGACCATCCGGTCTCAGACACCCCTTCCCCGTTGCTCAGGCACGAACAAGTCGCCTTCCCCACCGCCTCGTTGAGGTTCCTGTGGCCGTTGTGAGGCACGTGACGGGCCACGGCGCAACGATGCCCAGCGCACCCCGGCGTGCATCGCGGGCGGGCGGAAACCGCCGCAGGCTCGTTCCGCTCCATAACGCCGCCCAGGGGGATCGAGCGGTATCTCGCTGAACCACCGCCGCTGCCCCTACCGTCGTCGGTGGTGATCGCGTCCAGGGCGGCCCTCCGAACGGCATGGCGCGGTGTGCGCAGCGGTGCCTCGGTGTCGGCCGGTCGTCGTGCGCACGGTCCGCACCTCCGCGCAGCGCCAGTCACCCGTCAGGCACGCCCCGACCCTCTTCCTTCCCTACTCAGAAGACCGAGGAATCGCCATGACACCCCCTCCGCACCGCGACGCCGGCGCCGGCCGGCCGATCAGCCGCAAGAGCCTGTTGAAGGCGGCCGTCGCCGCCGGCGCCGCGGTCCCGCTGCTGTCGTCGGGCACGAGGGCGCTCGCCCGCGACTCCGCCGGCCAGGGACGTCCGCTGTCCGTGACGCCCGCCTGCGACGACGGGGACGGCCCCACCCACGACCAGATCGAGGGCCCCTACTTCAAGCCCGACTCCCCGCTGCGGACGAACCTGGTGGACGCCGGGATGCCCGGCACCGCGCTGACCGTCAGCGGGTACGTCTTCGGCCGGCACTGCTCCCCCCTCGCCGGTGTGCTGCTCGACTTCTGGCAGGCCGACGACGCCGGCAGCTACGACATGGCCGGCTACACGCTGCGCGGCCATCAGTTCACCGATGCCCGCGGAGCGTTCTCGCTGACCACGATCGTGCCGGGCCTGTACCCGGGCCGCACTCGGCACCTCCACGTCAAGGCACAGGCACCCGGAGGGCCCGTGCTGACCAGCCAGTTGTACTTCCCCGGCGAGCCGCGGAACGCCACCGACGCCCTCTTCGACGCCGCGCTGCTGATGAACGTCCGCGGGGCCGGCAACGGCAAGGAGGGCACGTTCGACTTCGTGTTGGACGTCGACGGGACACCGGGGCCCGGTGACCCCACCGATCCGCCCACCGATCCGCCGAGCGGTGCCTGGGCGCCCGGCCGCTCCTACGCCGTGGGCGACCGGGTCGGCTACCAGGGCGGCACCTACCGCTGCGTACAGGCCCACACGTCGATGGCCGGCTGGGAACCGCCGCACGTCTCGGCGCTGTGGCGCCGCGAGTGACCACCGGTCCCGCGCCAGGCACCGGCCACCCGACCCGGCCGGCCCGGCCGCACGACGGGGAGGCAGCACGCGGGCCCGCACCCGGGTCAGCCGGTCGGCTGGTCCGGGTGCGGGCCCGTCGCTGCTTCAGGGGTGCACGTGCCGTGCGGAGCGCGTCAGCAGCTGTAGACGATCTGCGGGCACCGGGTCCGGGCAGCGCCAGGGTGCGCGGCCGACGGCGTTGCCCGAGGCTGGTCCGCCGCCCCGGGGCGGGCCGGGGTTCACTCGTGGGCGCTGATGATGCCGCCGGTGCTGAGCACGATGGGGATGCCGTTGGCGTCGAGGCCGACGTCGTGGCCCTTGGTCTCCAACGTGGCGTCCACCGAGCCGTCGTGGCCGATGATCTGCGCGCGGTAGCGCAGTTCGCCGAGCTTCGTCACCTTGGCGGTCCAACCACCGGCCAGGTGGAACGTGCCGGGGCCCTGCTGCCCACCGCCCATCCAGGAGTGGACCTCGCCGCCCATCGTGAGGACCACGAACATGTCGTTGGCGTCCAGCCCGGCGTCGATCTCCTGCGCGGTGGTCTCCAGGGTGGCCAGCACCGAACCACGGCTGATGATCTTGGCGCGGTAGCGCTGCTTGCCGAGGTCGTAGACCTCCGCCTTGCTGCCGTCCACCAACTTCACGGTGCGGGTCGGGGATTGCGAGGTGCCCTTGCCGGCACGCGAGGCACCCGACTGCGCTCCCGCAGCGCTCGACTTCGCCTCGTCCTTGCCGCCGGTCTTGGCGTCGCCCTTCGCGCCGGAGTCCGCCTGGGAGTCGGCCGGCGCCGCGGCGGAGGAGCCCGCGCCGTCGGCCCCGGCGGTGGCCGTCTGCCCCGCGGCCTTGCTGCCGCCGGCGTCCGAACCCGAGCAGGCGGTCAGGGACAGCGCAGCGGCCGCGGTCAGGGCCGCCGCGGCCACCCGCAGGGTGCGGCGCCGGCGGGCGGTGCGGGCAACGGTGTGGGAAGTCATTGGGGGTCCCCCGGGGGCAGTTGGTGACGAGATTTCCTCGGTGCGACACCCACTCTGCTCGGGACCGCTATCGCGGGGCTGCCGCTCCGCTAACACCCCGCTAACCTCGCGCTCTCGCGTAGCGGAGAGCCTGACGGCGGCCCCCGGCGCCGCTCTGCCCGTGGCGAATCTGCTGCGGGCAGAGAAACCGCATCCGGGGGCCGTTCGAGGTCAAGAGTGGAGTCGACGGCAGACCCGCCTCGACAAGGAGACCCGATGACACCACTCGCCACGCTGCCGCTGCGCGCGGAGGAGGGCGACACACCGCCCAGCCGCTTCGACGACCACCTCGCGGCACAGTTGCTCGCCCAACGGATCGTCCTCCTCGGCACACAGGTCGACGACGTGTCGGCCAACCGGGTGTGCGCGCAGTTGCTGCTGCTGTCGGCGGAGGACCCGCGCACCGACATCAGCCTGTACATCAACAGCCCCGGCGGTTCGGTCACCGCGGGCCTGGCCATCTACGACACGCTGCGGCTCATCCCCAACGACGTCTCGACGCTGGCGATGGGGTTCGCCGCGAGCATGGGCCAGTTCCTGCTCGCGGTGGGGACGCCCGGCAAACGGTTCGCGCTGCCGAACGCGCGGATCATGATGCACCAGCCGTCGGCGGGCATCGGCGGCAGCGCCGCGGACATCGAGATCCAGGCGGAGAACCTGGAGTTCACCAAGCGGGCCATCGAGCGGATCACGGCCGAACACACCGGGCAGAGCGAGGAGACGATCAGGCGGGACGGCGACCGGGACCGCTGGTTCACGGCCGAACAGGCCAAGGAGTACGGGATCGTGGACCGGGTGGTGGAGTCGCTCGCCGACATCCGCCCGGCCGCGTCGCGTCCACGGATGGGGTTGTGACATGGGGTCGTACACGGTTCCCTACGTCGTCGAGCGGACCGCGCAGGGCGAGCGGTCCTACGACGTCTTCAGCCGGCTGCTGAACGAGCGGATCATCTTCCTCGGCACCGAGATCGACGACGGCGTCGCCAACGTGGTCATCGCGCAACTCCTGCACCTGGAGTCGGCGAACCCGGAGCGGGAGATCTCGATCTACCTCAACTCGCCTGGTGGATCGTTCACTTCGCTGATGGCGATCTACGACACGATGACGTTCGTGCAGGCGCCGATCTCCACGTTCTGCGTCGGCCAGGCGGCGTCGACGGCGGCGGTGCTGCTGGCCGGCGGCGATCCCGGACGGCGGTTCGCGCTCCAGCACGCACGGGTGCTGCTCGGCCAGCCGGCCAGCAGCGGGCAGCAAGGGACGGTCTCCGACCTCAGCCTCGCGGCCAAGGAGATGGCCCGCATCCGCGCGCAGGTGGAGGAGGTCCTGTCCCGCCACACGCACCACGACGTGGCGACGCTGCGTGCGGACATGGACCGGGACAAGGTGCTCACCGCCGAGGAGGCCGTCGCCTACGGGCTGGCCGACGAGGTGTTGAGCCGGCGGCTCGCGTTCGTCTGACCGCGCGCGGCCGCGGACGGTGAGCCGGCCGGTACGACGGTGGTGCGCCCCGACGTACCGGCCGTCGGCGCGGTCAGGCGGCGAGGCAGAGGCCGTCGTACTGCGCGGTGGGGGACGTCCGGCCGCGGCCCGTCCGGCTGCTCCGGGGGTGGCGGGCCAGTTGGTCCTGGGTGCGCGAGAGCAGGTCGCCGAGGCCGAGGCCGAGGGCCCGGGCGGCGGCCGCGAGCACCTCGGAGGAGGCTTCCTTGCGTCCGCGCTCCAGTTCCGACAGGTACGGCATCGAGATCCGGGCCGCCTCCGCGACGTCCTTGAGCGTGCGTTCCTGGGCGAGCCGCTCGCGCCGCAGCACGTCGCCGACGAGGTCGCGCCACAGCGGCTCCCTCGGTGCGGGCGTCCGCTGGGCTCCCGCCGACCGCTGCGGGGCACCGTTCACCCCACCGGAATCGGGCGGCGAGGGCTGCGTGCGCAGGGGCAGGACGCGGGCTTCGTTCGGCGCATGAGTGGTCACCTCTTCAGCCTAGGGATCCGGGGCGCCGGGGGAAGGCAGCGGCGTTCTGCCCTGGGTGAAGCCGTGCGGTCGGGCGCTCATCGAGCGCGCCGTGTGCCGGCCGACCGGGCGCCGCCGCTTCAACGGCCGGTGGCGAGCATCCAGATGCCGATGCCCGTGAACAGACTGCCGGCTGCGAGCGGAAACGCGACGTCCCAGAGCCGCCTCGTGGCGAGGTCGATGCGCGCGGCCTTCGGGGCGTCGGAAAGGTAGCGCACCGGGACCCGACCGCCCACCGGAAGGCCCTTGACCCCCGATGACTTGGACTGGAACTCGTGACGAGTGCCCTGCGCATCGACGAATTCGACCACCGCGAAATAGGAAGGGCCGCCCTCGTTTCCCGAGTTGCTCTCGTGGTGGCGGACCACCAGGCCCCTGGCGGTGATCCCTTCGCGTTGGAGACGGCGCTGGGCCATGGCCTCACGAGCGCCAAAACCGACGACGGTGAGACCTGCCAGTAGCGCCAACGCGATCCACACCGTGGGCTCTCCTTCCCTGGCTTGCGCGACTCTTCTCTTCGGGCATCTCCCCTTGGGGAAGGGGACGCTGCGTCGAGGACGTGCGGTTCCCTGGACGTCCAAGCCCCGAGAAAGGCGCACGCCCGGCGAATCGCACGCTTCATGGGCGTTATGGCTGTGCTGGACCGTTTCTTTCGGATTTATTTTGCCGATCAGACGGCGATGGTGGTGGTGATCACGACTTCGGAGCCCAATTCGGAATCGACGGCTCAAGCCATGCCGATTGGGCCTCAGTTGACGACACATCGGACTAGTGACCAGATGCTTTGAAAGAAGCGCCCTAATCGGGATCAGGCACTCGGCGTCGAAAAGTCCCTTCTAACGGTGACCTGAGTGGGCATCAGTGGCGCGTTAGCGAATTGGTAGCGGCGTGGGAGAAGATGGAGTCATCCGATGAACGGGGCAACGGGACTGTTGTGGCCCGGCCCTTGTGCGTGCCCGAACGAAACGAGGAACAACCGTGAACCGCACCTACACCGCCCGACTCCGACGCGTAGCGCTCACCGCGGCCGCCGGTGCGGCACTCGCGGTGACCGTCACCGCCTGCGGTCCGGCCGACGGCAGCGGTTCCGACGACTCCGCCGCCGGCAAGGCCACCAGCGCCGCGTCGAGCGACACCGGCAAGGACGCTTCCGGCAGCGGCCCCTCCGACCAGGCCACCTCCGGCAGCGGCAACGGCAGGACCGCGAAGGAGGGTTCCTCCGCCGGCACCGGATCGGCGCCGTCGGGCGGCAAGAAGGGCCACGGACAGACCTGCGGGGCCAACGACCTGACGTTCAGCGCGAGTTCCAAGTCCCAGGCAGGCGGTTACATCCTGCTCGCGGCCCGCGCCAAGTCCGGCATCACCTGCACCATTCCCAGCGGCCTGCCCTCGATCTCCTTCGGCTCCGCCGGCATCGAAGCCCATCCCGCCGAGCAGTCCGTCGGCCCGGCGATCGAACTCGGCGGCTCCAAGACCGCCTACGCCGGCATCAACCCCAAGACCACCAAGGACAACAACAGCGTCGAGTTCACCTTCCTCATCGCGGCCATCGGCAACTCCGACCCCAACCCCGCGAGCGTCAACACCGGCCCCATCAAGGTCGACCAGCCGATCGTCACCAACTGGCACACCAGCCCCGACGGCACCGTCCCCGGTGACGGCACGGACCAGTAACGCCAGCCGGCGGGCTGCCGTATCCGGTCGGGTACGGCAGCCCGTAGGCCGTTGCCTGGCGTCACGCCCCCGGCCGTCGTACTGACGGTCGCCAGGCAGCAGGAACATTCCCACGTCGAAGGCCCCAACGAGCAATGCCCTCAACGGTGTTGGCGCACCCGGTCAGCTCATCGCGGCGCGGTTGACGGCGGCCATGACGGAGTGGACCGAGGCAGCCAGGAGGGACGTGTCCCAACCCGCTCCCCAACAGGTCACGTCGCGGACCCGGCACTCGGCGTAGGAGACCGCGTGGCTGCCCGGCCCGGTGGTGGTGGCGTGCTCCGCGTAGTGCAGGATGTCGACCGGGATGCCGACGGTTCCGAGGGCGTCGGCGAGTGCGGCCAGCGGCCCGTTCCCGGAGCCCTGGCAGTGCCGCTCCTCCTCGTCGACGTGCAGGACACAGGTGAACCGGTGCTCACCCGGGGCGGTTTCCGTGGTGTTCCAGGAGACCAGCCGGACCGGGCCGTCCTCGGCGGGGCTGAGGTAGGTGGTGCGGAACAGCTCCCACAGGTCCTTGTGCGACAGTTCCCGACCGCTGCTGTCGGAGACCTGCTGCACGGTGCGGGAGAAGTCCGGACGCATCGTCCTGGGCAGGTCCAGGCCGTGCTGGGTCCGCAGCAGGTGGGCGATGCCGCCCTTGCCCGACTGGGAGTTGATGCGGATGACCTCCTCGTACGTGCGGCCGACGTCCCCGGGGTCGATGGGCAGGTACGGGACCGCCCAGGGCGCGTCCGCGACGTCGAGCCCGCGGTCGGCGGCCTGCTTCGCGTGGTGCGCCATGCCCTTGGCGATGGCGTCCTGGTGGGTTCCGGAGAAGGCCGTGTGCACGAGTTCGCCGCCGTAGGGGTGACGCGGGTGGAGCGGCAGCCGGGTGCAGTGCTCCACCACCTCGCGGACGGCGTCGATGTCGGAGAAGTCGATCATCGGGTTCACGCCCTGGGTGTAGAGGTTCAGGGCCAGGGTGACCAGGTCGACGTTGCCGGTCCGTTCGCCGTTGCCGAACAGGCAGCCCTCCACCCGCTGCGCACCGGCCAGCAGGGCGAGTTCCGCGCAGGCGACGCCGGTGCCGCGGTCGTTGTGCGGATGGACGGAGAGGATCACCGCTTCGCGCCGGGCCAAGTGGGCGTCCATGTAGGCGATCTGGTCGGCGTACACGTTCGGGGTCGCCACCTCGACCGTCGCCGGCAGGTTGTGCACCACCGGACGGCTGGCGCAGGCGTCCCACAGTTCGGTCACGCTGTTGCAGACGTCCAGGACGAAGTCCGGTTCGGTGAGGTTGAACACCTCCGGCGAGAACTCGAACCGGATGTCCGCCCCCGGCCGTTCCTCGGCCCGGCGCAGCAGGTGGGTGGCCGCTTCCAGGATCAGTGCGTGCACCTCGGAGCGGGACCGGCCCAGCACCACGTCCCGCCAGGTCGGTGCGGTGGCGGTGTAGAGGTGGACGAGGGTACGGGGCAGCCCCTCGATCGAGGCGACGGTCCGGTCGATGAGGTCCCGGCGGGCCGCCGTGAAGACGGAGACGGTCACGTCGTCGGGGACCGCGCCGCTGTCCGCGAGATGGCGGACGAAGTCGAAGTCGGTCTGGCTGGCGGACGGGTAGCCGACCTCGATCTCCTTGAACCCCATGGCGACCAGGAGGTCGAACATCCGGCGCTTGCGTGCGGTGTCCATCGGTTCCGCCAGCGCCTGGTTGCCGTCGCGCAGGTCCACCGGAACCCACAGGGGGGCGCGCTCGATCCGGCGGGACGGCCAGTCGCGTTCCGTCAGGGGCACTGCGACCCGGTCGTGCACCGGACGGTAGCGGTGGTGCGGCATCGCGCTCGGTCGTTGCGGATTCCACCGCGGCGCACCTGCCGGGATCTCGCCGGACGGCGTGCGCAGAGTGGGGAACGTCGTGGTTTCACTGGGGCCCATGTGGCAGAACTTCCCTCGGTCGGCCGGCTGACGACCGGCGCAGCCTGCTACCCCGCTGCGGGGTGCCGGTCGTGTCAGGCCCCGCAGCGGCAACCGAGGAGGAGCACGTCGATCAGCAGCATGGCGAGCACAGTAGCCGCTTCCAACTCCTCAGACAACCTGAGGGGCTGATCGCTGGTGGCGGATCGAGGGCCGGTGGGCGCCGGACCGGACTGCGCCCGCCCCGCCCCCGCGCCTCACCGCGAAGCATCGCGGCGCGCACCGCCAGCCACCTCCGCCGGCGCTCGGCGGCAGCTTTGCCCGGAGTAGACTCGGCACCCGAATCATCAGACAACCTGAGAGGTGATGGCGGAATGCCGCTCGGCGCCCTCCGTCCCAGTCCCCTGGTCGAGCAGGCCACCCAGCACCTGCGCGACCAGATCACCGGTGGACAGTGGCCGGTGGGGACCAAACTGCCGGCCGAGACCGCCCTGGCCAAGACGTTGGGCGTGGGCCGCTCCACCGTGCGCGAGGCGCTGCGCGCCCTGGCCGGGGCCGGGCTGGTCCAGGCCCGGCAGGGCGCCGGCGTCTTCGTGATCGCCACCGAGCCCGAGGAGGACTGGCCCACCCGGCTGCGGCGCGCCGCGGTCACCGACGTCTACGAGGTCCGGATGCTCGTCGAGGTGCAGGCCGCGCGCCTGGCGGCACAGCGCCGCACCAAGGTCGACCTCGTCGCCATGCGGGCCGCGTTGGAGGCCCGCCGGGCCGCGGCGGCCGGCGATGACGCGGCCTTCGTCGACGCCGACATCGCGCTGCACACCGCGGTCGTCACCGCCGCCCACAACCCCGTGCTGAGCGAGCTCTTCGCCGAATTCGTCCCCGCGCTCCGCACGGGCCTGATCGACCTGATGGACATCCTCGACCTGCGGACCCACGAACCCCAGGATGGGGACGAGGCCCACGAGGCCCTGATGGCGGCCGTCGAACGCGGCGACGCCGACACTGCCAGCAGGACGTTGCAGGCCGAGTTGGAGGGGACCCTCGCCCGCCTGTACCGCCTCTGAGGCGCGGCGGGCGGGACGCCGGGGCGGGCGCGGCGGTCCGCGCGGTTCACAGCAGGAAGGAGAACCACGGGGAGCCCGGCGCGATCCGTTCGATCGACAGGGGGCTGTCCCCCATGCGCCGCAGCAGGCTGTCGAGGTCCTGGGGACGCTCCAGCTCGATGCCCACGAGGGCCGGCCCGGTCTCCCGGTTGTTCTTCTTGACGTACTCGAAGGCCACGATGTCCTCGCCCTTGTCCAGCACCTCGTCGAGGAAGTGCCGCAGCGCGCCCGGCTGTTGGGGGAACGTCACCAGGAAGTAGTGGCGCAGTCCCACGTGCACCAGCGAGCGTTCCACCACGTCGGCGTAGCGGCTCACGTCGTTGTTGCCACCGGACACCACGCACACCACGGTGCCCGGTCCCGTGTCGGACACCACCTGCCGGGCCGCCGCGCTCGCCAGCGCACCGGCCGGTTCGGCGATGATCCCGTCGCTCTGGTAGAGGTCGAGCATCTCGGTGCACACCGCGCCCTCGTCGACCGCGACGACCTCGTCGACCAACTCCTTGACCAGCGGGAAGGCCCGCTCGCCGACCTTGCCCACGGCTGCCCCGTCGACGAACGAGTCGAGTTCGGACAGCGCCACGGGCCCGCCGTGCGCCAAGGCGGCCCGCATGCTGGCGGCGCCGGCCGGTTCGGCGCCGACGATCCGGGTGCGCGGCGCGTGCGCGCGCAGCCAGACGGCGACTCCGCTGATCAGGCCGCCACCGCCGACCGGCACCACCACCGTGTCGACGGCGGTGTCGCACTGCTGGGTGATCTCGCGGGCGACCGTGCCCTGCCCGGCCATCGTCCGCACGTCGTCGAAGGGGTGGACGTACACCGCGCCGGTGCGCTCGCTGTCCCAGTGCGCCGCGGCGCTGGCCTCGTCGTAGGTGCTGCCGACCACGACGAGTTCGACCATGTCGCCGCCGAACGCCGTGATGCGCTCGCGCTTCTGCCGCGGCGTGTTGGAGGGCACGAACACCCGGCCGCGGATGCCGAGCCGGCGGCAGGCGAAGGCAACGCCCTGGCCGTGGTTGCCGGCGCTGGCACAGACGACACCGCGCCGCTGCTCCTCGTCGGTGAGCGACGAGACCAGGTTGAAGGCGCCACGGACCTTGTACGAACGGCAGAGCTGACTGTCTTCCCGCTTCAGCAGGATCCGGCTGCCGAGCAGCTCCGAGAGCCGCTGGTTCTCCTCCAACGCCGTCCGCCGCACCACCGGCGCAAGCCGTCGCGCCGCCTGTTCGATACTGCCTGCGTTCAACGTGCCTGACATCCGCGGATCGTAACGCGGCGCAACGGCGGCCCCTTCGCGTCGACCACGATGCGGACAGGGTGCGCGGTGCGCCCGCAGCGCGGCGCGGTGACCGCTCCTCCGACGCACGACACCGGCTCGTCGCCAGGATCGGAGAATTCATATAGATGACTTCGGGCGGTCAACTCGACCGGTCAGCGTGTGGCCATGGCTGCTTCCTATTCCTTGCTGCACCTGACAGACGTCCATGCCGTGCCCGAGGGCCTGCTGCACGGTTCCGCCGACCCCTGGGCCGGGCTGACCGCCGCGCTCGACTCGGCCGTCGCCTCGGGCACGACGTTCGACGCGATCGTCCTCTCCGGCGACAACACCGACAGCGGTGACGAGGTCTCCTACCGGCTCCTGGGGCAGGCGGTGGACGCCGCCGCGGAACGGCTCGGCGCCCGGGTCGTCTACGCGGCCGGCAACCACGACGCCCGCGGCGCCCTGCGGGCCGGGCTGTTCGGGCAGGCACCCACCACGGAACCGTACGACCACGTCGTGCTGGTCGGCGGGTTGCGCCTCGTGGTGCTGGACACCTCGGCGCCCGGCAGGCACCACGGGGAACTCGACGACGCCCAACTCGCCTGGCTGGCCGAGCGGTTGGCGGAGCCGGCGGCGGACGGCACGGTGCTGGTCATGCACCACCCGCCGCTCGGCGGGCTGACCCCCGGCTTCGACGACCCGCGACTGTCGCCGCACATCGACCTGCGCGAGCCGGACCGCCTGGCCGAGGTGGTCCGGGGCAGCGACGTGCGACTGGTCCTGGCCGGCCACACCCACAGCGCGGCCGCCGGCCAGTTCGCCGGGGTGCCGGTGTGGGTGGGGCCGGGCAGCGCCTACGCCGCGGACCCGCTGTCCCCGGCGGGCGTGATCACTGCCGTGCCGTTCCAGGCATGCACCAAGGTGGAGATCACCGCGACGGACGTGCGGACCGTGCTGGTGCCGCTGCGGCAGGGTCCGCCGGTCTACCAACTGCCGCTGCAACAGCTGGTTTCCCACCTGAGCGAGCACTGAGGGCCGGCGGGACCGACCGGCCGCGGCGACCCCTCGCGGTCACCCGCCCGCCCCGGCACGGCAGCGCCGGCGGCGGGCGACGGCGTCATTCGTAGTGGGTGGTGAAGGCCACCAGATCACCCCGGCACCGCCGCACGACCCGGCACAGGGGCTGCTCGTCCTCGACGAGCAGCCCCTCGCGCACGAGGACGGCACTGCCCGGCTCGGCCTGGAACGCGTCCCGGTCCTCCAGTCCCGCGAGGTCGGCGGAGACGGTGTGACTGCGGTAGCGGACGTCGTGGCCCAGGCGCCGCAGCGCGCCCAACAGGCCCTCCTCCGGCGCGAAGGCGAGGTCGGCGAGGCGGGGCGGCAGGACGTACCGACTGGCCACGCAGGGCACCGTGTCCATCCGCAGCAGCGTGGCGACCTCCCACACCTCGTCGCCGACGAGCCCCAGGGCCCTGGCGCCGGCCGGGTCCTCGCGCAGCCCGGCCGCGCGCAGTTCCTCACCGCCGGTGAAGCGGGCGGCGACGGCGTCGGCCACGCCGGGGCGGTGCAGTCGGGTCTCCGGATCGATCGCCACCTCGAACCGGCGCTGCACCGCGCGCACGTAGCTGCCGCTGCCGTGCCGGGTCTCCACCAGTCCGGTGGTGCGCAGCTCCACCATGGCTTGACGGGCCGTCAGTCGGTGCACGGCGTACCGGTCGGCGAGCGCCTCCTCGGTGGGCAGTCGCGAGCCGGGGGGCAGGTCGCCGGATTCGATGCGCTGGGCCAGCTCACGGGCGATCGCGCGGTAGCGGGCTTCTCTGGGCACGACGCCACTCTACGGCTCCGCGCGGGCCGCGCGGAGCGCCGGGCGGCGCCCCGGAACCGGGCGGGGAGAGTGTTCCCGAGCCGTTCATCCCCACGTCGCTCACCAGGGCTGACGCCCCACGACGGGAAAGTCATATAGATGACTCCATGCCTCTCGTGAACTTCCGCGACGTCGCGGACAACGCCGGCCCGCGCCTGCGCCCCGGCCTCCTCTACCGCTCCGCCCGCCCGACCGGACTGACCGCCGCCGAACTGACCGCCGCCGCTCCCGGACTGCGCTGCGTCGTCGACCTGCGCGGCCCGGACGAGCGCACCGAGGCCGACTGGGCGGCCGCCGACGCGCTCGGCGCCACCGTGCGCAACCTGCCCGGCCAGGGGTCCCCGACCGACCTGGCGGCCCTGCCCCCCGGCACCACGCTCGGCGGGCTCTACACCCTGCTGCTCGACCACCGCACCGCCTGGTTCGCCTCGGTCGTCGCCGAACTCGCCGACCGCCTGCCCGCCGTGGTGAGTTGCGCGGCGGGCAAGGACCGCACCGGCCTCACCGTGGCCCTCGTCCTGGACCTGGTGGGCGTCGGACGCGCGGACATCATCCGCGACTACACCGCCACCGCGGCCGCCATGCCCGAGGTCCTGGCGGCGTTGGAACTGGCCCCGGCCAACGGCGTGCCGGCCGACCGGCGCTACGCCGGAGCGGCCGCCGTCGGCGGGCTGCTGGACGCCCCCGAGGACGCCATCACCGCCTTCCTCGACGCCCTGGCCGAACGCGGCGGCGCCGAAGCCCTCCTCACCCGACACGGCCTGCCCCGGGACCACGTCGGCCGACTGCGCGCGGCCCTGGCCGCCTGACCGGACCGGAACACCACCATGAGCGCCTCGATCCCCGCCCCGTCGCCCCACCACGCCCCCGGCACCGCACCGGACGCGCCCGCCGGACCGGCCCCGGCCGCGCCCCGGCGCGGCGTGACCACGCTGATCGGCCTGACCGAACTGTGCTACGCGGCCGCCGTCTCCCTGCCGTTGGTCCTCGGCCTGGGCCAACGCATCCAACAGCTCGCACCGCACGACAAGACCACGGTGCTGGGCCTGGTCACCGCGCTCGGCGGGGTCACCACGATCCTCGTCACGCCGCTCGCGGGCCACCTCTCGGACCACACCACCAGCCGCTTCGGGCGGCGCCGGCCCTGGATCCTCGCCGGCGCGGCGACCGGCCTGCTCGGCCTGTTCCTGCTCGCCCTCGCCCCGAACACCACGGCCCTCGCGCTCAGTTGGATGGTCGCCGTGGCCGGCTACCAGACACTGGCCGCGGCCCTCACCGCCGTCGTCGTCGACCAGTACCCACCGCACCGTCGCACGCGGGTGGCCGGCACCTTCTCCATGTGCAACATCGGCGGCGTGGTGCCCGCCATGCTCCTGGCCACCACGCTGCGCGGCCGGGTCACGCTCCAGTTCACGGTGTGCGGGGCGTTGGCGCTGGTGGCCGCCGCACTGCTGTGCCTGGTACTGGCCGACCGTCGCCTGGCCGTCGGCGACCGGCCGCGGGTGAGCGCCCGCTCGTTGGCCGCGTCCCTGCTGGTCCTGCCGCGCGCGGCGCACGACTTCCGCATCCTGTGGACCCAACGCCTGTTGGTGAGTTTCGGCTACGCGATGATCTCGGCGTACTCGCTCTACTACGTCCAGGACCGCCTGCACCTGAACGCCGAGGCCGGGGCCCGGCTGGTCGGCGCGACCACCCTCCTCACCACCCTGTGCTCCGGGCTGACCGCCTACCTCGCCGGCAGGTGGGCCACCCGCACGGGGCGCAGCCGGTCCGTGCTGCTGTGGGCGACGTTGCTGATGGGCGCCATGCTCGCCGTCAAGGCGGTCACCGCGGACCTGACCGCCGTCTACCTCTACGGTGCCGTCTTCGGCGGCGCCCTGGGCGCCTACTACGCCGTCGACCTCGGCCTGGTCTCCCAGGTGCTGCCCGACGAGCGGGACGCCGGACGGTACCTCGGCGCGTTCGCCCTGGCCAAGAACCTCCCCATGGCGATCGGTCCGGCCCTGGCCCCGGCCCTGCTCGCCGTCGGCCACGATCCCTTCTCCGGCGGGGCGAACTACCTGGCGCTGTTCCTGGTCTGCACCGCGGTCACCGCCGTCGCCGCCGTCCTGGTGCCGCGCCTACGGGGGAACGCGGACACGTAGCCGGTGCCGGGCCGTGCGGCGGCGCCGTGTGGTGCGCCGCCGCACGGGCAGGTCTGCGCGCCCGGGCGGTCCGGCGCCGGCTGGCACCATCACCGTCATGACCTGGGCTGCCAGTTGAGCGTCGAGATGGCCTAGCGGGGCACGGGCCGCCGCACGCCGTCCGCTTCCCCGAGCGCGCGCCGGCGAAAGCGGGTGGTGTGGTCGGATTCCGCCGAGGGGGCGGGGGGTGGTGTCGGATGGCGCCGTGCGGTGGCCGGTTGGTGGCTCGGCGGGCGCGGTGGGCGGAGGCTGGCAGGCGTCTTGATCGAGAGGTCCGGAGGGGAATTCATGGACACCGATGTGTTGATCGTCGGCGCGGGTCCGACCGGCATGACGCTGGCCAACGAGCTGCTGGTGGCGGGCGTGTCGGCCGTGCTGGTCGACAAGCTCGCGCGGCGCAGCGAGTTGTCGAAGGCCGGCGGCGTGCAGTCCCGCACGCAGGAGGCGTTCGACCAGCGCGGACTGCTGGAACCGTTGCTGGCCACCGGCGACTACCCCGCCGGCACCGCGCACTTCGCCGGCATCACCCTGACGCTGACCCGAGGCCGGCACCGCCTGCCCTGGCGGTCCATACCCCAGGTGGCGATCGAGGGGTTCCTCGAAGCGCACCTCGCCGCACGCGGCAGCCGCGTCCGGCGCGACCACGAACTGACCGACCTCGCCCAGGACGCGGACGGGGTCACCGCGACCTTCGCCGGCGGTGCCCGGATCCGTTGCCGGTACCTCGTGGCCGCCGACGGTGGCCACAGCACGGTGCGGTCACTGCTGCGGGCCGCGTTCCCCGGCAGGCCGGGCACGGCGACCACGGTCGCCGCCGACGTGCGGTTGGGCGGCGACGAGCTCCCGACGCACACCTGGAGTCCGGACGGGCACTGGGTGCACGTGTTCCCGTTGGGCACCGATCCGCAGGGCCGGCCGCTGCGCCGGCTGGCGATGGGCGGGCCGGGCCGGTCACTGCCCCGGGACGTCCCGGTCACCGCGGACGAGATCCGTGACGGCCTGCGCGGCGCCTTCGGCTCCCGGGTGGAACTGCTCGAACTGCGCTACGCCCGCCGGATCACCAACGCGGCCCGCCAGGTCGCCCAGTACCGGCACGGGCGGGTGTTCCTGGCCGGCGACGCCGCCCACGTGCACCTTCCGATCGGCGCGCAGGGCATGAACACCGGGATCCAGGACGCGCTCAACCTCGGGTGGAAACTCGGCGCCGCCGTGCACGGTTGGGCCCCTGAGGGACTGTTGGACACCTATCACGCGGAACGGCACCCGGTCGGGGCGGGCGTGCTGCGCAACGTCCAGGCACAGAGCCTGCTGATGGACTCGGAGGGCACCCGCGCCCCGGACGTGACGGCCGCCAGGGAACTGTTCGCGGGCATGACGCACCTGCGGGACGTCCAGTACCACCTGGACGACATGCTGTCCGGCATGGGCCTGCGCTACGCGATGCCGGGCGCCGAGGACGAGCCGCTGGTCGGGCTGCCCGCGCCGGACCCGGGCGGCGGGCCGGTCCGGTGGCACGAGCTGTTGCGGTCCGGGCGCGGGGTCCTGCTCGACCCGGACGACGGGTTCGCCAAGGTCGCGGACCTCTGGTCGGACCGGGTGGACCGGGTGTGCCGGGCCGAGGGCACCCGGCCGATGCTCGTGCGACCGGACGGGTACGTGTGTTGGGCCGGCAGCCCGGACGGACCGGAGGCGGCGCTCGGGCACTGGTTCGGCGCGCCGAAGTGACGTGTGCTGCCCGACGGGGCCCGGGGGCCTGGAGTGACGGCCGGTACCGGCGGCCGGGCGACCGGGGCGCACCGACGTGCGAGGGCAGTGCGCCCCGGCCTCGTCCCGTCCGTCCTGTCCCGGCGGGCTGGCTCCGACGCTAGGGCGTGCGCCGGTGGACCGCGAGGCGAACGGGCCCGTCTTCGCTACCCCGCAGGGTCCTTGCCGCCGGGGAGGGATCGGACGGGCGCCGACGGCGGGTGCGGTACCGGCTGCCTGCCCGGCCTGCGTGCTGCCCCCGCGGCGTCACAACTCCGCGTCGAGCGACAGGCGGTGGACGCCGGGGAGGTACTCGTCCAGTTCGCCGGGGGTGAAGCGGGCCATGCCGACGACGTGCCAGAACTCGCCGGCCACCTCGCCCTCGTACTTGTAGCCGCCCTCGGGGGTCAGCGCCGCCCAGCCGCCGGGGACGCCGATGAGCGTGGCGTGCGGGGTGGGCGGCGGGCCGTCCGGGGCGGGCACGTTCCACAGGCGGACCGTGCCGTCCTCACCGCCGCTGGCCAGACGGGTGCCGTCGGGGCTGAAGGCGAGGGAGAAGATGCGTCCGGTGTGGCCGGTGAGTCGGGCGGTGCAGCGACCGGTGCGGGCGTCCCACAGGCGGATGACGCGGTCGTCGCCGGCGGTGGCGAGCAGCGGCAGTCGGGGATGGGCGACGGCCGCCCAGAGCCGTCCGCGGTGTTCCGTCAGGACGTGGTGCGGGGCGCCGTCGCGCCAGACGATGGCGGTGCCGTCCCAGGAGGCACTGGCCAACCAGTCGTCGTCGGAGCCGAAGGCGACGGCGTAGACGCGGTCGCGGTGGCCGTCGAGTTCGGCCGTCAGGCCGCCGTCCTCCTGGTTCCAGAGCCGGACCCGGCCGTCGTCGCAGCCGGTGGCGAGGGCGGTGCCGTCGCCGCGGAAGGCGATGGACCGCACCCGGCCGCGGTGGTCGGAGAGGGTGACGACGTGCGCTCCGGTGGCGCGCCACCACAGGCGGACGGAGTCGTCGTCGTTGGCGGTGGCCAGCAGCGTGCCGTCGGCGCTGAACGCCTCGGCCCAGGTGTGGTCGGTCTCCACGTCGATCTCGCGCAGGTACTCGCCGGTCAGGGCGTTCCACAGGTAGACGTCGCCGTCGTTGCTGGCGGTGCCGAGGATCGGGCCGGCGGGGCTGAAGACCCCGGAGATCAACCGGTCGCCGCGGCCGGTGAGTTCGGCGGTGCGGCGACCGGTGCGGGCGTCCCACAGGCGGACGAGTCCGTCGTTGCCGCTGGTGGCGAGGCGGGAGCCGTCGGCACTGAAGGCGACGGTGTTGACCCGGCGGCCGTGGCCGCGCAGGATGCGCTGGCCCTGGCCGGTGTCGGCGTTCCAGATCTGCGCGCCGCCGTCGTTGCCGACGGTGACGAGTTGGCTGTCGTGCGGGCGGAAGCGGCAGGCCCAGGCGGAGCCGCGGTGCTCGACGGGCTGTTGGCGCAGCAGACTGATGGCGCGGTGGCCGCCGGAGAGGGCGACGCGCCACAGGCGGACGGTGCCGTCGCTGTCGCAGGCGGCGAGGAGCCGTCCGCCGTTGCCGAACATCACCTGGTAGACCGCGCCGGTGCAGCGTTCCAGGGCTCCGGCGGGCGCGCCGACGACGGGGTCCCACAGGCGGACCTGGCCGTCGGTGTCGCCGCTGACGAGGAGGGTGCCCTCGGGGTGGAAGTCGAGGGTGTAGACCCGGCCGGTGTGGCCGGTGAAGGCGTGCAGCAGACGGCGTTCGGCAACGTGCCAGATACGGACCGTGCCGTGGCCGTCGGCGCCGTGGTCGCCGGTGGCCAACAGGGTGCCGTCGGGGCTGAACCGGGCGCGGAACACGGCGCCCTCGTGGCCGTCGAGACGGCCGGTGCACTTTCCCGTGCGGGTGTCCCAGATGCGGAGGTTGGCGGCGGCGTCGCCGGTGACGAGGGTGCGCCCGTCGGCGCTGAACACCGCGGTGTAGACGGGGGCGGCGTGGCCGGGGAGCTGGTGCAGCGGTTCGCCGGTGGCGGCGTCCCAGAGGGTGACCAGGCCGTCGGCGTCGCCGGTGGCGACGACACTCCCGGCGTCGTCGAGGGAGACCGGCCAGACGCCGCCGGGGTGGACGTCGAGGCGGTGCAGTTGGCGTCCGGAGACCGGGTCCCACAGGCGTACGGTGCCGTCGGCGCCGCCGGTGGCGAGGATCCGGGAGCGGAACTTCACGGCGTAGACGCGGCCTTCGTGGCCGTGCAGGGTGCGCATCGCGCGGCCGGTGTCGGCGGCGCAGACCAGCACGCCGCCGTCTTCGCTGCCCACCGCGAGGAGTTCGCCCTCGGGACTGTACGAGAGGGGTTCGGGCAGCCGGCTGGTGCGCATGTCGAAGCCGTAGGGGACGCCGACGGCGGCGGGGCGGAAGCCGACCTCGACGGGCATGCCGGGGGCGAGGGCCGCGGTGCGCAGTTCGGGGGCGGCGCGGACCCCTGCGTCGGTGAGCGGGTCGATGAGCGCGGCGCGGTGCCAGCGGCTGCGGGTGAGGCGGGCGCCGCGCAGGTCGGCGCGGGTGAGGCGGGCGCCGCGCAGGTCGGCGCCGGAGAGGTCGGCGCCGGACAGGTCGGCGTGGTCGAGGCGGGCGCCGTTGAGGCGGGCGTCGCGCAGCACGGCGCCGGAGAGGTTGGCGCCGATGAGGCGGGTGTCGGTGAGGTCGGCGCCGGTGAGGTCGACGCCGGAGAAGTCGCGGCCGGAGAGGTCCTCGCCGGACAGGCGGGCGGCGCGCAGGTCGGCGCCGGCGGGGACGCGCAGCCGGTCGATGACGCGGACGGCGTTGGCGCGCGCCGCGTCGCTGACGCCGGGGCCGGGCGCGTTGAGGACGGTGCGGACCCAGGCGGTGCTCAGGTCGTGGTCGGCGAGGTCGCAGAAGAACTCGACGGCCAGCGCGCTCAGCGGACGGGCGGCGAGCAGGGTGCTGTCGCCGTCGGCGAGGCGGTCGGCGGCCGCGCGGGCGACGAGCCATTCGACGACGGAGCCGTGGATGAACTGGAACAGGCCGTCGTCGGTGCGGATCAGCAGGCTTCCGGCACCGACGGCCTGGGCGCTCTCCTGGGTGGTGAGGGTGGTGCCGGCGAGCCCGGCGAGGGCGGTGGCGACGGTGTCGGTGAGTTCGTCGAGGTGCAGGCCGCTGCGGCCGGTCTCCCACAGGCGGCGGGCGAGGGCGGTGACGGCGGCCCAGAGGTGGTCGAGGGTGAGGCCGGGGGCGGCGCCGGGGCCGCCCTGGCCGCGGCGCTCCTCGTGGGCGAGCCAGGCGGTGAAGACGTCCTCGTAGAGCCGGGCGGGGCTCAGCGCGCGGCCGGCGCCGGCGACGGCGCGCAGCTGGTCGGGGTCGAGGTCGGCGACGAAGCTGAGCAGCCGGGGGTTGGCGCACAGGGCGAGCAGGTCGGGGATGTTGCCGAGGAGCGCGAAGCGGCGCTCGGCGGTCTCCTCGTCGCCGTAGCGGTTGACGAGGTAGGCGCGGATCTGTTCGGGGACGAAACCCTCGACGGCGAGGATGCGGCGCTGC
Source organism: Streptomyces lunalinharesii (assembly GCF_039532155.1). Classification (NCBI taxonomy): domain Bacteria; kingdom Bacillati; phylum Actinomycetota; class Actinomycetes; order Kitasatosporales; family Streptomycetaceae; genus Streptomyces; species Streptomyces lunalinharesii. The sequence continues at coordinate 388,182 of NZ_BAAARK010000004.1, forward strand.
GGGAGCAGGCCGACGCGTTCGCCGAGGGCGGTGAGGATCTGGTCCTGCGACTTGAAGTGCTGGGTGCGGCTGCTGACGACGATCTTGGCGTTGTCGACGGCGGCGTTGAGGAGGACCTGGAGGTGGTCGGCGGCGCGGTCGTAGCTGACGCGGTTGACGAGTTCGTCGAAGCCGTCGAAGAGGAGCACGACGCGGCCCTGGCCGAGCATGTAGCGCAGGGCGCGCAGGTCGATGGTGTCGACGTCGTGGCCGGCGAGGTGGGCGGCGACGAGCCCTTCGAGGCTGTGGGCGCGGTCGAGGGTGTGCAGCGGGATGAGCAGCGGGGTGAGGTGCGGGAGGCGTTCGGGGATGCGGCGGGCGAGTTCGCGCAGGGCGAAGGTCTTGCCGTGGCCGAAGTCGCCGAGGAGCAGCAGGAAGCGGCCGTGGTCGGTCTCCAGGAGCTGGAGCATCGCCTCGACGAGGTGGTCGCGCTCGTCGGTGTCGGGGCGTTCGGCGTCGCGGTAGCGCTGCGGGAGGTAGAGGTCGGGGGCGTAGCGGTCGTCGTTGCTCAGCCGGGCGGTCTGGGCGGTGACGTAGCCGCGCAGGTCGAGCAGGCCCTGGAACTCCAGGAAGCTGCGAACGCGGACGCCGCGGCGCCCGGCGCGTTCGCGCAGGGACTGCTCGGGCGGCGGGCCGTCGTGGACCAGCTCGGCCTCGGAACCGGTGTCGGTGGCGTGCGCCTGGGCGAGGAAGCGGTCGAGTTCGGCGTCGGTGGGGGTGCCGGGGTGGACGGCGATGCGCTGCTGGCGGACGACGCCCTCGTCGCTCCAGGTGACCATGATCTGGGTGAGGTCGTCGGGGGCGCCGCGCGGGACGTCGCGGAGGCGGACGCCTTCCTGCCGGGCGCGGCAGACGTCCTTGACGCGTTCGGCGAGGGAGTCGGCGGGCTCGTCGACGGCGCGGTTGTCGGCGGGCGGGGCGGCGGCGGGCGGGGCAGCGGGCTCGCCGGGCGTGCCGAAGATCCGTCCGGCGCCGTGCCAACTGATCGGGAAGACGGCCGGTTCGGTGCCGCCGTCGCCGGTCCAGCGGGTGACGCCGTCGGCCGTGACGCGCAGCAGCTCGAACCCGGCGGGGGCGGCCGGACCGTACAGCGGGAGGCTGCCGTCGTGGAGCGGCAGGTGGTCGTGGGACGGCTCGCCGCCGGTGGTGCGGGGGCCGCCGCTGGGGCCGTGCAGCACGAAGTGGAGGCGGGGCGCGGCGAGGCGGGTGAAGGTGTCGACGTCGCGGAGCGTGCCGGGGCCGCCGGGGGCGTCCTGGGGGCGGCGGCGGCCGGTGAGCGGGTGGCGGAGCGCGCCGATGCGCAGCCAGCCCTCCTCCTCGTAGCCGCGCAGCGCCTCGGCGAACCAGGCGGCCTGGTCGCGGCCGAGGAAGCCGTACTGGTCGTCGGGGCGGTGGCTGGCGGCGATGGAGGAGTTGAACCCGGCGACGACGGTGTGGAGTTCGGGCACCGGGAAGAGGGTCCAGGGCTGGTCGCTGTCGAAGACCGTGTCGAGGCCCTCGTAGAGGCCGCGGAAGAGGCGGGTGTAGTGGCGCCACTTGGGCCAGTACGGGGGCTGCGGCGGGATCTCGTCGGCCTCGCAGGTGTGGAAGTAGCCGCGGCAGGCGGCCTGGCTGACGTCTTGGTTGCCGGGGACGACCACGACGCGCTGCGGCGGCAGGTCGAGCTGGGAGCGCAGTCCGGTGAGGAAGCTGAGCGCCTGGTCGCATTCGCGGGGGCTGCCGGAGGCGGTGAGGTCGCCGGTGACGACGAGGAGGTCGGGCGCGGGGGCGCCGGCGTCCTTCAGCTCGACGAGGTCGCCGCGGATCTCCCGGCGCAGTGCCTCCGGTTCGCGGCCGCGGCCGAAGTCGGGGCCGGCGAGGTGCAGGACGGTCAGCGCGCCCTGGTCGCGGGCCGCGCCGGGGGCCTGGGGGTAGCGGGGCGCGCGGGCCGGGCGGCGGCGGCCGGACCAGCCGGTGCGGCCCAGCGGACGCTGCCGGTCGTCGGCGGGGGTGGCGGGCCCGGGCAGGTGGACGGATGCGGTGGGGGTGGCGGAGCCGGGGTAGCCGGGGCGGCGGCCGGGCCGGGCGTGGCCGTCGACGGCCTGGCCGACGCGGGTGAGCAGCATGCTGCGGGCGGTCGCGGCGTCGGCGACGCCGACGAGGTCGACGTAGGTGATGGTGGCGAGGAGGCCCTCGATGGGGATGTCCTCCACGCGGACGGTGAGCAGCTTGCGCTCCGGCTCCTCCGGTTCGGCGCGGAGCGCGGCCTGCCATTCCATCCGGCCGTAGGTGGAGCGGCCGTAGTGGCCGGAGAGGACGGCGATGACGGCGACGGATTCGCTGACGCCACGGTCCATGAAATCGATGAAGTTGGTGCCGGCGACGAAGTCCCACGCCTGGATGACGGTGCGGTACCCGGCTTCCTCCAGGGTCCACGCGATCCACGACGCCCATTGTTCGTCGGCGGGCGAGTAGCTGATGAAGAAGTCCAAGTCACGTGTCCGGCCGAGCAGTTCCCCGTCAGTCGCCATGTCCCCATCGTAGGAGTTCGGGGGGTGGCGGGACAGGCGGTTGAAAGGATCACGCCGGCGGCGTCCGGCGACGCTCGGTGATCTCCCCCGCGCCCCGCCCCCTCCGCTCGCGTGTGCGACGCTGTCGGACGTGCGATTCCTCAAGCGTCTGCATCCCTTGGACTGGCTCGCCGGCGGGCTGCTCGCCGGCGGCCTGGTGTGCGTGGCCACGGGGCTGCTGCCGACCGCGCCCGCCGGGGAGGCGATGGCGCGCATCGGGCCGCTGCTGGCCTTCTTGGCGACGGTCATCGTGATGGCCGAGCTGACCGGCCGGGCCGAGGTGTTCGACGCGGTGGCGTCCTGGGTGGCGCGGACCGGGAACGGCAGCTATCCGCGACTGTTCGGGCTGTGCGTGCTCTTCGCGTCGGTCACCACCATCGCGTTGAACCTGGACACCACGGCGGTGCTGCTGACGCCGGTGATGCTGGCGCTGGCCGGGCGGGTGGGCATCGCGCCGGTGCCGCTGGCGATGACGACGGTCTGGCTGGCCAACACCGCGAGCCTGTTGCTGCCGGTGTCGAACCTGACCAACCTGCTGGCGTCGAACCGGGTCGGCCTCTCCCCCACCGCGATGGCCGCCACGATGGGCCTGCCCCAACTGGCCGCCGTCGCCGCGACGATGGCGTGCCTGTGGGTGTTCTACTGGCGGCGCGGGCGGCGGGGCTCCGACGGGTACCTGCCGCCCGAGCGGCGGGCGCCGGCCGATCCGGTGCTGTTCCGGGTGTGTGCGCTGGCGTGTGCGGGTTTCCTGGTGGCGATCCTCGTCGCGGACGTGCCGCTGTGGTCGGCGTCGCTGACCACGATGCTGATCGTGGTCGTCGCGTTCGCGGTGCGGCGCCCCGCAGAACTGCGGTGGTCGCTGGTGCCGTGGCGGCTGCTGGTGCTGGTGCCGGGGATGTTCCTGGTCGTCGAGACGGTGAACGCGCACGGGCTGCACGCGCTGCTGACGGCGGCCATCGGGCCGGACGGCGGCCTGGGCGGCATGCTGCGGTCGGCGGGCGTGGGCGCGGGCCTGTCCAACGTCCTCAACAACCTGCCGGTCTACATGGCGGGCGAGGCGGCGGTGCCGGTCGGCAACCACCACCAGCTGCTGGCGCTGCTGATCGGCACCAACGTCGGCCCGCTGGTCACGCCGTGGGCGTCGCTGGCGACGCTGTTGTGGTTCGAGCGGTGCCGCGGCCAGGGCACGGTCATCCCGCTGCGGCGGTTCATGGGGACCGGGCTCGTCCTGGCCGTGACGGCGACGCTGGCGGCGACGGCGGCACTGGCGGTGGGCTGAGCGGCGCGGCGCCGGCCCGCTCAGGCCGCCCGCGCGCCGGCGACCACGTCGAGCAGGTACGTCAGGGTGTCGCCGCGGGCGGCGACGAAGCTGCGGTCGGTGTCCGGGCCGGTGGAGCCCACCGTGAAGGGGCCGCCGGTCAGGGTGCGGAACTCCACGCCCGCCTCGACGGCCAGCAGGGCGCCGGCGGGGAAGTCGATGCCCTCCGCGCGGTAGCCGACGAAGCCGTCGATCGCGCCGCGCGCCAGCATGCTCCAGCCCAGCAGCGGCGCCCAGAGCTGGAGCACCCGCCGGGTGCGGCGCTCCAGGTGGCCCCGCAGCCCCGCGGCCACCGGGTCGGTGCGGCGCACCGCGTGGCCCTGGGTCCAGGCCACCACCGGACCGCTGCGCGGCACCGCACCGGGCGGCCCGGACAGCGGGTCGGGGCCGCAGGCGGCGCCCTGGCCGCGGACGGCCCGCCAGGTGGAGCCGGTGACCGGTTCGTGCACCACGCCGACGACCGGCGCGCCGTCCACGCACAGCCCGATGCCGACGGCGTAGGCGGTCAGGCCGATCGCGACGTTGTTGCTGCCGTCGAGCGGGTCCACCAGCCAGGTGCGGCGCCCCACTGCGTCGAGGAGGCCGGCCTCCTCGGACAGGATCCGGTCGTGCGGGAAGTGCGTCTGGAGGCGGGCGAGGATGAGCTTCTCCGCGGCCAGGTCGAGGTCGGTGACGACGTCGCCCTCGGCGTCCTTGACGCGCACCGCGCGGGCCGCGCCGAACCGGCCGCGCAGCAGGGCGCCGGCCTCCTCCGCCGCGGCGACGGCCACCCGCGTCTCGCTCGCGTAGGGTGCGCCGTCCACGTCACTCGCGCTGCTCGGCATGGATCCTCCTGAGTGCTGTGCGGACGGTCCGTTCGGTGTGCTCCGCCCCGCACAGCCGGCGCACCGTACGGTGACCGCGGCCGTGCAGGGGCCCCAGGGAGAGGTCGGTGTGGCCGGGCAGCGACCGCCCGAGCACCAAGGTGGCGGCCGGCTGTCCGCGGGTGACGACGGTGGCGTGGAACTCCCCGGCCGGCAGGCTGTACGTCTCGCCGCTGCCGCTGGAGGCGGCGGGGCCTGGTGCGCAGTGCACCAGCCGGGGGGTGGGCCGCAGTTCGTCGACGCCCGAAGGGGCGCTGAAGACCTCGAAGATCCGGTGGGTGGGGGTGCGCGCCTCGTCCGTCACGGCGACCGGGAGGTTGCCCACCCGGCCGTAGAGGACGTAGCTGCGCAGCTCCCAGCTGTGGGCGTGCATGGGGGAGGCGGTGGGGTCGGCGGGGGTGCCGGTGCCGAACAGGTGGACGCAGACGCCGTGGGCGCCGTCGCGGACCAGCGGCAGGCACAGGAAGCCGAGCGGGTGGCGGACGGCGCGTAACTCCCGCTTGCCGCAGGCGATGTCCTCCAGGGCGCCGGTGACGCTGGCGCGGGGCGCCTCCCGCGGGGTGCCGGGCCGGAGCAGTCGGTCGAGCGTGTCGTAGTCCATGAGCCGCGCCCGAGGCGTCTCACCTCCGGTAGGGGTCCTCAGCGTGCAGGGCTTTCTCGACGATCTCCGCGACGTCGGCGTCGCTGAACACCGAGGGCAGGGGCAGGTCGACGTCGTCGAAGACCGCGCGGACCTCGTCGACGGTCGGTTCGTCGCCCAACGGGGCGACGCCGCGCAGGTCGAGGCGGACGGCCTGTTCGCGGCTCTGGTGCAGCTCGGTGACGTAGTAGTCGTAGAGCGGCTGGTCGCGGGCGACGAGGAGGTTGACGCGGTTCGGGTCGTCCTGGGTGATGATCAGGCAGGTCTCGGAGAGGTCGAAGCGGAGGGTGGGGACGCCCGAGGAGAGGTGGACGCTGATCTCCAGGGTGTCGAGCCGCTGGCGGAACCAACAGGCGGCCAGGACCGTGGCGTACGCCTCCTTGCGGGTGCGGTCGGCGGTCCAGGCGTACGCCGCGTCGTCGTTGCGGCGGCGGGCGAAGGTCTGGCGGAAGCGGGCGTAGGCGGCGCAGGTCTGTTCCTCCGCCGGGTTGATGATGTCGATCTTGATGCTGAGTTGGGCGCGCTGGCGGGTGGCGGCCTCGACGCACCGGGGCAGCGTGACGGCCCGCAGGTAGGTGCCGGTGCCGCCCTTGAAGTACCAGCGGTTGGTCTGCGCGCGGGCCCGCTCCAGCGCGTCGCCGACCTGGTCCCCCGACAGGGAGCGGACCATGGCGAGGTCCTCCAGGGCGCGGCGGGTCTCCGCGTACGCCTCGTGGATGTCGGACTTGCGGCGCAGCCGTTCGGTCATCGACCCGACCGCGAGCGTGCCGAGCACCAGCAGCGTCGCACCGGACGAGACCTTGTCGCTGATGACGTCGCCGAGGACGTCCATCAGGCCGATGGTCAGGCCGAGCCCCACGGCGATGAGTCCGTCCAGGTTCCTGATGGCCCAGGCAACGACGAACTCCACCCGCCCCACACGCTGTTCCACGTTGAGTCCCCCTCCCCGTTCCCTGCATCGTAGGAGGAACCGGAGGGCTCTGGCCAGGGCTACCCGACGGTCGGAAGATCCTTCCGGGGTCGGGGAGTTGCGGTGCGGGACCGGGGCGCACGAGGACCGCGCGGGCCGCACGCCGGCGGCCGTCGAGCACGCCGCGGCCGGTCCTTTCGCGCCACTGGCACGCACAGTCGACGGAAAACCGTCGCACGCGCGTCCTTGTCAGCGGACAGCGGCGGATTTACATTCAACTCGCCGGTAACACCCGGGGTAACACCCGTAGTTCGGCACCACCGACGCACGCGGCGCCCGCTGGCGCCGCGTGCCCGCACCACCCCCGCCGCGTACGACGCACCCGATGCTCCACCGGCGTGCACGGTTCGCCGCCGCGGCCCCGCACCTCCGCACGGCCCCGCCCCGCCCCACCCGCGGCGGCGCCGTGCCCTGCACGCGGAGCCCGCTACGCCCCCACACGTTCGACAGCGCGGCCCACCGGACTCTTCGAAGGGGACACGTCGTGAAGGACACACACGGCAGACACGTCACGGGACGCATCAGCTGGCGGCGGTTCGCCGTGCTGACCGTCCCGGCCGTCGCCGGCACCGCCGCCTTGGGCATCGCCCTGGCCAACGGGGCCCTGGCGGCCTCGTTCGCCGTCTCCGGGCAGCAGTTCAAGGTGTCCGCCGACAGCCTCACGGGCGACGGCTTCGCCCAGTACGGCAGCGTGGACGCCAACGCCCGCGGCGACCTGTTGCCCGTCGCCGTCACCGCCATCAAATCCGCCGAACTGCACCACCTGTGCCAGTCGGTCGTCACCCACCTGCCGGTCCTCGGCGACATCTCGCTCAACCTGACGGCGGGCAACAGCACTCCCGTACGGGCCACCGACCTCTTCGTGGACGCCACCCAGCTGTCCGGCGACGCGAACTTCCACCACATCGAGATCGGCCGGGACGCCTCCACGCTCACGAAGGGGCCGGCCGACGCGCAGGGCCTCCAGGACCTCTTCGCGCAGCAGGCCGACGACGTCACCATCAACCACCTGCGGCAGACCGCCTGGGCGACCAACGCCGGCACGTTCCGGCTGTCCGGCCTCAGCATGAAGGTCTCCAAGGGCACGAAGGAATGCTTCTGAGATGGGCGCCGCCCGAGCCCTGGCCGGCTGGCGGCGCTGGCGCCGGGGCCGTCCCTTCTGGGGCGGGCTGGCGGCGGTGCTGGCCGGGGCGGAGATCTGCGCCCTGCCGCTGGCCCCGCTGAAGATCATGCTCCAACAGGGCATCGCCGGCGTCCCGTCCGTGCTGATGGGCCTGGTGATGATCCTGATGGGCCTGTCGGCGTGGTTCGCCCCGCACTACCGGGGCCTGGCGGGCGTCCTGACCGTACTGGGCGCCATGGCCGCCCTGGTGATGTCCAACCTGGGCGGGTTCCTGGTCGGAACCGTCCTCGGCATCCTCGGCGGGGCGCTGATCTTCGCCTGGCAACCGGTGGACGCCGGACCGCCGCCCGACGCCCCGGGGACGGCCGTGTCCACCTAGGGCGGCGGGGCCCACGGCCGTTCTGTCAGGACGCCGTCCGGACGGCTGCCCGCCGGTCGCCCGGACGGCCCGCGCGGAGGACGTCCGCCGCCCCCGCCCGCGACACCGCTCCGGCCCGGCCCCGCCCGCGCGGCGCCGAGCCGTCCCCGCCCTCCCTCGCCGAACGGCGTGCCGTCCGCGCCCCCTCCCTCCGCGTCCCGACACCCTGCGGATCGCGCACACCCGCACCCCCGCACACCACCACGGCACCTCCCCTCCCCTCCCCCTCAGACGGCCCGGGCCCCCGGGCGCACACCCGCACGAAGGAGACAGTGATGGCACAGCACCTCCCCCGCACCGTGCTCACCGCGTCGGCCGGTCTCGCGGCGGCCCTCGGGCTCACCCTGGCCGTGACCGGCCCGGCGGCCGCCTCGCCCGGCGCCCGGACCGCTGCGGCGTCCACCACCGTGTCACCCGCCGGGCACGCCTTCGGCGCGACGCTCACCGGCTCCGCCACGTTCTCCGCCGGTTCGGTGACGGTGACCTGTTCCACCTCCGGCGCCAGCGGCACGGTCCCGACCGCGCCCGCGAACACCAACGCCGCCGGGCCGGTCAGCAGCGCGGTCTCCGCGCCCACCTACGGCTCCTGCACCACCAGCATGCCGGGCGTCAGCGCCACCGTCACCACGACCGGCAACTGGTCCGTCGCCATGCAGAACGGCCCGACGGTGACGGCCGGACTGACCATGCCGACGGCCGGTTTCGTCCTCAAGACCAGCGGTCTGGCGAGCTGCACGGTGACGGCCGCGCCGACCGCGGCGGCGACCGTCAACGGCACCTGGACCAACGGCGCGCCGTCCACGCTGAAGTTCACCGACGCGTCGGTGCCGGTGACGGTGGTGGGCGGCTTCGGCTGCCCGACGTCCGCGACCAGCTCGAAGTTCAACGCCACCTACAAGGTCACCGACACCACCGCCCCGGCGTCCGCCATCACCGTCACCGGCTGACCCGCCCCGCCGACGGCCGCCCGCACCCCGGGGCGCCGCGCACCGACGCGCTAGTAGGACTGGAGCTCCACCAGCGTGCCGTCCGGCGTCCTCAGGTGCGCGGTGCGCAGGTCAGCACCCCACTCGGGACGGTCCTGGGGCGCGGCGAGGACCACGGCGCCGTGCCCGCCCAGGCAACGCGCCGCAGCATCGACGTCGTCGACCCGCAGGACGAGCATCGCGCCGTCCTGAGCGGGCGCCGCCGACGGCAGGTCCTCGGTGCCGATGGCCCGGGCGATGGTCCCGCGTGCGTAGAGCACGAGGACCGCTTCGCCGCGCAGGTCCCAATTGGCGTACCCGGCCGCGGAGATCACCTTGACGGGTTCGATGCCCAGCAGATCGCGGAGCGCTTCGGTCCAGAAACGCACCGCGGTGTCGAAGTCCGCGACGAGCAACCGGGGGTACAGGACGTCCATGCGGGCGATCGTATCCACGCACCGGGCGGACCGTCGGCGGAACGCCCGCCTCCCTTCCGCTCCCCCATAGGCGGACGGCGGCCGTGCCGCCCGTGGCACGGCCGCCGTCCGCCGTCGCCTGCGGCCGCTCAGCCCCGCACGTACGCCGCGAGGTGCTCCCCGGTCAGGGTGGCGCGGGCCGCGACCAACTCCTCGGGGGTGCCCTCGAAGACGATCGTGCCGCCGTCGTGGCCGGCGCCGGGGCCGAGGTCGATGATCCAGTCGGCGTGCGCCATGACCGCCTGGTGGTGCTCGACGACGATCACCGACTTGCCGGCGTCGACCAACCGGTCCAGCAGGCCCAGCAGTTGCTCGACGTCGGCGAGGTGCAGGCCGGCGGTCGGCTCGTCGAGGACGTAGACGCCGCCCTTCTCGGCCATGTGGACGGCCAGCTTCAGGCGCTGCCGCTCGCCGCCCGACAGCGTGGTGAGCGGCTGTCCGAGCTTGAGGTAGCCGAGGCCGACGTCGGCGAGCCGGTCGAGGATCCGGTGCGCGGCCGGGGTGCGCGCCGCGCCGTCGCCGAAGAACTCCTCGGCCTCGGCCACCGACATCGCGAGCACCTCGCTGATGTCCCGGCCGGCGAGGTGGTACTCCAGTACGGACGCGTCGAACCGCTTGCCGTCGCAGTCCTCGCAGGTGGTGGCGACGCCGGCCATCATCGCCAGGTCGGTGTAGATGACCCCGGCGCCGTTGCACGTGGGGCAGGCGCCCTCGGAGTTGGCGCTGAACAGGGCCGGCTTCACCCCGTTGGCCTTGGCGAACGCCTTGCGGATCGGGTCGAGCAGACCGGTGTAGGTCGCCGGGTTGCTGCGCCGCGAACCGCGGATCGGGCTCTGGTCGACCGAGACGACGCCCTCGCCGGCCGGGATCGACCCGTGCACGAGTGAGCTCTTGCCGGACCCGGCGACGCCCGTGACGACGGTGAGCACGCCGAGCGGGAGGTCGACGTCGACGTCCTTGAGGTTGTGCGCCGTGGCGCCGCGGACCTCCAGCACGCCGGTGGGCTCGCGCACGGTCTCCTTCAGGCCGGCGCGGTCGTCGAAGTGCCGGCCGGTGACGGTGCCGCTGGCCCGCAGTTCCTCGACGGTGCCCTCGAAGCAGAGGCTGCCGCCGTCGGAGCCGGCGCCCGGGCCGAGGTCGACCACGTGGTCGGCGATGGCGATCGTCTCCGGCTTGTGCTCCACGACCAGCACCGTGTTGCCCTTGTCCCGCAGCCGCAGCAGCAGGTCGTTCATCCGCTGGATGTCGTGCGGGTGCAGGCCGGTGGTCGGCTCGTCGAAGACGTAGGTGGTGTCGGTGAGCGGGGAGCCGAGGTGGCGGATCATCTTGACGCGCTGGGCCTCGCCGCCGGAGAGCGTGCCCGCGGGCCGGTCGAGCGAGAGGTAGCCGAGGCCGATCTCGACGAACGACTCCAGGGTGTGCTGGAGCTTCGCGAGCAGCGGCGCCACCGACGGCTCCTTGAGTCGGCGGACCCAGACGGCCAGGTCCCGGATCTCCATCGCGCAGGCGTCCGCGATGGAGATCCGCTTGATCTTCGAGGCGCGGGCGCCCTCGCTGAGCCGGGTGCCGTCACAGTCGGGGCACGTCGTGAAGGTCACCGCGCGCTCCACGAACGCCCGGATGTGCGGCTGCATCGCCTCCTTGTCCTTGGCGAGCATCGACTTCTGGATCCGCGGGAGCAGACCCTCGTAGGTCATGTTGATGCCCGCGATCTTCATCCGGGTCGGCTCGTGGTGGAGGAAGGCGTGCAGTTCCTTCTTGGTGTACTTGCGGATCGGCTTGTCGGGGTCGACGAGGCCCGATTCGGCGTAGAGGCGGTAGTTCCAGCCGCCGGCGGTGTAGCCGGGGATGGTGAGCGCGCCCTCGGCGAGCGAGGCGGTCTCGTCGTAGAGCTGGCCGAGGTCGATGTCGGAGACGGCACCGCGGCCCTCGCAGCGCGGGCACATCCCGCCGGTGCGGTGGAAGGTCGCCTTGACCGCCTTCTTGTTGCCGCGCTCGACGGTGATCGCGCCGGACGCCCGGACCGAGGGGACGTTGAACGCGTACGCGCTGGGCGGTCCGATGTGTGGCGTGCCGAGCCGGCTGAAGAGGATCCGCAGCATCGCGTTGGCGTCGGTGGCGGTGCCGACGGTCGAGCGGGGGTCGGCGCCCATCCGCTGCTGGTCGACGGTGATCACGGTGGTCAGGCCGTCGAGGACGTCGACCTCGGGACGCGCCAGCGTCGGCATGAAGCCCTGCACGAAGGCGCTGTAGGTCTCGTTGATCAGCCGCTGCGACTCGGCGGCGATGGTGTCGAACACCAACGAGCTCTTGCCCGAGCCGGAGACGCCGGTGAACACCGTCAGCCGGCGCTTGGGGAGTTCGACGTCCACGTCCTTGAGGTTGTTCTCGCGCGCTCCGTGCACGCGGATCAGGTCGTGGCGGTCGGCGGCGTGCGGTGCGGGCGCCTGCGGGTCCGTCCTCTTGGCCATGGCTGTTCGGGTCTCCCTCTGTGCGGTGCGGGGGCCGTCGGGACGGCGGCGGGGGCCGGGCGGCTCAGCTCAGTTCCTGGATCCGGATCAGGTTGCCGGCGGGGTCGCGGAACGCGCAGTCGCGCACGCCGTAGGGCTGCTCGGTCGGTTCCTGGACGACCTCGGCGTCGCTGGCCTGGACCTGCGCGAAGGTGGCGTCGAGGTCCTTGGTGGCCAGCAGGATCCAGCCGTAGGTGCCCTTGGCCATCATCTCGGCGATGGTGCGGCGCTCGTCGTCGGTGATGCCGGGGTCGGCGGCCGGCGGCGCCAGCAGGATGGCGGTGTCGGGCTGGCCGGCGGGGCCGACGGTGATCCAGCGCATGGTGCCCTGGCCGACGTCGTTGCGGACCTCGAAGCCGAGGACGTCGCGGTAGAAGGCGAGGGAGGCGTCCGGGTCGTCGTGCGGGAGGGAGCTGACGTGAATGGTGATGTCCATGGCCGTCACGCTAGCCGCGGCCCGTGGGCGGCGCTTCTCGATTCCTGATCGGTCGGGTGACCTGCTTCGCCACGCACGACGGCAGGCCCGCCGTCGACCGTGCGGCCTGCCGCCGGTAGGCGCTGGGCGGCATCCCGACCAGTTCGGTGAAGCGCGTGCTGAAGGTGCCCAGCGACGCGCAGCCCACCGTGAAGCAGACCTCCGTGACGCTGAGGTCGCCGCGGCGCAGCAGGGCCATCGCGCGCTCGATGCGCCGCGTCATGAGGTAGCTGTACGGCGATTCGCCGTAGGCCAGGCGGAACTGGCGGCTGAGGTGTCCGGCCGACATGTGCACGCCACGGGCGAGGGCCTCGACGTCCAGCGGCCGCGCGTACTCCCGGTCGATCCGGTCGCGGACCCGGCGCAGCAGCGCGAGGTCCCGCAGGCGCTGCGGCGGAGGGTTTCTTTCGGTCACCTGAAAAATCGTGCCACAGGGGGCGGCCCCGCACCGGGCGCACTCGGTGGCGGTGCCTCAGGGAGAGGATTTTCAGGTGTCAAGGGGTCGGGACGCCGTGGATGACCTGCGGGCTCCCGTGGGCCCGTGGGTCGGGTGAGGGGACGGGGAAGGCGGCGGGCCGGCCGTACCGGCTGACCGCGGGGCAGCTCGCCGACTCGGGCCTGGTGTCGTCCGCCGGCGTCACCCTGCGCATCGACCGGCTGGAGAAGGACGGGCTGATCGTGCGGGAGCGGGACGCCGAGGACCGGCGGGTGGTGTACTCGCGGCTCACCGACGCGGGGCTGGCCACGGTGGACGAGGTGTTCGCCGAGCACCTGGAGAACGAGCGCCGGATGCTCGCCGGGATGTCCCCGGCCGGGTGCCGCCAGCTCGCCCGGTTGCTGCACGAGCTGGAGCACTCGATCCTCGCGTCGGACGAGGAGCCGGCCGGCTGAGGCCGCGGCCCGGGATCATCCGGTGGTGGCGGCCGTGCTCTGCCGTTCGGCCTCGGCGCGGAGCAGGCGGCGCAGGCGGACCACGCCCAGGTCGTGCTGGTAGGGGTTCTCGCGCTGGTCGGCGTCGGCCGGCAGGGCCTCCAGCAGCATCCGGTCCTGCTCCAGGACCTGCCAGTGCCGTTCCTCGATGAGGGTCTTGTAGAGGAACCGCCAGGTGTCGCGCTGCCAGCCCTGGACGCGGCGGTAGCGCCAGAAGAAGCTGTACTGGCGGATCCGGCCGCCGACCTCGATGTCGACGTGGGCGCCGGGCGTCCAGGCAGGCAGGGGGGCGCCGTCGGGACGGACCAGTTCGACGGCGAGGACCCCGTCGGCCTCCCAGGTCATCCGGCGCACGAGCAGGTGCGGCAACGTCTCGCTCATCGCGGCTGGCCCCTCACTGGCCCGGGACCTGCACGGGCGGGGTGAACGGCTGCTTCATCGGGCCCAGCGCCGCCAGGTCGACCTCGACGAGCACCGGCCCGGCCGATCCGACGGCCTCGGCGAGGACCGGCGCGGCGTACTCCTCGGCGGCGATGCGCCGGTACGGCAGCCCGCACGCGGCGGCCAGCCGCGCGAAGTCGGGGGTGACCAGGTCCACGCCGGAGCGCCGTTCGCGGTGGGCGTCCCGCATGTTCCGCAGCACGCCGTAGCCGCCGTCGTTGAAGACGAGCAGGGTGAGCCGGGGCCGTTCCTGGGCGAGGGCGAGGAGTTCGCCGCCCGCCCCCGCCACCGCCGTCCCCGCCACCGACTCCTCACCGGGACGCCTACGGGAACTCTTCCAGGGCCGCTACCTGCGCCGCACCGTCGTCGTCTCCGCCCTGTGGTTCGCCGCCTACTACGTCAACTACGGCATCGCCACCTGGATGCCGTCCCTCTACACCAAGACCTTCGGCCCGGACCTGACCACCGCGCTCGTCTACACCCTGCTCAACAACGTCACCGGCCTGCTGGGCACGTTGGTGATCGCCCTCATCCTCGGACCGGTCGTCGTCGGCGCCCTCCTCGCAGCCGGCGGCGGCCTGACGTTGATCTTCGCGCAACTCGCCTGCCTGGCCGCGGTCGGCGCGGTGATCGCCCTGTTCGCCGTCGAAACCAAGGGCAGGACCCTGGCGCAGCTCAACTCCTGAACCGGAGGCGGACGCGGAGCCCCGATGAGGGCGCCGCCCGCCCGGAACGGAAGCCGATTCGGCAGATCCGGGCCGGTGCCGTAAGGTTCAGGGTGCCGACGCGGGGTGGAGCAGCTCGGTAGCTCGCTGGGCTCATAACCCAGAGGTCGCAGGTTCAAATCCTGTCCCCGCTACTGAATACGGTGAAGGCCCGGTGGATCCCACCGGGCCTTCACTGCGTGCGTTCTCCGCCAACGTCGGGCGAGGCCGTTCCGCTTGACCGCCGCCGACCGGGACCGACGGCACGCGCCGGCGATCAGGCGACAGCGCGGCCTTCTGCACCCGGGCAACGTGGGTCGCCGGAAGGCTTCCGCATTCCACACCTGCGGCACCGGTCCGACCGGTGACAGGATTTCGCGCATGAGCAACGCGCGGGACGTGACGTGCCGGCCTTCCCAGAAGCGCGCCCTGTGGTTCCTCGTCGGACTCGGGACGGTCGGCGCGGGCCTGGCCGTGGTGCGCGCGACGTACGGCAGCACGATCTTGGACCTCTGGCTGGGCATCGGCGTGCTGCTGGCGCTGGTGGGCGTCGTGTCGCTGGGCGCGGTCACCGCCGAGGTGACAGCCGACGCGTACGGCCTGCACGTCCGCAGGCTGCTGCGCCGCCGGAGCGTGCCGTGGGCCGACGTCGCCGACCTGCGCGTCCGCCTGTTGCACGCGCACAACAGCCGGGTCCACGAGGTCCGTCGCATCAGCTTGCTGCTGCGCAACGGACGCACCGTGCTCCTCCCCCTCCCCCAGGCGCCCTCGGGGCACGCCTCGGACTTCGAGGCGACGTGGGAAGCGCTCCGCGCACTGCACCGCGCGTACGGGTCCCCGGCGTCGGACCACGTCCCCGTCGTCTCGTACCGCACCGCCGGGCAGGGCTGGGCCGGCTCGCTGACCGTGTGCGCGCTGCTGCTCGCGGTGGCTGGCGGGACCGCGTGCTTCGTGCCGGTCGTCGCGTCGTACGAGCAGGCCTGGAAGTCGGCCGCCCCGTGCCCCGCCGGGACGCCCCTACGGGAACGCGGCGCGTGCCTGACCACCCGGCCGGCAGTGATCGCACGAACCGAGACCCACCCGCCCCGGCAGACCAGTTGGCTGTACTTCACCGAGAACGGGCCACTGGAGCGACTCGCGGTTTCCCAGGACGCCGCCCAGGCGTTCCAGGCCGGTGCCGGCGTCGAACTGACCGTCTGGCGCGGCACGGTGATGCGGGTCACCGGAGAGCACTACGTGTGGCGCGACCACGTCCCCACCGGCGGGTCCGTGGCCGTCCTCGCGGCGGCGTCCGCTCTCGCCGCGGGCTACCCCGGGGCCCAGGTCCTGCTGCGCCTGCGCGGGCGGCGGCTACCCGACGACGAGGTCGTCCCGTCGGCCCTCCCGTTCGTGGCCGCGCTCGCCGGAACCGCCCTGTGGCTGCTGCCGCTCTGTTACTTCCACGCCACGACCCTGCTCGGCTCTCCCGCCGCGCTCGCGTGGGCGGTCGTCGGCTCGCTGTGCACCCTCGGCCTGTTCGCCTGGGCCTGGCGCGCCACGCGGGTCCGTACGCCTGGCGAGGTCGCCGCGCACGAGGGGGCCGCCGAGGAGGCGTCCGCGGACGAGGAGGTGTTCGTGGCCGCCTGCTTCCTGGAGCCCACCGACTACAACCCGTACCGCTTCGGCACCCACATCGTCCTGGGCGGCGGCCCGCCCGCCGTGACGCCGCACGCCGGCCCGGGCCGGTTCGCGGCGAAACGGATACCGGTGCAGCGGCTCACCCTCACGCAGGTGCGGCGTGCCCGCGGGAGCGACGGCGACGCGATCCCCAGAAGCTGGCACGTCGCCGAACTCGACGACGCGGGTACGCCGGTTCGCCTCGCGGCCGCCCCCGCCGATCTGTCCCGCGTCCTGCGCGCACTGGCCCCCGCGCAGCCCCCCGCGACGTTGCCGCACCAGCACGGCTACTCCCGCTCGCGCGCGGCGGACACGGCCGGGACCAAGAACCCCTGAGGCCATGACCTCCCAGGTGGTCGGACCGCCCCCCGGCCGGTGATCCGGAGGTGCGGGTTTCCCGAACGGTGGGAGCAGGCTCAGATGTGGACCACGATCTTTCCCCGCGTGTGCCCGCGCTCGGCGTAGGTGTGCGCTTCCACGATCCGTTCGAGCGGGAAGCTCCGCTCGATGCGCGGTGTGTAGCGGCCCTGGCGGCCGAGTTCGCCCGCCGCGGAGAGCAGCGTGGAGTCGTTCTCCGCGTTGGCCACGTGCACCCCCAGGCGATGCCCGTTGGCGTGGTCGGCGACCGTCGCCACGCGGGCGGGGTCGCCCACGAGCGCGATGAGGTCGGCCAGGGACCCGGAGGCCGCGGTGTCGAGCGCGATGTCGACACCGCCCGGAGCCATGACGGCCAGGCGCTCCGCGAGGCCGGAGCCGTAGGTGGTGGGAACGGCTCCGAGAGAGGTGAGGAACGCGTGGTTGCGCTCGCTGGCCGTCCCGATCACGGTGGCCCCCTGAGCCACCGCGATCTCGACCGCCGCACTGCCCACGCCGCCGGCGGCGCCCTCGATGAGCAGGGTGCGCCCCCGCAGGGGACCGAGCGCCTTCAGCCCGCCCATGGCGGTCACGGATGCCAGACCGGCGCCCGCCGCCTCCTCGTCGGTCCACGTGGTGGGAGCGTGGGCCCAGGCCGAGAGCACCGCCAACTCCGCCGTCGCACCGGTGACGCCGCCCAGCCCGAAGACACGGTCGCCGATGTTCACGCCCTGGACGCCCGCACCGATCTCGTCGACCACGCCGACGGCGTCACGCCCGGGAATCGCGGGCAGCTCCACCGGCAGCACCTCGCGGACCACGCCCGAACGCACCTTCCAGTCAACGGGATTGACGCTGGCCGCCGCGACGCGGACACGGATCTCGCCGGGCCCGGGACGTGGGTCCGGCACCTGCTCGACCACCAGGGTCTCCGTACCGCCGTACTCGTGAAAGCGGACTGCGCGCATGATGTTCTGCCTTCCCGAACGGCACGTCGGCGGCCGTTCGTGAGATCAGTGGGTGAATGACCGGCGAGCGCCGTCGCCCGCTACGCTAAAACCTGACGTCGGTGTCAGATGCAAGTCCGATGGGCCGCTGAACACAGGAGGACCGGTGCGCATAGGCGAGGTCGCGCAGAGGGCGGGAGTGAGCGTCCGGGCACTGCGCTACTACGAGGAACAGGACCTGCTACAGGCATCTCGCAGCCCCGGCGGCCACCGGCACTACCCTGACACCGCTGTCGGCCGCGTCCAGCTGATCCAACAGCTATATGCCGCGGGCCTCCCGAGCAGAGTGGTCCGCCAAGTGCTGCCGTGCGTGGACTCAGGTGAAGCGCCCCCGAAACTCCTGGACCAACTGGAGGCCGAGCGCGTCCGCGTCGAACAGCGGATCACCGACCTGCTCACTGTGCGCGACCGGCTCGACGGTGTGATCGCCAACACGCGGAACCCCAGTGCCGAGTGTTTCCACGGGCAGTGAGGACCACTGCCGCGACGATTTCAGAAGGCGCCAACGGATGAGGGCGCACGCGAGAGCCGAGACCGGTAGCAACGCGACACCCGAGCACCCGTTTCCGAACGCTGGACACCGGCGGAGTGCGCTGTCGAATTACGTTACCGACCGTTAATTCCGTCGTTGCTCAACACATGACGAAGCCTCGCACCGTACTGACGGCCGTAGCCCTCGCCGTGTCCGCCACGGCATTCATCGCACCGGCAGCCACCGCCGCCGCCCCCACGGCGAAAACCGGCGTAACAGAGAACACGGACCCGCAGTTCTGCCCCCCAGCCACAGCAGCGGGCTGCGCCGTGGTGGGAACCTTCGGCAGAGCACTGCACGCCGTCGGGGACCTCTACTCGGGTTCGACCTATTCGGATGCGGACAACTGAGCCGGCCCAATTGGCGGCACTGGTAATCCACTTCAGCGGCAGTACACGCCCCGAGCCGCTTCCTCTGCGGCAATGACAGGGCGGGGCAGGGCGGCGGCCAGTCTGCAACCGCTCTGCCACCGCGAGGGGACACCGGCTGAACTCGCCGGGATGCCGGCCCGATACGCGGGCGAGCATCCCGGCGCAGGAACGTGTGGAGTCACATGGGCGGCCTCGGCCCGGTCCGGTTCCGCACGAGGAGGCTCTCCGTGGGGGTCCCGGAAATGCGTTTCTCCCCGTGGCGGGTGGCTGCTTATGCTGGCCGGGTTCTTTCACCGCCCTCCTTTGGCGTGTGCGTGTCCTTCGAGGTGATGACGTATATCCCAGGCCCATTAGCCGTTCTTCCAGGGCCCTGCCCGCGGATCCCCGCCTGCACTGACGGGCGGATGGCGCTTTCCGCTGTGAAGACGGTGTTCCCGATGGCCTGGGCTCCGTGACGTTTTCCTGTGCGCAGTAGGCGTACCCGGGCCTCGGCCTGCCCGGTCCCCCTACTGTCCAGAACAGGAACCCCTGCTCCGTGTCCGATGACACCTGCAATGCCCCGCCCCGCTCGGGCAGGAACTCCGCCGGACCGCATGCGCGTAGTGGCCGTCGGCTCGTGCTGGCCGTGGTGCTGGCCGGCGAACTGATGGCCGTCCTGGACGCGTCGGTCGTCGACACCGCCCTTCCCTCCCTCCAGGCCGACACCGGTGCCTCGGCCGCCGGTCTGCAGTGGATCCACGCCGCCTACGGGCTCGTGTTCGCCCTCGGACTGATCACCGGCGGACGGCTCGGTGACCGCTACGGCCGCAAACGGATCTTCCTGCTGGGTACCGGTGTCTTCACCGCTACCTCGCTGCTGTGCGGCCTCGCCGCCGGACCCGCCGCGCTGATCGCCGCCCGCGCGGTACAGGGCGCCGGAGCAGCGCTGATGGTCCCGCAGGTCCTGGCCACCGTGCACGTCGCCTTCGACGGCAGCGCCCGCGCCAAGGCGTTCGGCCTGCACGGGACCGTCATCTCGGTCGGCAGCGTCGCCGGGCCCGTCCTGGGCGGCGTCCTCACCGAGGCCGACCTGTTCGGCCTCGCCTGGCGTCCCATCTTCCTGATCAACGTCCCCCTGGGCGTCGCCGCACTCCTGTTCGGCCGCCGGTTCCTGGCCGATTCCCGCGGCGAGCAGGCCCTGCGCCTCGACCCGCTGGGGATGGCCCTCTCCGCACTCGGACTGCTGCTGATCGCCTACCCGCTCAGCGCGGGCGGCGCCCGGCACTGGCCGTGGTGGACGTTCGCGGTCGTGGCCGCGGGCGTGGCCGTGCTGGCGGGCCTGGTCGTCCAGCAGCGGGCCAGGTCCCGCACGGACGGCGCACCGCTGGTGGTGCTCTCCCTGTTCAACGGCCGGCGGTTCTCCGGAGGACTGAGCGCTCAACTCGTTCTCGGCCTGCTGTCCGGCGTGTTCTTCCTGTGCTGGACGCTCTTCATGCAACAGGGCCTGGGCCTGCGCCCGGCCCGGGCCGCGGTCGGCTTCGTCCTCCTCTCGCTCGCGGAGATCGGCGGGGCCTGGCTGGCCATGTCCCTCGTCGCCCGCCACCAACGCCGCACACCCCAGGCCGGCGCACTGCTCGCGGCTCTGGCCCTGGCCGCCTTCCACCTGCTCGTCAACACCTACGGCACCGGCCTGTCCATGACCGCCATGGCCCCACCGGTCCTGGCACTGGGGCTCGGGCTGGGCATGGTCGGCGCTCCGCTCGCCGCCCTCACGCTGGGCGGCATCGGCGCCGCGCACGCCGGCTCGGCCTCGGGGCTGTTCAACACCGCCACCCAGATCGGCATCGCCCTGGGCGTGGTGCTCAGCGGAGTGCTCTTCTTCGCGCACGACCACACCGCGACCGCCCGCGGCGCCGACGTCGTCCACGCCTTCACGGGAACGCTCCCGTGGGTGATCGGCGGCCTGTTGACCATGTGGTCCCTGATGTTCCTCCTGCCCCGCCCGGCCACGCCACGCACCCGTCGCTCCTGAACGGTGCACCGACCGGTGTTCCCCGTCAGCCGACAGCCAGGCTGACGGCGTCGTCGTACTCCTGGTGGTCGAGAAGCACGGCAGTCCCGACACTGTGCGACGTGACGTGTCGACGGACGCGTCGTGCGGACGCCTCCCGACGGCCTCTTTGCCCGCTGGGATTGGCGTCTCCGATGCCGTATGGCCCCTCCCCCGGCTGGAGTTGAGGGTGCGTCCGTCGAAGTCGGAGGGCCGCCAACGGCCTTGACGCGCTGTGTTGGTCGGCCGTCCTAGTGGGGCGCCGTGAACCGGGACGGGGGCAGGCCGAAGGCGCGGGTGAAGGCGGCGGTGAACGCGGCGGGGGAGGCGTAGCCGAGGCGGCCGGCGACGTTGCTGACGGACGCGGTGCGCAGCAGCGGAACCGCCGCGAGCAGGCGGGCGCGGGCGCGCCACACGGCGGGGCTCTCGCCGGTCTCCGAGCGGAAGCGCCGGGTGAAGGCCCGTTCGCTCATGGCCGTCCGGCCGGCCCAGGCGGCGTTGGTGACGCCGACGTCCGGGGCGGCCAGGTACCCGCGGCAGAGCGCCGCCAGGTCGGCGGAGGAGGGCAGCGCGACGTGGAACGGGAGGGGCGTGCGCGCGGCGATCTCGTGGAGGAGCAGCGTGGCGATGCACCCCTCCCGACCCGACAGGCTGTAGTCGACGTCGAACTCGACGGCGCTCAGGAGGAGTTCGCGCAGCAGCGCCGGCACGTCGACCACCGTGCAGGTGGCGGGCCACCAGGGGACGGCGTCCGGCTCGACGTACAGGCTGCGGGTGCTCACCCCCAGCATGCGGACCCGGTGCTGGGTGGCGGCCGGGATCAGCACGGCCCGCTCGGGCGGCACGGTCCAGGTGCCCTCGGCGGTGTCGACGACCATGACGCCGGTGGCGCCGTAGAGGAACTGGGCGCGGCGGTGCTCGTGCCAGTCCAGGACGTGACCGGGCGGGTAGTCGGTCCCGATCGGCAGGACGGCCCGGTCGACGTGGTCGACGGCGTCCAGGGCGATGTTCTTCACCCGGCAACGGTACTGGCCGAGACGCGAAGGTTTGGTGCCGACCTTCGGATGCGAGCAGGTCGGTGGAGCTGGTGGGGTGGTCCCGTGGACGTTGTGGCTTTGATCGGGATCGGGCTCCTCACCGGAGCGACGACCGTGCTGTTCGGGTTCGGCGGCGGGTTCGTCGCGGTGCCGGTGGTCGTATGGGCGGACGCCGCGCTCGGCGCGGACGCGATGCGGGTGGCGACGGCCACCTCGGCCCTGGTGATGGTGGTGAACGCCGGTTTCGCCACGGCCGTCACGCCCCGGCGGGTGCTCGGGGCGCTGCGGGGCAGCGGCGGGCTGTTGCTGCTGCTGGCGGTCGGGGCCGCGGTCGGAGCACTGGCCACTCGGCTCGCCCCGGCACCGCTGGTCCGTTGGGCCTTCGTCGGCTACGTGGCGCTCACCATCGTCGACCTGCTGCTGCGCCCCGGGTTCCTGCGGCCGCGGGCACCGGTCGAGACGGCGCCCGCGGCGCCGCGACCGCTCCCGGCGCTGCTCGGTGCGCCGATCGGTGCGGTCGCCGCCTTCCTCGGCGTCGGCGGCAGCGTCATGACCGTGCCCGCGGCCCGGCGGGCCGGGCACCCGATGCGGGTGGCGACCGCGCTGGCCAACCCCCTCACGCTGGCCATCGCCCTCCCGGCCACCGCGGTCTCCCTGGTCGGCGCCGCGCTCCCGACCGCCGGCGGTGCGCACCCGCACCTGGTGGGTCTCGTCGACCTGGGCGCCGCGGCGGCCCTGCTGGTGGGGGCCCTGCCGGTGATCGCGGTGCTGCGCCGCCGCCCGCCGCGGATTCCGGATCGCCTCTACGCCCGGGCCTACGTCGGCCTGCTCGCCCTGGTGGCGGTGGCGATGCTGTTCTCGGGCGCCTGACTCCGTTTGTGCTGGACGCCCTGCGTCCGCTGCCCTGTTGGTCGGCGGCGACGAGGCGGCGCCGCCCGGCTGCGGCCGGGCGCCCCGGTGCCGGGCCGCGAACTCCCGGGCGCCTGCCTCCACTTGCCCCGAGAGCCGCTCCGGGAACACCCGGATCAGCGGCGACCGGCCGGCCTGCGCATCGGGCGCCTCCCGACCTCCCGGCTTACGACCTCCCGGCTCCCGGCTCCCGGCCGCAGGCGGAGGCCGTGTCGGAATCGCGGGCGGGGGTGCCGGGCAGCGGCGGCTCGGCTTCGGTTCAGGTCGTGGCGTGGGGGCCCGGGGCGACGAGGCCGACGCTGCCGGCGAGTTGGCGCACGGCCTGTTCGAAGAAGGCGCCGCGGGCCTCGACGACCCGGTTGAACTGGCCGAAGAGTTCGAAGCTCAGCAGGCCGAAGAGCTGTGCCCAGGCCCCGATCAGACGGGCCAGTACGGCGGGCGGCAGTTCCACGTCCAGTTCGGCGCCGAGGGCCAGTGCATCGGCCACCACCGCATCGGGCAACGGCTCGGCCGGCTCCTTCAGCAGGCCGGCGGCGTGCGCGTCCCGGGCGACGCCGATGAGCGCGAGCCCGACCCGGGCCGCCGGCTCCGTGGTGGTGTGCGGCGCGTGGTAGCCGGGGACCGGCGATCCGTAGATCAGCGCGTACTCGTGAGGATGGGCCAGGGCCCAGTCGCGCACCGCGGTGCAGATGGCGCACCACTGGGCCAGGGCATGCTCGGCGGCCCGGGCGCGGGCCTCGCCGCGTGCAGCCTTCTCGGGCCGGCTCGTCGCACCGCTCTCGGGGCGGCGGGTGGTGGTACCGGGTGCGGCGGGGGGCTCGGCGTGGGCGTCGCGGGCACGCTCCGCGGCCGCGCCGAGAGCGTTGTAGGCATCGACGATCAGCGCCGTGAGCAGGTCGTCGCGGCTGGGGAAGTAGCGGTAGAGCGCGGACGAGGCCATGCCCAGCTCGCGCGCGACGGCCCGGAGGGAGAGCTTGGCGGCCCCCTCGGCGGCGAGCTGCTTGCGTGCCTCGTCCTTGATGGCCTCGGTGATTTCGCTGCGGGCTCGTTCCCTGGCTCCACGGATGGCTGTCATGGAGAGCAGTGTGACAGCAAGCGGAGCGCCGAACAAAAACGAGAGCAGTGCTCTTGCGTTGGCACGCCTTCAACGTGCACACTACTTCGCAGCGAGAGCAGTGCTCTCACTGTGGAGCAGCGATCCATTCGTGGCCCGCCCACCCACGTCGACACGCCCACCCGATTCCGAACCGCCCCGCCCTACTAACCGGCCCCACCCACGCCCCACTGCACCCCACTTGCCTCACCTGCCGCACCCGCCGCACCTGCCGCACCCGCCGCACCCCGAAACGGAGAACCCCATGTCCCACTACCTGAAGCCGCGCCGCCTGAACGCCCGACTCAACGGCACCATCGGCTGGTTGGCCCGCCGCGGCATCAGCCTCGCCGGCTCCGCCGACCTCGCTGTGCGCGGCCGCAAGAGCGGCGAATGGCGCCGCGTACCGGTCAACCCCATGACGTACCAGGGGGCCCGCTACCTGGTCTCGACGCGCGGCGACTCCGAGTGGGTGCGCAACATGCGGGCGGCCGGCGGTGGCGAGCTCCGCGTCGGCCGCCGCGCGCGCCCGTTCACCGCGGTCGAACTGCCGCCGGCCGAGACCCCAGAGCTGCTGCGCACCTACCTCGACCGCTGGGGGTGGGAGGTGAAGTCGTACTTCGGTGCCCTCACGGCGGACTCCGCCCGCGAGGAGTTCCTGGCCGCGGCTCCCCGGCACCCCGTCTTCCGGATCACCGAGGCGTGAGGTCCCGCGGCGGGACGGCCGTCGGACGCGCCGGCGGGGCGTCCCCACGCAGCGCCGGCTGGGCGTCCCCACGCAGCGCCGGCGGAGCGTCCCCGGCCGGCGCCGGCGCGAGCCGAACAGCGCACTCCGCGTCGTTCGCGCCGGCACCCCGGCCGCGCTAGTGGATCATGGACGGGTACCGGCCGGCGACAGGAAGCCACACCACCCCCTTGAACACGCGCACCCCTCACCAGACGCCCCCCGACCCCCAGGGCTCATCCCAGCACGCCGCAGACGCCCGAGGCGCCGACGGCGAGCGGAGCACCCACAGCGAGCGGAGCACCGACGGCGAGCGAGGCACTCACGGCATCCGACAGGGCCAACTCCCGCCCACCGCAGGCACCGCGCCCCAGGACCCGCCACCGGACCCGTCCGCGCACCCGCACCCCCACCCGCACCCCACCCTGGGGAAAGACGACCCGAGCACGGCCCCGTCCACCGCCGACGACCCGCTGTTCGGTGACGTCCGCATCGCGCTCGACGCGGACCGCGGCGTCCTCACGGTGACGGGGGATGAGATCCCCACCGTCAGCCTGGTGCGCGCAGAGGGCACGGACGTCGACGAGACCGTTCCCCTCGGGACCCGCTCCGCCGCGGCCCTCACCCTGACCGTCGACGGCGAGAGGGCGCGCCTCGCTCCGGCGCGGGGACGGTTCCTCCGCCGCTCCTACCGGGTGGACGTGGAGTGCGCGGGGGGCCGGTACCGGCTGACGCCGGACAGCATGGAGGAGAGCACGCTGTTCAAGGACGGCATCACCATCGGCGAGTTGTCCTCCACCGGCGACGGCCGGGTGTCGGCCAACTGGCCGGAGGACCGGCCGGCGGGTTCCGAGGTCCTGCCGCGGGACGCGGCGGTCGGGTACGCCCTGGCGGCCGCCTTCGGCACCGGCGGGCAGCCCTTCTGGGTGACCGCGGTGGCCTTCGTGGGCGAGTTGCTCCCCTGAACGGCCCGTCCGGCCGTCGGCGCCCGGGCCGGTGGCGCGCCGTTGCGGCGAATCCACCGGCCCGGGTGCGTCAGGCACCCGCGGCGACCTCGGCCGTCCGGGGGCGCGGGATCAGGAACGAGGCGCCGTAGGCCGCCGCCGTCACGACGGTGCCGGTGAGCATCGCGGCCACGTACCCGCTCGCCGAGGAGCCGCCCTGCGGGCTGCCGGTGACCTGGACGGCGGAGAGCAGGGCGAAGCTGAGCCCCGCGCCGAGCCCGAACGCCGCCGAGACGAGCCCCGGCAGGAAGCCCGGGTGGTCCTTGGGCGCCAGGACGACGCCCAGCAGGTTGAGGACGATGTTGGCGATGCCGGCGTAGGTGGCGCCGAGCAGGACCGTGCAGCCGATCATGACCGGCAACGACCGCACGCCCACCAGGGCCATCACCCCGAGCACCAGCACGCTGCCCAACAGCCCGCAGCGCAGCAGGCGCCCATAGCCGACGACCGGTGCCAGTCGCCCGGTGAAGGGGCCGACCAGCCATCCCACCAGCGCGAAAGGGGTGAGGAAGACGAGCGAGGCCAGGCTCGGCCCCATGCCGAATCCCACCTCCGCGTTCTGCACGAAGGACATCAGGACACCGTTGACGACCGCGAAGACGCCGACCAGGGTCAGCAGGGTGGTCAACAACGGCGCCCAGCTGGCCCGTTGACGCAGGTCACTGATCCGTACCAGTGGATGCCCGCTGCGCTCCTCCATCTTCCAGAACACGACGAAGGCGAGCGCGCCGACGAGCAACAGGGCCGCCGCCAAGGGCCAGTTGGCCGCGCCGAGCTTCTCCGCCTGGTCGACCGCGAGGAGCAGCGCGGCGGCGCCCACCACCAGCGGTACGACGCCCGGCCAGTCCATCGGGGTGCCGGCCGAGGGGCGGGATTCGGGGCAGCCGACCGCGACGGCCACGGCGGCGAGCACCGCGACGGCGGCGATCACCCAGAAGACGCTGCGGAAGCCGTAGTGGCTCGCCAGCCACCCGCCGGCGAGGGCGTCGACCCCCGCGATGCCGCCGTTGACGGCCGTGACCAGGCCCATCAGGGTGCCGAACCGCTTGGGTTCGGTGACCTGGGAGCGCAGGGTCAGCAGGGAGATCTGGACGACCGGCCCGGAGACGCCCTGCACCACGCGGGCCACGTCGAGCACGACGATGTTCGTGGACAACGCGGCCAGGACGGTGCCCGCGGTCAGCACCACGAGCATGCCGAGCAGGACCCGGCGGCGGCCGGCGATGTCGCTGAAGCGGGGCAGGAACAGCGAGAACATCGCGCACGCGGTGAAGAACGCGGTCTGCGAGAGGCCGGTGCCCGCCTCGTCGGTGTGCAGTTCCCGCGCCATGGTCACCAGGGCCGGGCTGAGCATGCTGGCGTTGAGCTGGAAGGCCACGCAGGCGGCCAACAGCGCGGTCATCATCGCCACCACGCCGACGGCGTTCCGCTCGGTCGGGGCCGTCCCGGGGGCGGCGGTGCCCGTCATCTCGCGGCCCCTGCCGGCGTGCGGAACAACCGTTCGACGAGCAGTTCGGGGAAGGTGCCGTCGGTTTCCAGGACCACGGCGGCGTTGGCGTCGGGCTGCGTCGGGTAGCCGAGGTGGATGCCGCGGGTGTCGGCGACGAGTGCGCCGCGGGCGGCGCCGTCCGCGGTGTCGACGGTGACGGCCAGTCGGGGCGCGGTCTTCGGGACGACCTCGCCGACGGCGATCCCGGCGGCCAGGGGGTCGTGGAGCGCCGAGCCGCGGAAGGGCAGGGCGGTCTCCTCGTGGAAGGTGAAGTAGAAGTCGAGGATCTCGCCCGCGAGCCGGCCGACCGGGGAGCCGCTGGCCAGGAGGCGCTGCCGGT
Organism: Streptomyces lunalinharesii; assembly: GCF_039532155.1. NCBI lineage: Bacteria > Bacillati > Actinomycetota > Actinomycetes > Kitasatosporales > Streptomycetaceae > Streptomyces > Streptomyces lunalinharesii. The sequence goes on from NZ_BAAARK010000004.1 coordinate 415,148, forward strand.
GCGCCTCCGTGAGGTTCTCCCGCATGGTCACGTCGAGCGGTACGAGGGTGAGGTCCCAGCCCGCCGACAGCACCAGGGCCGCGGCCTCCGGGTCGTTGCCGATGTTGGCCTCGGCGACGGGGCTGATGTTTCCGGGGTGGTGGACGGCGCCGCCCATCACCGTGATGCGGCGCACCAGTTGGGGCAGTCGGGGTTCCTTGCGCAGGGCGAGGGCCAGGTTGGTCAGCGGGGCGGTGGCGAGGATCTCCAGTTCGCCGCCGGCTTCGCGGGCGGTGTCGATGATGAGGTCGACGGCGTGCCGCCGGTCCATGGCGGCGGCGGGGGCGGGCAGCGCGACCCCGCCGAGACCGCCCTCGCCGTGCACGAACGCGGCCTCGGGGCGGGTCTCCCCGCGCAGGGTGGTGCCGGCGCCCGCGGCGACGGGGACGTCACGCCGCCCGGCGACCTCCAGCACTTGGAGGGTGTTGCGGGCGGCGCGTTCGGCGCTGGTGTTGCCGGCGACGGTGGTGACCGCGCGCACGTCGACGGCGGGGGTCAGACACAGGTACAGGAGCGCCACGGCATCGTCGATGCCGGTGTCGCAGTCCATGAGCAGCGGGCGGGGCGGGGTGACGGGCATGGGTGGTGCTTCCGGGTCGAAGGGCGCTGCCGACGGGACGGGCGGGGTGTGGGGAGGACGGTCGGGGACGGCTCGCACGACCTCGCCATGCCCGAGATTGTCGGACAATCGATTGCTGGGGAGGTTAGCCAGCACCCTTCACCGGCACAAGGGTCCGGCCACGAGGAATCGCGCACACTCCGACGCCCCGCCGACCCCGCCGCACGCCAGACGCCTCCCCACACTCGCCCCACCGGCACGACCGCGCGAACGGGGCGGCTAACCTGGAGGGCCGGACGTGGTTCGCGGAGCACACCGCACCCGCGATCCCGAAGAATGTCCGACAAAACCTCGGGAGCCTTCATGCCTCGTCAGGGAGCGCGCCGGCACTCCTCGCGCGTCGAGCTGTACCAGCGCATCGTGGCCGCCATCGACGACGGCACGTTCCCGCCCGGCGCGCGGCTGCCCCCCGAGCCCCAGTTGGCCGGCCAGTTGGGCGTGAGCCGTTCGGGGCTGCGCGAGGTGCTGATCCTGCTCCAGGAGGACGGCGTGATCACCCGCCGCCAGGGCGCCGGCAGCACGGTCAACCAGCCGCCGCCGGCCCCCGGCCTGGAGCGCCTGCTGCCCGTCGAGTCCCTGCTCGGCCCCGGTGCGGTGCGGTGCCGCCGGCTCGCCACGGAGCTGGAGGAACCCACCGACTTCTCCGGCTACCACCTCCGCCTCGCCGCCACCGAACGCGCCTGCTTCTGGGAGACCGTGGTCGAGGTGGACGGCACGGCGGCGTGCTTCGCGCACGAATGGGCCGCGGACGACAAGGTCCTGCGGACCACGACCGGCGCCGACCTCGCCGACACCCTCCGCGCCTCCCTGCCGGAGCCCGACGCCGCCGGGCCGCCCGCGTCCGGCGACGACCCGGAGGGCACCATGCTCGCCGCCTTCCTGGCCGCGGAGCAGGGTCACGGGCTCACCGCGCGCAGCACGCTCGGCGCCACCATGCTCGGCACCGAACGCGGCCACGCCATCGCGCGCCCGCCCGAGACTCCGGCCCTGCTGCTCACCCAAACCGTGTGGGCCGGCGGCCGGCCGGTCCTGGCCGCCAAGTACCTCTTCCCGGCCGGCGCACCGCTGCTGTCGCTGGCGTCCCGCCGCTGAGAACGGGCGGCACGGCACCGCGACCACCAGGCACATCCGCACCGGCCGCCCCTCGCCACAGCACGGCCTGGACGCTTCCGCAAGCGCGGTTCCCTCGCCTGCCCGGCCCGGGCCCGAAATCGCCCGGCATTTGGGTGGGGGCGCTCCGTGCGTCGGTTCGCGGCGCCGGGCGGGGGCAGGCAATGCGATGAAAGTGCTCATAGTCGGAAAGGAACGACATCATGCGCCTTTCGCACACGTTCTGCGCCGTTCCCGCGGCGACGGTGGCGTTGCTGGCCTGGCCTTCCGCGCCGGTCGCCGCTGCGGCCCCACCCACCATCCCCTACGTCGAGCTGTTCAAGGGCACGCCGCAGGAGGCCGCCCAGATCAAGGTGGCCTTCTGCACCAGCCCCAGCAAGCCCCCGAACATCGTCAAGGTCACCGCTCAGGCCCTGCACCCGGGAGAGCAGCCCGCCGGGCACTGCGTGATCGTGCAGCCGCCGCAGCTCCCGACCGGCCCGCCGCCGCCCCAACAACGCGGTGGCACCGCACCGTTCGGGGTCGACGTCCCGCACGCCGTGGTAGAGGACACCGTCGACAACGTGCGGGCTCTGCACATTCCGCTGTGCGCCGCGGTGACCAACGCGGTGGCGACGTTCTCCCTCAACAGACTCCCCCAAACCCCCACGGCGCCGTGCACGTTGGTGGAGGGATCACACCTCGTCGGCACGGGCACCCCCACCCCCACCGGCACCCCCACTCCCACTCCCGCCGGCACCCCCACCAGCACGCCCGCCCCCACAGTCACCGGCACCTGACCGCACATGCCGCACCCCGCGGACGTCCACGGCGACGTGCGCAACGGGCCCGGCCCCCCGACGCGTCGGGGGGCCGGGCCCGTTGCCTCGCGGGGGTCCCGCGTCAGCCCGTGAAGGCTTCGATCAGGGTCCAGACGGCCAGGGCGGCCATGCAGATGCCGCCGATGCGCTGCACGGTCTTCAGCGGGACGCGCTTGGCGATGAAGCGGCCCACCAGCAGCGCGAGCGCGGAGACGGACATCAGGGCCGCGGCCGACCCTATGGCGGTGGGCAACCAACCGTTGGTGGCGGCGAGGTTGGCGGTGGTGATCTGCGTGAGGTCGCCCCACTCGCTGATGAAGACGGCCATGAAGGCGGTGCCGTAGACAGGCCAGAACCCGGTGACGGTCTTGCTGCCCGCTTCGTCCTCGTCGTCGTCGCCGCCGTTGCGCAGCAGGGCGAACGCCCCGAACGCGAACAGGGCGGCGGAGACGAGCTTCACCGCCATGGTGGGCAGCAGGCCGAGCAGGCTGCCGGCACCGACGGCGAGGGCGACGTGCACGAGGAACGCGGTGGAGGTGCCGAACCACACGTACAGCGGGCGCATGCGGGTGCCCATCGCCAACGAGGCGAACATGGTCTTGTCGGGGAGTTCGGCGAGGAAGATCAGCCCGAAGGCGGTGACGATCGCCAGGGGGTCGAGGGTCATCCGGGTGCTTTCTGCTGGGGCCGGGCCGCCGGCTCGTACGACACCCAGCGAGGTGACGGGAGAACCCTTCCGGCCCGGCATGCTGGTGTGGCCCGCGCCGTTTGCGCAGGCCAGGTCATGCCGTGGCCGAAGGTCTCGTCCGCCGGCCCGTCGTGCGCGGCCGGCCCGGTGGCCGGGTTGCCCCGTGGGGCAGCCAGTGTGTCGACCAGCGGTGTTTCGGGACTACTCCCCTTCGCCACGCCCAGTGTAAAGGGTGGGTATAGGCGGGGTGCGGCCGGTGCCGGGTGGCGCCCGTCACGCGCGGACGGGGCCGGCCGCCCGGTGGAGGGCCATGCCCGGCCCGGTGGGCGGCGCTATCCGTGGAACGTCGTGGTCGCCTCCAGCGGTGCGCGCCCGGTGTCGATGCGGTTCACCGGCGCACTGCGGTCCGCGTAGCCGAACGAGACGCCGACCAGCAACTTGCCCGCTTCGATGCCGAGTTCGCCGCGCACCGTGTCGGCGTAGAAGCTCAGCAGCCCCTGCGGGCAGCTGTCCACGCCGTACCCGGCCATCGCCAGCAGCAGCGTCTGGAGGTAGGCGCCGACGTCGGCGGCCAGGCGCGCGTCGGCCCGGTCGGCGACGAAGAGGAACGCGACGTGCGGTGCGCCGTAGAACCGCAGGCTCTCGACGTCGTAGGCGGCGCGCGCCGGGTGGTCGTCGCGATCGATGCCCAGCGCGCCGTAGAGCTGCGCGCCGAACTCGGAGCGCCGCCGCAGTTGCGCCGGCGCGTACGCGTCCTCGTGGTACGGGAAGTCGACGGAGGTGCGGTCGGCGGCGTGGGCGGCCCGGAGGGAGTCGGCCAGCCGCTCGCGCGCCGCGCCGCTGACCACCGCCACCCGCCACGGCTGGGTGTTGGAGTTGGACGGTGCGGAGCCGGCGAGCGAGAAGATCGCGCGCAGGGTTTCCGCCGGCACGGCGTCGGGCCGGAACGCCCGCACCGCACGCCGGCCGCGAATCAGCCGCTCCGCGTGACCACGCGCCTCCGGATCACCGGCCGGGCCCCTCAGGCACTCCACACGCTTCATGACGCACTCCCTGACGAAGGACTAAGTAAACGGGATCGTTTACCTCGCTCGGGAGCGACCTTATCCACACGCCCCGCCGGAAGTAAACGCAGACGTATACTTGCCCCCATGGGTACGACCGAGGAGACGACACCGCGGCGGGGGCGGGGGGCCCGGGAGCGCGTCCTGGTTGCCGCGGCCCGCCTGTTCGCGCAGCAGGGCATCACGGCGACCGGCATGGAACAGGTCGCCGAGGAGGCGCCGGTGTCCAAGCGGACGCTCTACGCCCACTTCCGCACCAAGAGCGACCTCGTGGTCGCCCACCTCCAGGCGCTCGCCTCGTCGGGGCAGACCCTGGAGGGCGTGCTGACTCTGGAGGAGCTCAGCCCTCGGGAGCGGATCCTCCGCCTCTTCGAGCAGCCCGACGCGGAGGCGCCTGCGGTGCGCGGCTGCCCGTTCATCGACGCCGCGGCGGAGTTCCCCGACCCGCAGAGCCCGATCCACGCCTACGCCCGCGAGCAGAAACTGCTGATGGTGCGGCTGGTCACCACACTGGTGGCGGAACTGGGCTGCCTCGAACCCGAGGCGCTCGCCGAACAGTTGGTCACCCTCGCGGACGGTGCGGCCAGCCGCGCCATGGTGTTGAACGAACCGGACTACGGCAGGCACGCCCGCGCCGCCGCCGAGGCCCTGCTCGAACACGCCCTGAAGCGGGACGAGTCGGAGCGGGCGGCCGGGCGGTAGGCGGTCGCTCGCCCGCCCCGGTGGCCTGATCCGTCGTCGGCAGCCGCCGGTGGTGGTGCCGGCGGCACCGGACCTCTGGTGGAGTGGCGGCATGACCCCGCTGTCGCACCGCGCCCTTCGGGCCCTCGAACGGTTCAACGCCGCCCACCCCTGGGACCACAACGCCCACTTCCACCGCTGGATCCTGCGACGGCTCCCCCGGCGCTGCGCGGCGGCCCTGGACGTCGGCTCCGGCAGCGGCGACCTGGCCCGGCTGCTGGCCACGCGCGCCGACGCGGTGCACGGCGTGGACGCCGACCCGACGATCACCGCCCGCGCGCGGGAGCTGACCCCGCCGGGAGCACCGGTGACGTTCGCCACCGAAGACGCCCTGACCGGACTCCCCGACCGGACCTACGACGTCGTCACGTGCGTCGCCGTCGTCCACCACCTGCCGTTCGGCGAGGCCCTGACGGTGTTCCGCCGGCACCTGGCGCCGGACGGCACCCTCGTACTGGTCGGCCTGTGCCGCCCCACCACCCCCGTCGACCATCTGCTCGCGGCCGCCTCCAGCCCGCTCAACGCCGCCATCGGCTGGCTCAAGAACGGCGGCCGCACGGCGCCCGCACCGGTCTCGATGACCGCCCGGACCCGCCCGGCGGAGATGTCCTTCCCCGACGTCGTGCGCGCGGCCCGCGCCGTCCTGCCCGGCGTCCGGCTGCGCCGCCGGCTGTTCTGGCGGTACACGCTGGTGTGGCGGAACGCCTGAGCGCACCTCAGGGGCGCCGCACCGCGAACGGGGCGCCGTTCAGGACGCGTTCGGGCCGACGGGGAGGGGCTGCGCATCGACGGCCCTGCGCACCCGTCCGCCGATGCCGATCGTGCCGTCCGGGCCGACCGCCGTGACGATCTGCGACCCCTCTCCTTGATGGATCGTCAGATCACGGCCCAGGTGGGTCGTCAGCCGCATGGCCGCGGCTCCGGTGGCCTCGTCCTCGTCGATGCCGTCGCCCCGGCCGGGAAACGCGCGGGCTCGCACCCGACCGGCCGCCTCGTCCTCCCAGGCCCAGGCGTAGATCCACTCGCCCGGCGGCGGCACCGCGAGACCGGCCACCTCGGCCGCCGAGTCGTACGGGCGCAGCGTCCGCCCGGTGGACCAGGCGGCCGGCGCCGCGATCCAGGTGAACTCCCCGTCCCGCCGCACCCGCACCGTTCCGGCGGGCGTGCTCAGTTGGGTCGCTTCGAGCAGCCAGGCCGCCCCCACGCACGGGTGGCCGGCGAACGCCATCCGCGCGGTGGGGGTGTAGATGTCGATGACGCCCCGGGCGGCGTCGTCGACGAAGACCGTCTCGCTGAAGCCGAGCCGCCCGGCGACGGCCAGCCGGTCGCCCTCGCCGGGGATCGCGGCCCCGTTGCGCACGACCCCGAGGGCGTTGCCGTGGCGGCCGTCGGCGCCGCAGAAGACCCGTAGCGTTTCGAAGGCAATCATGCCGGCAGTCAAGCACGGCCCTGGCTGCACGCGGCCCGCCCTGGGGAGCGAGGGCGGGCGTCGCGTGCCGCCGCGGGGATACTCGGCCGGGCGTCGGCGCGGCCCGGGCTAGGCGGCGTCCGGGGGGACGATGACGAGCCCGGCGACCTTCTCGTCCGTGTCGAAGGCGACCCGGGCCTTCATGTCGCCGGCCTCGTAGCGCAGCGGTATGTCGACGACCGTGTGGTCGCCGATGCGCCGGACGAACGGCTCGCCCTCGCCGAAGCCCTCGAACGCGCCGACCATGCCGGCGACCGTGGCCAGTCCGTCGCCCCGCACCTCGTCGGTGAACGCCTCCAGGACCTGGGTGTTGAAGGTCTTCCGGGCCTCGGCCATGCGGCCCTGAAGCACGTCGGTGACGATCTCGACGGCGCGCTCCGCTGCGTCGGCCATGTGCACGGTCTTGTCCATGGGTTCTCCCGTTCGGGGGTCGAGGGGCTTGCCGAACCGCTGGAAGGCGGCCTGGCGGGTGACTCCGAGCAGGTCGCCGAGCTCCTGCCAGGTGTGGCCGGCGTCCCGGCACTGCTGCACGCACAGTTTGAGGACCCGTTCCGCCAGCTGGTCGACGTCCCGCGAGCGCCGGACCAGCTCCAGGTAGGCGGGCGGTGCCAACGGGCTGCCCGTCACCTCCGCGGCCAGGGCCGTGGCCCCTTCGGCCAGCAGGGCGCTGAGGGCGGTGAGGGGCATCGAGGGTTCCGTTACGTCCGACACGCGTAAAGGATGCCTTTACAGCCCGACCGGCGTCAAGGGATCCTTTACAAGCTCCTGGCGGCCTGGTGCGGCGTGCCGTGGCGCGGCTGCCCGACGGCGCTATCCGCCGACCCCCAGGAAGCGCAGCACGGCCAGTACCCGCCGGTGGTCGCCGCCCGCCTTGGGCAGGTCCAGCTTCGCCAGGATGCTGTTGATGTGCTTGGCGACCGCGCTCTCGCTGACCACCAGTTGGGCGGCGATCCCGGCGTTGGAGCGGCCCTCGGCCATCAGTGCCAGCACCTCCCGCTCGCGCTCGGTCAGCCGCTCCAGCGGGTCGCTGGGGCGCCGCACCAGCAACTGCGCCACCACCTGGGGGTCCAGGGCGGTGCCGCCGGCCGCGACGCGCCGCAGCGCCTCGATGAACTCCTCGACGTCGGCCACGCGTTGCTTGAGGAGGTAGCCGACGCCGCTGGTGTGCGCCGCGAGCAGTTCGGCGGCGTAGCGTTCCTCGACGTACTGGGACAGCATCAGCACGGCGGTTTCCGGCCACTGCTGCCGGATGACCAGTGCGGCCCGGACCCCCTCGTCGGTGAAGCCGGGCGGCATCCGGACGTCGACGACGGCGATGTCCGGGCGGTGGTCCTCCACGGCCCGTAGCAGCCCTTCCGCGTCCCCGGCCTCGGCCACCACCTCGAACCCGGCCGTCTCCAGGACCCGGACCACCCCGATCCTGAGCAGGACGGAATCCTCGGCGATCACAGCGCGCTTCACAGCGTGCACGGCAGCTCCATGGTGATGACGGTCAGGCCCCTGGGGGGCTGTCGATGGCGAGGGTGCCGTCCACCGAGGCGACGCGTCGCGCGAGCCCGGTCAGTCCGGTTCCCCCGAAGGGGTCCGCCCCTCCCCCGCCATCATCGGTGACCCGTACCCGCGGCGCGTCACCGGCCCGTACCGCCACGACCTCGGCGCGGCTGGCGCGGGCGTGCTTGGTGACGTTGGCCAGCGCTTCGGAGACGACGAAGTAGGCCATCGCCTCCAGGGCTTCCTTCGCCTCGCGGTGCGCCTCGTCGATGACGGCGCGGGTCTCGGGCGGCAGGTCGGTGAGCGTGGCCCGGGCCAGTCCCAGGTTGACCGCCAGGGACACCAGCCGTTGTTGGGCGCCGTCGTGCAGGTCGCGTTCGATGCGGCGGCGTTCGGCGTCCGCGGCGGCCAGCGTCCCGGCCCGGCGCTCGGCCAGGTCCTCGACGCGACGGGCCGGTTCCTCGGCCCGGCTGGGCCCGGGCAGTCGCAGGGCGATCACCGACTCCAGCCGGATCACCGCACCGGTTGCGCCCGGGAGGAACGGCAGCACCGCCAGCCCGGCCACCCCCGGCCGGGCGGCGTGGCCGCCCGTCGGTTCGGGCCATGGGCAAGACGGTAAACGCCCAGGTCAGCAGCTGCTGTCACGCCTGCATCCGGAACCGGGGTGAAGCTGGTGCCACCCCAGGTCGGACAGCGGTGTTACTGACGGGATCAGGCGGCTGACGGAGTGTTGATCACGAGCCCGACGACCGGGTTCGTGACCCGAAGGGACCTCCTTGACCATGGCCCTCCTCGCCTTCACTCCCGGTGCGGACGACGGACGTTGCGCGACGACCGGCACCGGCACCGGACCCGGAACCGTCACCGTCGCCGGCCTCGGCCGACCGGCCCGGCACGGCCGTGCGCGCCGCTGCCAGGGCCGGGTGCTCGCGGCCTGTGGTCTCGCCCTGTTGCCGTGGCTCGGCTACCTGGCCGGCACCCTGCCGCCCGCCGAGGCGGCCGCCTGGGTCGCCCTCGACGCGTTGGAGGCCGCGGCCCTGCTCACCGCCGGCACCCGCCTGCTGCGCGCCGACCCCCGCCACCGCGCCCCCGCGGCGGCCGCGGCCGTGCTCCTCCTCGCCGATGCCTGCCTCGACCTCGCCACCGCCGCGCCGGGCCCGGAGTTGGCCGCCGCGGTGGCCATGGCCGTCGCGGCCGAACTGCCCCTCGCCGCGCTGTGCGCCCGGCTCGCCGTGCGGCCGCCGCGGGGACCCGCCGGGGACGGGCGGTGAGGCACCGCGACGACCCGCCGGGCGACGACCGGCCGCGGCCCGCTATGATCCGCTGACCCTGTCCGCCGTCGCCGCTGCGACCGCCGCAGGGCACCGTCGTCGACCGCGCGCAACCGCCCGGTCGGACGACGAACCCACCCCTCGCCCCGTCCCCATGACGCCGCGACGCGGTGCCGTGGTCGGGCAGTTGGTGCCCGCACCTGGCGGAACCGCCCCATGGCGTGCGCACACTCTGCACGTCGAGCGCACCAGGCACCCGCCACTTCCGGCACACCGGGCTCGCGACGCACGTCGAGCGAGCCCGCGCACCACGAGCACGCAGCAGGCACACCAGACAGTCAGCCCGGCAACGGGCCCGTAGTGGCGCTCCCGTCCCGGTCTGCGCCCACCGTCCCGTCGCACCCTTGGAGGACGACCACCGTGAAACGACGAACCGATGACCTCGCCCGCACCCCCGGCACCGACGCCAGCACCGGCACCGGAACCGGCGACTTGGACCGCTTCCCCGAGCAGTTCGCGCGCACCCGGCGCTTCTCCCTCGGTGTGCCGAGGCAGTTCACGCTGTCGCCGGACGGGCGGCGGGTGGTGTTCGTGCGGACCGGATCCGGCGGCGATCCCGTGGGGCGGCTGTGGCAGTACGAGGCGGGCGGGGAACGGCTGTTGGCCGATCCGGTGCTCCTGGTGGGCGGGGGCGCGGAGGCCGTCCCGGAGGAGGAGCGGCTGCGGCGCGAGCGGGCCCGCGAGCGCTCCGTCGGGGTGGTGGGGTACGCGACCGACGCCGCGGTCGAGGTGGTGGCGTTCGCACTGTCCGGTGCGCTGTGGGCGGTGCGGACGGACGGCGGTGCGCCGTTCCCGGTGCCGGCGGCCGGGCCGGTGGTCGATCCGCGGCCGTCGCCGGACGGGCGGCACATCGCCTACGTGAGCGGTCGCGCCCTGCACGTCGTCGCGCTGGACGGCGACGACCGGCAACTGGTGCGCCCGGAGGGGCCGGAGGTCTCCTACGGGCTCGCCGAGTACGTCGCCGCCGAGTCGATGGGCCGTTCGCGCGGCTACTGGTGGGCGCCCGACGGCCGCGGCCTCCTGGTGGCGCGGGTCGACACCGCGCCCGTGGCCCGCCGCTACCTCAGCGATCCGGCGGACCCGAGCCGGCCACCGCAGGTGATCCGCTACCCGTCGGCCGGCACCGCCAACGCGGAGGTGACGCTGCACCTGCTCTCCCTGGACGGCGAGCGCACCGAAGTGGCCTGGGACCGCGCGGCGTACGAGTACGTCGTCGACGCGGGCTGGGACGCGCACGGCCCGTTCGTGGCCGTGCAGAGCCGGGACCAGCGGGTCCTGCGGACGCTCGCGGTCGATCCGGCGAACGGCGCCACCGAGGTGCGGCACGAGCGGACCGATGCCGCCTGGGTGGAGCTGGTGCCCGGCACTCCGGCCCGGACGGCCTCCGGTGCCCTGGTGCTCCCCGAGGACGACGGTGACACCCGCGGGCTGGTCGTGGGTGGGCGGCGGGTCACGCCCGAGGGGCTCCAACTGCGCGCGGTCCTGGGGGTCGAGGGCGAGCGGGTGCTGTTCACCGCCAGCGAGGACCCCACGGAGACGCACGTCTGGCGCCACGAGCCCGGTGCCGGGTGCCGCCGGCTGAGTGCGGAGCCCGGCGTCTGGACCGGCACGGCACGCGGTGGGACGACCGTCCTGGCGGGGCTGACGCAGCAGGGCCACGAGGTGCACGTCCTCGGGGACGGCGACGGGCCGGGGCGGCCGCCGGGGGCCATCGCCTCGCTCGCCGAGGAGCCTCTGATCGTTCCCCGACAGACGCATCTCCGTCTTGGTGAGCGCCAGTTGCGGTCGGTGCTGTACTTCCCGTCCTGGCACCGGCCGGGCACCGGGAAGCTGCCGGTGCTGCTCGACCCGTACGGCGGGCCGGCGTTGCAGCTCGCCGTACGGGCGCGGGGGTGGACCGGTTGCGTGTCCCAGTGGTTCGCGGAGCAGGGGTTCGCGGTCCTGGTGACGGACGGGCGGGGCACCCCTGGGCGGGGCCCCCGGTGGGAGCGGGCGGTGCACGGCGACCAGTTGGGGCCCGCGCTGGCCGACCAGGTGGACGCGTTGCGGGCGGCCGGGGAGCGCTTCTCGGACCTGGACCTGGGGAGGGTGGCGATCCGCGGCTGGTCGTTCGGCGGGTTCCTGGCCGCGGCGGCGGTGCTGCACCATCCTGACGTCTTCCACGCGGCGGTCGCCGGCGCCCCGCCCACCGACATGCGGCTGTACGACACCCATTGGAAGGAGCGGTTCCTGGGCCATCCCGATGAGGTGCCGGAGAACTATGCGCGCTGCTCCCTGGTGGGCAAGGGCCACCTCCTGCGCCGCCCGCTGATGCTCGTCCACGGGCTGGCGGACGACAACGTCGCCGTGGCGCACACCCTGCGGTTCTCCGCGGAGCTGCTGGCGGCGGGCCGACCGCACACCGTGCTGCCGCTGCCGGGCGCCACGCACCTGCCCGCCGACGACGCGGTCAACGCCAACCTGCTGCGCGTGCAGGCGGACTTCCTCAAGGAGGCGCTGCCCGCCCCGGAGCACGGCGCGAACGGTGGCTGAGCGCTGATCCGCTCCGCTCCCGGCGCGTGGTCAACGGGCGCGCCGGGGGTGCCGCCAGCAGGCGAGGACGTCCTCGGTGGTCGTGACCGTGGCCACCAGGGACAGGGTGTTGCGGACCATCGCGGGGGTGTAGTCGGCGGGCACCCCGGCGATCGCGTCCGCCGGAACGACCGCCGTGTAGCCGAGGTTGACCGCGTCGAACACGGCGTTGGGGATCGCCACGTTCGCCGAGACCCCGGTGACGACCAGCGTGCGGCACCCGACGTTGCGCAGCAGGGCGTCCACCTCGGTGCCGGCGAGCGGGGAGAGCCCGTGCAGCCTGCGCACCACCAGGTCCGCTTCCGAGACCGGTATCGGGTCGGCGACGCGGACCGCGGTGGAGCCGGTGGTCTGCCGCACCGGCAGCCGCTCGGCGGCACGGAAGAGCCGGGCGTTGCGGCTGGCGCCGCGGCCGTCGGGGCGGCGTTCGGCGATCGCGTGCAGCACCTGGACGCCGGCGTCGTGGGCCGCCGTCACCAGGTGCGCGATTCGTCCGAGCGCCCCCGAGGTGCGGGCGACGTCGGCGAGTTCCGGTAGGGCGCTGTCGGTGCCGACCACACCGCGCTGGCATTCGACGGTGAGCAGCACCGTCGTGGCCGGGTCCAGTTGCTCGACGAGCCGGCTGTCCGAAGGCATCGGCGTTCCCCTCTGCGGAAGACCCACTACGGAAGGCGTCGCGGCGTGCGCGGGTGGGGGCGCGCGCCGGGGCGGCGGGCCGGGAGGCGCGAGGGTATCGACCATTGCGTTCGGCGGGAAGAGCCCCCATGATTTCTGACACTCCATCAGAAACGATGAAGGGCGGCGAGGATGACCGAGGCACCGCGCACGGCCGACACGCTCACGACTGCCCACCCACCCCAGGAGGCCACGGCCCAGCGCCGCGGCCGGCGGATCATGATGACCCCGTCGGAGCTGGACGCCTTCCTGACCGCGCAACGCACCTGCCGGGTCGCCACCGTCGGCCCGGACGGGACGCCGCACGTGGGCGCGCTGTGGTTCGTCTGGGACGGGACCGCCCTCTGGTTGTACTCGATCACCCGCAGCAAGCGGTGGGCGCAGCTGCGCAAGGACCCGCGGATCGCGGTGGTCGTGGACGACGGGCAGGACTACGGCGAACTGCGCGGCGTCGAACTCACCGGCCGCGCGGAACGCGTCGGCGAGGCACCGCGCACGGGCGAGCACTGCCCGGAACTGGAGGCTCCGGAAAGGTCGTTCGCGCAGAAGAACTTCGGCCTCGCACAGATGCCGCACGACGGGCGGCACGCCTGGCTGCGCCTGACGCCCGAGTCCGTGGTCTCCTGGGACTTCCGCAAGATCCAGAGCTGAGCGCTCGGCACCCCGCAGCGCGCGACCACCGGGGCCACGACGCCCCGGCCCCTCGCGCGAGCCGAGACATCCGAAGTTATCCACAGGCGGACCGCGCGTCGATCACGACGTCGGCGGTCTCTGCGAAAGTGGTCTTCGTCAGCCCGTTCCGCGCGGCGGCGCGTGCGGGATCGGGACGGCCCCGGCCCACCTGCGCCGGCAGCCGACACGAACGAAGGAGACCCGGTGAACGTGCTCTTCCCCGCCCTGCGCGACGGCTCGCCCACGCCCGCGCTGCGCTTCGGTGACCGCGCCCTGGACTACGGCCAACTGGCCGCGGTGGCCGGCCCGCTCGCCGAGCGCATCGACCGCCTCACCCCGGGCGGCACGCCCCGGCTGGCGGTCTGGGCGACGCCGACGCTGGAGACGTCCGTGGCAGTGGTCGCCGCACTGCTCGCCGGCGTGGCCGCGGTACCGATCAACCCGAAGATCGGCGAGCGCGAACTCACCCACATCGTGACGGACAGCGCCCCCGCACTGGTCCTGGCCGAACCGGGCACCACCCTGCCGGAGCCCCTGGCCGCGCTCCCCCGCCTCGACGTCGAGGTCACCCCGTCCACCGACAAGCCGATGCCCGGCCCGCTGCCCGTGGAGCCGGGCGACGAGGCCCCGGCCCTGATCGTCTACACCTCCGGGACGACCGGCCCACCCAAGGGCGTCGTCCTCCCCCGGCGCGCCCTGGCCCGGACCCTCGACGCACTGGAGGACGCCTGGCAGTGGACGGCCGACGACGTACTGGTCCACGCCCTGCCGCTGTTCCACGTCCACGGCCTGATCCTCGGCGTCCTCGGCCCGCTGCGCCGCGGCGGCAGCGTGCACCACCTGGGCCGCTTCAGCACCGAGGCGGTCGCCCGCGAACTGTCCGCGGACGGCACGATGCTCTTCGGCGTCCCGACGATGTACCACCGACTCGCCCTCGACGCCGCGGAGAACGCCACCCTCGCCCAGGCCCTGGGCCGCGCCCGGCTCCTCGTCTCCGGCTCCGCCGCGCTCCCCCTCACCGACCACCAACGGCTCACCGCCGCCACCGGCCGCCGGGTGATCGAGCGCTACGGCATGACCGAGACGCTGATGAACACCAGCGTCCGCGCGGACGGCCCCGACGCCACCGGCACGGTCGGCGTCGCCCTCCCCGGGGTCTACGTGCGCCTCGTCGACGACGCGGGCCGGGCCATCGAGGAGAGCGACGGCGAAACGGTCGGCGAGATCCAGGTGCGGGGCCCCAACCTGTTCTCCGAGTACCTCAACCGCCCCGACGCCACCGCCGCGGCGTTCGACGGCGGCTGGTTCCGCACCGGCGACATGGCCGTGCGGGACCCCGCCGGGAACTACCGGATCGTGGGCCGCAAGGCCACCGACCTCATCAAGAGCGGCGGCTACAAGATCGGCGCCGGCGAGATCGAAAACGCCCTGCTGGCGCACCCGAGCGTCGCCGAGGCAGCCGTCACCGGCGAGCCCGACGAGGACCTCGGCGAACGGATCGTCGCCTGGGTCGTGCCCGAGACCGGCGCCGGCCGGCCGCCCTCCGCCCAGGAGTTGGCCGACCACGTCGCCGGCCAACTGGCCCCGCACAAGCGGCCGCGCATCGTCCACTTCCTCGACGCCCTCCCCCGCAACGACATGGGCAAGATCCTCAAGCGGGACCTGCGGGCCGCGGCGCCCCCGGCAGGAGCCGGCGATGCATGAGCAGCCGCCGCGGGACGCGACCCCCCTGCCCAGCCTCCGCCTGACGGCCCGCCAAGCCATCGCAGCCGTCACCGACACCGCCGTCGAACTCACCCCCGGCACCGCGGGCGCCCCGCCCGCACCCACACCGCACGCACCGCCCCCGCCCCCCGACGGCCCACTCGGCTGGCACGGCTACGACGCCGCCCGGCGACGCGCCCGCGACCGGACCGGCGAGGAGGAATCGGTGGTCACCGCGCTCGCCACCCTCGGCGGCACCGACGCGGTGGTGCTCGCCTTCGAGTTCGGCTTCCTCGGCGGCTCCCTCGGCGAACGCACCGGCGACCGACTGGAGGCCGCCTACACCGAGGCCCGCGAGCGGCGCCTCCCCCTCGTCTCACTCATCGCCACCGGCGGCAGTCGGATGCAGGAAGGCATGCGGGCACTGTCCCAACTCCAGCGAGTGGCCCGACAGTCGGCGCTGAACCGCGCCGCGGGACTGCCGCAGATCGCGGTGGTCCGCGACCCGACCACCGGCGGCGGATGGGCGACACTGGGCGCCGGTGCCGATGTGATCCTCGCGCTCCCCAAGGCCCAGGTCGGCTTCGCCGGCTCACGCGTGCGCCCGCCGGACGCCGACCCGCACGCCTACTCCGCCGAGGGCCAGTTCGCGGCCGGCCAGATCGACGCCGTCGTCCCCGCCGACGCCCTCCGCACCACCCTCCAACGCTGGCTCCGCCTCCTCAACACCGCCAACCCACCACCGACCGCACCACCCCACCCGGCCCCCGTACCGTTCGCCCTGGGCACCACCCACCTCCCGGAAACCGGCTGGGACGCGGTCCGTCGCGCCCGCGACGCCCGACGCCCCCGCGCCGAGGCATACCTGCGCGCGTACTTCGACGACTGGGAGGAGATCAACGGCGACCGGTGCGGAGGACGCGACCCCGGCATGCGCTGCGGTTTCGGCCACCGCGACGGCCGCACCATCGCCTTCGCGGCCCAGTGCGGCACGGCCACCCGCCCCGCCGGATTCCGCACCGCGACCAGACTCATACGGCTCGCGGACCGCCTCGGCACCCCGGTCCTCACCCTCATCGACACCCCGGGCGCCGCCAACGACGCGGAGGCCGAACGCGCCGGCGCCGGCGCGGCCATCGCCGACACGTTCGCCGCACTCGCCGCCGCCCACGTCCCCGTCACCTCGCTCCTCATCGGCGAAGGCGGCTCGGGCGGCGCACTGGCCCTGGCCGCCCCCAACCGCCTGTGGGCCACGCCCGACAGCTACTTCTCCGTCATCGCCCCCGAAATGGCCGCCGCCATCCTCAAACGCGGCCCGGACGCAATCCACCACACCGCCGACCAACTCCACATCCGCCCACAGGACTTGCTGGAACTAGGAATCATCCGAAACATCACCGAACCGGAGCCCGCTGGGGGGTGAGGGACGTCGCGGGGGGGGCGTCGCGGGGGGGGGGCGTCGCGGGG